>DAOQVB010000129.1:0-1536 GCA_035341315.1 Candidatus Woesebacteria bacterium | reverse complement strand
TGTAAAACTCAATCAGACAGGATCAAGCACAGTTTTGCCATTGGCAATATACTGGGCAGAAGAGTTTGAAGGTGCACAGATTTCTGTTTCTGGTGGAGGATCAAGTCATGGATTGAATGCTCTGCTTAAAGGAGAGGCAGATTTAGGAGATTCAAGCAGGCTAATGAAAAGCTCTGACTATAAGAGTGTAGGTTGCGACGAAACATTAGTTAGCTTAGACGGTACTGCAACAGCAGCTTGCAGTGGCGTTCTTCCAACAAAATGGATTGTTGCATACGACGTATTAGCTGTAGTGGTGAACAATGAAAACACCTGGGCAAATGAACTTACATACGATCAACTTTACAAGATTTTCACAGATGACGACCCAGCAGTCTACTGGGACGAAGTTCCAGGTTTAATGGAAAAGGGAGCGCCACACACAAAAATATCAATATATGCGCCTGATGAAGCCAGCGGAACATACGATTACTTCTTTGAGAGTATAATTAAAGACTGGGGGAAGGCAACTCAGGTAGCAAGAACAAGACTTGATGCCGGCGACGGAGTATACAACCCAAGTGCAGACGACAATGTTATTCTTGACGCAATAAAATCGAACAAATACGCGATCGGTTACTTTGGATACGCGTATATTATGGAAAATCCTGGGCAAGTAAAAATTGCCAAGATAGCTAAAAAATCTGCAGATACATTTGTTGAAGCATCAATTGAAAATGTAGCAAAATATCCAATGGCAAGACCTTTACACATATACACAAACGGAATTCCAAACAATTCATCTGACAAGGGAAAAGCTATAAATGCTTACTTAAAATATATCCTAAGTGAAGAAGGACAAAAAATAGTCCCCGAAGTCGGATATGTTAAGGTGTCCTTAGTTGACCCAACAATACTCCCTGCACAACTTTCAAAATTAAATTAAGAGTGTTCCTAAATGTTAGGTAAAGTCAATAGAGCATATCTCAATGGAGATAATCCCTTTCGCAAAAAGGTTGATTTAAAAGAAGGGTTGATAGTTAGACTAATCTTCATTGCAGCAAGTCTTGCAATAATAGTAAGTCTAGCTATTCTCTATACATTGGTGGATGGCTCTATTGAATTTTTTTTAAGTCCAAAAGTTAGTATATTACAATTTTTTACAGGAACTAAATGGACACCAAGTGGAACAGATCCAAGTTTCGGCATACTCCCTTTACTCTCTGGTACTGTTTTAATTGCTGGTGGGTCTATTTTAATTGCAACTCCGCTTGGCGTTGGTGCTGCATTATACCTTACTCAGTTTGCAAATAAAAAAATTAGTTCAATGGCTAAACCTATTATTGAACTTTTGGCAGGTATCCCTTCTATAGTATATGGTTTTTTTGCTCTTATAACAATAAGTCCAATTTTAAGGGAGTATTTTGGTGCGAGTTATTTTAACGCCGCAAGTGCAATTATCGTGATGGCGGTAATGATTCTTCCAATAATTGTTAGTGTTTCTGATGACTCTATGAGAGCCGTTCCTAGGGAATTGAAAGAAGGAAGTCTTGCAAT
>DAOQVB010000128.1:0-1600 GCA_035341315.1 Candidatus Woesebacteria bacterium | reverse complement strand
ATGGCAAAACATTGACCCTCGAAATACGAGAAAAAGTTAAAAACTTACAAACCCACAAGGCTGAACTTCAATCTGCGATTGAGAACGATGATGTGGATGTAAATTTCAGCACTGAAAGCGCTGCGCATAAAGCAATGTTTTTAAATCATCTTTTTCTTGAACTTGCCGACCATGCACACGTCAATTGGAGTCATCAAGCGATTCAGGTATTAACTTTACTACCAGAACTGCTTCGACATCACGGTCCTAAGGAAGGCTAACGTTTTATTTCAAAGATTGTTACGGTTAATGCAAGGTTGTTTCGTATAGTACTTTCTTGGATGCCACCCTCACCAAAATCTGTCCGAAAAGCTTCAGTTGGGGTAGTTGTGGGTACACCCAAACATGTATCGAGGGCGAAACAAAAATCGAGTCTTCCGGTAAGCGCCTTGCCCGCCTACCAAAGACCCAGAGAACGCTTGCTCGAGTTTGGACCGACAAATATAACAACAGCTGAACTGCTCGCAATTATCATCGGGCACGGCACCGCTGGCTGTGGCGTACTAGATTTGGCTCAAAAAGCTGAAGCGTGGCTTGCCCAAGCAGATCTAGCGCCACAGCCAGCCAAGCTGAGTTCAGCGCTCGGCCTCAGCCGGGCGCTGACTCTCAAACTCATCGCCATCCAAGAACTATGTCGACGCTCTCAACACCCAACTCTCTCTCCCGCTCTCACTTCACCCAAATTAATTGTTGACCAAGTCACAGAGTTAATTAAGTCATCACAAGAACATGTGCTCGCACTGTATATTGATGCGCGTTTTCATTTATTAGAAAAACGAACCATTGCTATCGGAAAACAAAATTCGGTTCAACTGGAACCGAGAGACATCTTCGCACCTGCTCTTCAGATCCCCGCTCATGGCGTAGTAGTTGTACATAACCATCCATCTGGCAATCCTGAGCCAAGTGCAGACGATCTTAATTTTACTCAGCGGGTTTTAGCAGCCAGTCAGTTACTTGGAATTACACTGGTGGATCATATTATTGTAGGAAATAAATCCTGGTATTCATTTGGCGAACACGGGTTACACGATCAACTTTGGTAAAAACCAGATTTTTTTAATCCAAAACTTCATCTTCTTGCCGCTTAGCTTTTCGCCGTTTCGTTTTCAATTTTTCATGGTGCTTACGCACATGCCGATGGGCGACACCGAAGGCTTTTAACACAGCTTCGTACATTTCCACTGCTCGTTTTTCTACGGTAATATCTGCTCCAGGAATCTCTACCACAACTTGCGCACGATTTGCTAACGGATCATTAGTCTTCTTTTCTACTGTCTCCAGATACAGTCGAACTTTAATTATTTTTTCAGACAAGTGACCAAATTTATCCGCCTGTTCTTGGGCAAAATTTCTAATTGCCTCAGTTACAACAAAATTTTTAGAAGAAACCAACACCTGCATGGTGGTACCTTTCTGGTAACTGATACGGAGAATTTGACGAGCCCACAAAGAGCATCATTACAACCAATTGTATCACTTCCAGACAAGTTAGAAAGCCCTTCTTCCCTCAAGCGCCCTTTTAAGCGTTACGCCATCGGCGTATTCAATATCGGCCCCA
>DAOQVB010000127.1:0-1656 GCA_035341315.1 Candidatus Woesebacteria bacterium | reverse complement strand
AGCACCTGGAAAGGTAGTTTAAGCGATAGGGCTATTGAAAGAGCGTCTTTCCTATCTTGATCAGTTCGGCATCCAGGCTCGTTCCAGCATTCCAAAAACACCGTCGAGACGGCATGTCCTTGTTCCACAAGTAGATGAGCGCAGACCGCCGAATCAACTCCGCCAGACAGCCCTAGAGCAATTTTCATGATTTATATTGTACCGCGTCAGTGAGTTTTTCTAAGGAAATGAGTTTTTGGAGCTCTGCAAGCTGTGGGATTTGATCCAATTCACCAGAGTAATAAAGCGTCAGTGGTTGTTTAATTGTTGCGGAATCGCATAAAAATGCAAGCCATATGTCTTTATGAGGATCTTTGGTTGTTTGTTCAAAGATTGTTTTTGGATTGATAACTTGAGGTTGGTAACCCATGCGTAATTTAAATGTTAGATACCCGATGGTATTGAATACTCCAAATAAATTCCGAGAAGTACCCGCGGTGAGCAGTGACGGCTTTTTTTTCGTGTAGTGATCCAACATCGAGTAGTCCAGAATTAATCCGAGCGAGGCATTGTGCAGTTTTTGGAATATAGGCAACTGCTGGCTAGCCTTATATGATGAGCGAACTTCGTCTCCAATGACGGTTATTATTTTCCCGCCAATTAACTGATCATTGTGTCTAATGAAGATTTTTTCAACTTTTTTCCCTTCCCTTTTTTTTGCACTAAACCACTCAACTTTTGCAATTGGATCAAAACCTCGCGCCGCTGTTCTCTCGTTATACAGTTCTAAAAATTCTCGATACTCTTTGAAAGTGCATGCTCCAGAAGAAAGTTCAAACTTATTACGTTGTAAAAACTCAGGAATTGTACTCACAAATTTTCGCGCATTTTTACTCCGAATATTTTCGAGAACGGATTTATCTGATGTAGTTGGATATACCCAACTGACTTTTTGCGGTCGCCAAAGTGGAGTGAAATGCATCGTCGGCATGATTGGGTGTTAGTGGAAATAAATTTATAATAAATCTTTTTTATGGAATAAATAGTAGATAAAAACTACTGCAATTATAGTAAAAATGGCAATCAATAAAAATCCAAATACATGATCGGATAAGGGTACTTGCACATTCATACCAAAAAAACTTGAAATTATTGTTGGTATGGTTAATATAACTGTGACTGATGTGAGCACCTTAACTGTTTTGTTTAAATTATTTGAAACAATGGTGGAGTATGCCTCGCGAATGTTGGTTACTTGTTTTATACCAAACAAACTCATTTGAATGAGCTGATCTGCATTCCACAACAAGTCTTCGATTAAATCGTTATCATCTTCGTGTAAGGCCAAAAATTTATTTGATCTGAGTTTTTCTAGTACTAATTTCATTGGATTGAGTGTAGCGAGATAGGTATTATATTGGGTCTCATACACCACAAACTGAATGACGCGAGCGTTTTCAATTTTTTCCGTGTCGGTCGTATGCAAACTAATATCTTTCGCCAAGCGAAATAACTGTTTCTCGAACTCAGCATTGATTAGTTGCAACAACTGCATGAGTAATTTTGTTTTTTGCGTTGTAATGACAGGAGCTAGCTTCTCTAGAATCAGTGTGTCAAGTAGTTCTAATTTATTCTTTGATACTGTAATGACAACGAGGGGAGTAATAACGATAAGTA
>DAOQVB010000126.1:0-1668 GCA_035341315.1 Candidatus Woesebacteria bacterium | reverse complement strand
TTCAGATCCGGAAAAGTATCAAAGTTATGTGGTTGAATCCGGCAGGCAAGCATTGGCCGAAGAGGTAGCATCAGTGGTTTTAGTGGCTAGTGGCAAGTCGACCACAGCGAAGCTCAAAGTGCTTGATGTTGCCGCTGGCACTGGTCTGGTTTCAAAAGCATTATTGAATGTCAGTTGCTCTGTTGTGGCGTTTGACCATTCGGCAGAGATGCTTGGATCGCTCAGCAAACAATATAAAGGAATCATAACCAAAGTAGGGGATATGAATCAGCCATGGCCATTTGCCAACGAGCAATTTGACGCCGTAACGATTGTGTGGGGCAATCGATACATTGTTGATCCAGAGCATTTCTCACAAGAAGTTTTTCGTGTTCTTAAACCAGGGGGAACATTGGTCTGGCCAATTTTTTGGTTGGAACAACCGTTGTGGTGGTTGTTTTTGCTGAGAAACAGAGGCTTGAGTCAGTTATTCTCGATTTTTCAGCTTACTCCAACTGGTTTAGCGAAAATGCTGGCACCTCAGAAATGTACCTCGATTAAGATTCGATCATCTAAACTTGGCAAAAAGGTTGGCTGGTGGCAAAAACCAAGCTATTTAATTGCGAAAAAAGCTGTGTAAGGCAGTATTTATTTAGCTGTAATCGTCGCCATATCCCAATCTCTCAGCGTGACAATCGGTGCCAAATTCCAACCCCGTTCCACCGCAACCTGGATTGCCGCATTGAGATCAAAAGAAATGCTTTTTTCACCACCATCTGGAGAGGAAAGTAAAAAACGAACATTGAAGTTATTCAGATGATCATGATTATGTACAATGCCGTGGATAATGAGCATTAGTCTAATATACTTTACTTGTTGGTCGATACTTTGTTTGATTGGCTCTGGAAGTTCGTAATGCCGATATTCTCCCAAGGAAGCGCCAGCAAAGACTTCTCGGAAACCAATTCCCTTTGTAACCGGATTGATTTTTGGCTTTACACCACTAGTTGGCTGGTCAGCAAGCTCTGGATAAAAGTGGCAGGTTACAAAGTCAGGTAATACCTCATAAGCACGCTTGTAAGCCCAAAGTTCTTCAAGACCATAATTACTTGTTCTCAGGATTACTTTTTCAGAATCTCCATCTGTGCGAATAAACACAAATGATTTTGATTCGGTTTTACAGAGCTCGGCTTTCATCCATCCAGATTTCAATTTTCTAATTGAATCAGGAATGATGGGAAAGCCATCAATGATTTCATGCAAGTATGGTCCCACTTTCAAATATATATCATGTAACTCTGAGGGAAGGATTGGTTCCCTCAAGTTCAAGCCAATAGTTTCTAGTGTGTCCGAGATGAGCTTTTCAATTATCGGTGATCTGAAGTATGGACTCATTAATTGAGAAAGAAGATAGTATGCTCCCTGAGAAAGATCTAGGTTTTCCAAAGTTGCTGGTAGTCGATGATATAGTTCTTTTTTTGATAAGTTTTCAAGTAAAAATCGGGCCCCATTCACAGTAATTGACTCTAAGTCAATAGCTTGGGGAACGATCAGGTCTACTCGCTCACTGATGGATCCCAGAGTTTGCACATCCTTTTTTTCGTTGGATTTAGTCAGTTTTGAAAACACACGAGACAGCTTAGTATTTATTCTTTTTAAGTTACTCTGTGGTTCTAGTACCAAGCGAGG
>DAOQVB010000125.1:0-1699 GCA_035341315.1 Candidatus Woesebacteria bacterium | reverse complement strand
GCCGAGGTGGCGGAATTGGTAGACGCGTCAGACTTAAAATCTGGTGGTAGCAATATCGTGCGGGTTCGATTCCCGCCCTCGGCACATAAAAATTTATTCAACAACTGTCAATGAGGTTGTCCCATCAAGATTAAGTTGAATTGGATGATCAATAAATTCCCAATTGAAAGAATCGGTGTCAGTCGATTGACAAACTTTTGCTTCAACTAACAATCCATTTTGCACCGCTTCTTCAAAGTACTGATCGAATACAAAATTGCCAAGAGAGTAATAAATCCGCTTTCCTTCGTAAGCTTCAACACCTTGAACCACATGAGGATGAGAGCCGATAATTAAATCTGCCCCAGCTTCAACAAGTTGATGAGCGAGATCTTTTATCACCTGGTTTTCTTGGACATACTCGTTGCCCCAATGGGTATAGACCACCAGTACCTCAACTGAATCTCTAATTTCAGCCATATCGCGATAAACTCGTTCTTTCCCACCAGTCACAAATTGGTTGTAATTGACAAAGCCAAAGGAAATGCCACGTATCTCCTTGATTACATAGCTGGGTTCTTCTTGAGCGGGCTGAGTATACCCAAAGTAAGGTAAACCCGATTCTTTCAAATACCAGTACGTTTGGGTTAATCCTTCTTGACCAAAATTCAAAATGTGATTATTACCTAAATTCACGATGAATGGCCATTGGGCTAAGATTTCGACGACAACTTTTGGCTCAAAGGTAAAAAAATAGTTATTTGTTGAGCCAATTTCGCTTCCAACACTTCTCGAAGGAAAATCTGTCACCGGACCCTCAAGATTTGCGACAATCACATCAGCTTCAGAGAAAAGCGGGGCCAGGGAATCAAAAATAAAATCGTAGTTACCTTTTGCTTGGGCTTTTTCTCTGATGTGACGATCAAACATCATATCGCCTCCAAAAAGTAATGTGGCACATTGAGGAGTTGGTGTAGGTGTGGGAAGGCTTGCTTCCAAGGAAATTCCAGACGATTCAGTGGGTGTTGTCGGCGCTGAAATAAAGAACGACAGTAATTTGACTAACGCCATACTTCCAACAACGCAGATAATAATTCCAGCGATCACCAAACGAAAATTCTTCATTCTTAGGCTATTATAGTAGCCGTGATGCGAAAACAGGAAATCGAATCTTTTCAGAGATATATTACTATATGGTATCAAAAGTATGGACGACACACGTTGCCTTGGCGACTGACCACTGATCCCTACGCAATTCTGGTGTCGGAATTGATGTTACAACAAACTCAGGTCAGTCGCGTCATTCCCAAATACAAAGTATTCCTCAAACGTTTCCCCAATCTTAAATCACTGAAGTCAAGCTCTTTAGCTGATGTGCTCATTTTTTGGCAAGGCCTTGGCTACAATCGCAGAGCTAAATACCTATGGCAACTTGCCAAAACCACTCAGATTCTTCCCTCTAGCCAAGTAGAATTAGAAAAGTTGCCCGGCATTGGACCATATACTGCCAGCGCAATTTGTGCTTTTGCGTTTAATCAACCCACACCAATGATTGAAACGAATATTCGTTCAGTTTTTTTGTATCACTTTTTTCCTGATCAAAAAAATGTGTCCGATCGTGATTTGGTTCCCCTGGTTTCTTCAGCCGTCGATCAAAGCAACCCTCGCCGATGGTATTGGGCTCTCATGGATTATGGAAGTTACTTGAAAACAATACTAC
>DAOQVB010000124.1:0-1701 GCA_035341315.1 Candidatus Woesebacteria bacterium | reverse complement strand
AGAATTTAGCGAGCGCGCCGCCCACGGAATTTTAATTGGTATGTTTGATCGCCAAAATAGTGGTCGGTTGTTGGGTACCGTCAGCGGAATCCAGCTGCCCAGCTCTGAAATCACACAAATCGGCGCGCCAAACCACTGGGCAAATACATGGGATAGCATTACTGATAACGGACGGATGTATCACAGCTCACATAAAGGAGATTGTTTGGTGGCTGTAGCAATTTCTGTTGTTGGTCGACCTAACTCTGATTCACAACACGCTACGGCTATAAAACGAAAAAGTTGTCCTGACCATACACCCTCTCAAGTTGAAACCTACTGTCGCAGTGGCCAAGATCCGGTTCTGAGTTTTCATGCAAAAGCTAAAGCGGGACTCGAGACGGGGGCGGCCGTCCAAAAAATTGTTCCAAACGGCCGCCCCGCCGATTGGGAAGCCTGCGGCTACTCAGTCATCATGGAATATCCTCCACTCACTCAAGCCCCAACCATCAGCAACTCATCATCCAAAGGCACCCAGTTACTAGAATCAGCCTTTATCTACGCTTTTCAACATGGAATCACGAAAGTTTACGCCTACTCTAGACCAGTAGGACTACAGCAACATCTTGCTTCGTCTCTTAGTTGACACAGTCGCTTTTGAAAAACTTCACAAGTGAGTAAATTAATGTGGTTGCACCCTCTTGATCATCAGTGGCATCTGAGTAAAACGTAGATACTTCACTTCCACTTCTCCCAAACAGTCAACTCTTACACGATCAGAAATTTTCTTTTCATTCAAGAGCAGATTGAACGTTGATCTCGATATCAAAACCGTATCAGAATTCTCCAAGTGTAAGTAATAAGAACGATGATTTTTGGACACCGTTCGTTCCACTTTACAACTCCCACTGTAAACGCGGGGTGGGTAATAGATATCAAGCAATACCATACAACTTTCCATTATGATGGCAGTTGGGAGCAACGAATAAATAGTAATTACTAAGCACTTTTTCCATATGTTTTCGATTCTGGATTGATTAATCTTTTTTGCCGATGAAGATGAGCGGTTATTTATCAGGAAAATAGTGAATCCCAGAAACATACTAATTGGAGCGAAAGTTAATGGATTGTTTATACAAATGATCACGATAACTATCGCGAATAAAAGTGTAGAAATAACTGAAAGTACAATGTTTGAAATAGTATTTGTTTTACCCGACTTTCTGTTTACGAAATTTAGTAACTCTGAAAAACTGGTTTTACATAAAGCAACTAAATGCAAAATAAGTACAAGTAAGCTCAAGATGAGAAAAACAGTAAATAGTTGTACGTAATTATCTTGACTGACTATTAAGGGCAAAACGAAATAATAGAAAATAAGCAAAATAGATTCTGCAAAGAGCATGGTCCAAATTGTTAGTACGCGCTTCATCCTGTTAAATTCTACCACCGACCAGACTGCGACATCATCTTACTTCATCTCTTGGTTAACCCGATCGCTTAAGAATAGCTTCATCAGAGATTGATACGGCATATCGTATTCATAATCAACATTCAAAAAACTAAAATTGCTCAACTCTACGCTTTTTCCCGTCCGTCTGGACTACATCACTTTCTTGAGAAAAACTCCTTATCAAAATAGCTCAATTTGGCTCTTGACCTACTTCAATTCACTCTGCTACTGTAGAGATAGTTAACAATTATTTATGTATATATTAGATA
>DAOQVB010000123.1:0-1730 GCA_035341315.1 Candidatus Woesebacteria bacterium | reverse complement strand
CTCAATTTTGTCGGAGAGAGCAAAAATTTCCTTATCTATCCGAACGTGACGGTAGCCCTGCTGTTCCAAGCGCTCAAGCAAGGTAGAAAAACTACCTTTTTTTTCACGAATAATCGGTGAGAGGATCATCAATCTGAGAGGAGTACTGGTCAAACGGCGCTCTATTTCAAATATTATTTGTTTGACAATTTGGTCCACCGTTTGACTGGCCACTTCTCTGCCACAGTTGGGACAACTTGGATGACCAACTCTGGCATAGAGTAGACGCAAATAATCGTAAATCTCAGTGATTGTGCCGACGGTGGAACGTGGATTATGAGAGGTGGTTTTTTGATCGATTGAAATGGCTGGTGAGAGCCCTTCGATACTTTCAACCTCTGGTTTTTTCATTAATCCCAAGAACTGACGAGCATAAGAGCTCAAAGACTCAACATAGCGACGCTGACCTTCCGCATACAAAGTGTCAAATGCCAGAGAACTTTTACCACTACCCGACAATCCAGTTAGAACCACTAATTGATTTTTTGGAATTTGTAAATCAATATTTTGTAAATTGTGTTCTTTAGCACCTTTGATGGTAATAAATTGCGGTTGGGTTGACATAAAGTAGCAAATTATAGCGGAAAAGTAGCTAAATGTCAGGTATGAGGTCAAGCTAAAAAAGTAGGTCTCAATGCGGTACAATAGGTGTTCACCGCCGAGGTGTTGGAACTGGTAGACAAGCACGGCTTAGAACCGTGTGCCGCAAGGCGTGAGGGTTCGATCCCCTCTCTCGGCACAATTTAGATTGCGCAAGTCTTGAAAATTTACTCTTCTAAAGCGGGTTGCGCAAATTCCAACACAAAGTTTTCGTCTTCAGCCTCAATGCCAAGTACCCTGTCGTTGTAACGAATCTCGTTCATAAATTGATTTACCGCTTTAGCCCAAGCGCCATTGGGGCTATTGGGGGTATATTTTGTCATGATTAATTCTGGGGTAACCAAGCCTTTATCAATGTAATTTTTCTTCAATATGGCGGCTGCAGTTGCAAAATTTTCTTCATACGAGGAAAAGCGCCAGGTACCCTGGCTGTGAACGCCCAATCCCAAGCAATTGTAAGAGTTCTCTGGGATAACTCGGCAAAGACCACTTTCATTCATGGCAATTGCGGGTAAAAGCCGGTAATCAAGACCTTCAGCATCAGCAATTTTCACTAATTGTTCATGAAATTCGGGCGTCTCATCAAGTAGTTTTGGATTATGTCTTATGATAAATTGTTTAATTGATTCGCTCCTTGCGTCTTGGATTTCAACTACGTCAGTCGTTGATTGCTCAGTTGGTTCTGGCAGTGGTTGTGCAATGACTTCATTTACTACAGCAGAAATAGGTTGATAGACCGGCGCTGTTTTTGCTTGTGACATTTGATATAAAGCTACACAAGTTAGTGTTGAACCAGTGATGCACAACGTCCATGAAAAAAGAAAGAACAGCCGTTTCATAGTTGTAAGCTAATCCCTCACTATATCGAAAAAGCACCTGAAACGCAAATTAACTGGTATACTGCGTTTATGAGAAGGCTGTGGATTGTTTTGCTGGTATTTTTTATAATGGTTTTATCTTCCAAATCAGTAGCGGCGAGTGTTGATAGTATTGGTATACACATCCTTCATCCTCAGGAGCTTTCACAAGTTAGACAGCTTTTTTCGGAGCAGAACACAAATAAACATACGCCGGTATATGTAACTATCCCC
>DAOQVB010000122.1:0-1732 GCA_035341315.1 Candidatus Woesebacteria bacterium | reverse complement strand
AAGATACAGATCAAAAGCGGCTTGACCCACAAGCTGAGCAAGCTGTATATGAGGCGCTGGAGTGGGTCAATATTCAGCCAGACGAAAGTCCCAAAGCTGGGGGCGCTTTTGGCCCTTACAGGCAATCAGAAAGATTGCTGCTGTACCACAAATATGCTCAACAATTGGTCGACCAAGGCGCAGCTTATTACTGTTTTTGTTCTGCAGAGCGACTCGAGTCTGTTCGTAATCAAATGCAGAAAGATGGTAAGCCCCCCATGTATGACAAATTATGTCGGTCAATTAGTCCTAGCGAAGCAAAAGAGCGAGCTGCTGCGGAGCCACATGTGATCAGATTAAAAGTGCCAACACAAACTCAGATATCAGTTCTTGATGCGGTACGAGGAACCATTGTTTTTAATAGCGACGATATCGATGATCAAGTGCTACTCAAATCAGACGGTTTTCCGACATACCATCTCGCTGTAGTGGTTGATGATCATCTCATGGAAATCAGTCACGTTGTGCGCGGTGAAGAGTGGCTTAGTTCGGCACCCAAGCATATTTTGCTTTACGATTATTTCAATTGGCAAAAACCAGTGTTTTTCCATACTCCTACTCTTAGAAATCCAGATAAGTCAAAACTTTCCAAACGCCATGGACATACTACTGTCGAGTGGTATCGCTCGGAAGGAATAGTGCCCGAGGCGTTGATTAATTTTCTTTTGTCGATAGTATGGACACATCCAGATCAATCAGATATTTTTTCATTACAGGAAGCTATAGAGCTTTTTAAATTTCAATCTGTGCATATTACTGGACCGATTGTTGATTTGGCAAAACTGCGTTGGATTAATGGACAATATATTCGTGCCTATTCGAAAAATGATTTTGTAAATCTGGCACAACCATTTCTTCCCGCCGACTTTCCCAAGGAAAAAGCAGCTTCAATTTTACCACTCATTCATGAAAGACTTGAGCAATTAAATCAGATTGAATCATTAACTGACTTCTTTTATCGACCGATCGTTCTTGATGAAAAACCCCTCCTCCAAAGATCCACTGCTGAAGTAGTTATCAATCAACTGACAGGCACAATTGACCGTCTTGAAGCTTTACCAGAATGGAATTTACCCCAAATTGAAGATGCAATCCGTTCACTGCAAGAAAAAAACGACTGGCAAAGAAAACAATATTTTATGTTGCTTCGCTATAGTACAACCGGAAAATCTGCTACACCTCCTTTGTTTGAAACAATTGAAGTGCTGGGAAAAACACTCACTATAGATCGCCTCATTTCTGCGAGAACCCTTATTACCTCATAACTATGTTTCAACAACAAGATCTCACTCAACAAGCAGATTTGGCATATGAACATTTGTTACAGGTGTTTCCTTTGGCGAAAAAATTTCATCCATCCTTACATCAACGAATTTCTGTTGATCAATCTCTCAAACAACCTCTGCAGGAATTTAATAAATCTGAAAAGTCAATTATTTTCGATAAACTTCGCCAAACGCACAAACAACCACTTTCTTTGGTACCCTCAGAAACTTTGTTGTATTTAGAACAGCAATTGGGTGATATCTTTGGTTTGGCGCTTACCTCGGAAACTAACTTAGGCTCATTGCCCTATTTGGTGGGTCAGATTGAGGCTCAACCCCATTTGAAATCATCCCCAACGGATACGATTAATAATCACAGTTCTATTTTGGAAGCAGGTTTACGACCCGAGCGCAGTTATTACGGATGG
>DAOQVB010000121.1:0-1752 GCA_035341315.1 Candidatus Woesebacteria bacterium | reverse complement strand
CAATTCGTCATGCTGACGTGCTCTACACTGAGGGCAAAACGACCATTCAACAAGGTCAGTTAGCTATTGGATCAGACAAAATTCTTTCAGCCATTGCGCTCAGACCACAAGAGGCCAGTTATTACTCCACGCTCGGTGGCTATTATGCAAATATTGCTGGCCAGCTTGCAGCTGGCCAGCAAGCAAGTGAAGCTGCGACTCTTGCGAGCCAAGCAGCAACCTTACTCGAGAATAGCACCCAAGTAAATCCTGTCCACTACACCATGTACTTAACTAAAATTGGCTCGTACATGCAGTTGGCTCCACTAGATTTGGCCTGGCTAACCAAAGCGCTTGAAGTGGTAGAAAAAGCTAAAACATTATCCCCAACTGATCCGCGACCTTGGTTACTAGAAGGAAAAATTCTAGGTTACCAATCAGAATATGAGCAGGCTATTGTTAGCTTGCAAAAAGCCCTGGAACTAAAACCCAATTACGCCGAGGCGAGAGGTACCTTGGCCACCATTTATGAACTACGAAACAATCCTCAAGCTGCCCTCGAGCAATATCACTATATTCTAAAATATATAAGTCCTGACGATACGGTTCTCAAAGCCAAAGTTGCAAGTATGGAAGCAGCTCTTAATAATCTTTAAACCTTGCATTATCGGCAATTAATGCAGTCCAAAATTTCTTTCCTTGCGTTCTTAACTAAAGTACGGATCTGCGATCGAAAAACAGCGTCTGTCGCAGATTGGTAGCCCAGTTCGAATAAGTGAGTATTGTACGGGGTAGATCCCCTTTTTGCCTTCACTTCTTCAGAATCTGAAGAACCAAAGATAAACGACTTGGTTGCACCAGATGGAAAATGTATACCAATCTGTAGATATATTTCATCTAGTTTGTGTGCCAACTCCTCCCAAATTTGAGAAAGTTTTACCTCAACAGGATCTCTCTCTGACGCATCCTTTTGATGCGCTATGGCAGCTGTCGATAGGTAATAGATAGCATCAACTTCTCTGGTGAGATTTTGGAAACTCTTAAACCTATTACCCAATCGAAACTCAACACTACGCAAACTATCCTCATCTTGTTCCGTCTGTTTTTGACCGTATGGTTTTGTGTATTCAGCGCTTCGTTTTTTTAAAAAGGGAACATATTGGATACCATCAGGGGTCTCTGTTATTTTTTTATATCTTTCTCTTAATTTAATTTTAAATTTACCTTTTTCCCGTCGAAGATTGAGATCGGCTTGTTTAAATTCAGAAAATCCACAACCAAATACTAATGATTGTATGTAGAGCGGCTCTTGATGGTCGGGGGATAAATCTAGACCACCAATCGTAATATGAGGACTAAAAAAATTTGATGGGTGCAAACCAATTTTAGCTAGATGAAGTATTTCCCTCAATTGTGTGAGGTGAGATGCGCTTGGTCCAATGGCGTATTCAATAGCGCCATTTACTTCTTGTATTGGTTTGTATGGGGGATCTAATGGTTTTAACCTGTTGGTTCGATAGTAATAATCTGAAGCATTAAAATTCAATTCTGGATAATCTGGATCATGTATAAAAAGAAATTCCAACTCGATACCGATGGTCGGCAAATATTTATTTTGGTACTGTTGATCCTCTTTGTTTCGTTGCCTAATCTTATTTATAAAATCAACACAGATTTGCAATCTCATGTCATCTTCATCTTCACACACTCCCCTCTCAAGGAGTGATTTCATTTTCAATTCAAACATTTCTTGTAAATTACCAGAACTAATAA
>DAOQVB010000120.1:0-1796 GCA_035341315.1 Candidatus Woesebacteria bacterium | reverse complement strand
GAGCAATATCAGTACTTTGCTTCAAGATCGAGTGGCTTCAGATTCAGCTAAAGTTGAAACTTTGGTCCAAGTGTATTCAACGATGAAGCCATCGCAAGCCGCAAAAGTTTTTGAAACCATGGACGAGGATTTAGTGATTGAAATTCTTAAACGCAAAATGAAAGGTCAGCGGGTTTTGGTCACGACATTAACAAAAAAAATGGCTGAGGCGTTGACTGAATACTTAAACACGGAAGAGAAAGTGCGCGCGCTCTGGCAGAGCGCACGCGCCAAACAACAAGCAAACAATGATTTGATAGAGTCCAATCAAGTAGACTCAGAATCCGTGGTATGGCGAGGTGAACAATTACCAATCGAACAAATTGAGATTGGACCCATTAATCCTATCTATTTTGCCCACCTCCAACATCAACCAAAGTCTACGACTGAGAAGGTCGTCTTGGTTGAGCTGAATGAAATGCCAAAGGTGGCCTATCTACATTCTGACATTGAAACGCTTGATCGAAGTGATATTTTACGAGAACTGCGGGAAGGTAAGTATGATGTGTTGGTCGGCATCAATTTGCTCAGAGAGGGTCTTGATCTGCCAGAAGTCAGTCTGGTGGCCATCATTGATGCGGATAAAGAGGGTTTTTTACGATCGGAGACTGCGCTTGTTCAAACCATGGGGCGCGCTGCCCGTCATCTAGAAGGACACACAATTCTCTACGCCAAAAATCTAACCGGTTCAATGCAGCGCGCCATCAAAGAAACCCAACGTCGCCGACAGGTTCAGCAACAATACAACCAAACCCACGGGATCACTCCAGAATCGATCAACAAACCAATTAGAACCGACATGATTGTTAATCGTAAGAAAAAGGAAGAAAACCAAACAAAACATAGCGTATCAATCTATTTGACGGAACGTGAGCGACTCGATCTCAATGAAATACACCCAGAAAACTACACGCCAGAGGAAAAAAAGAAGCTCATAAAGCAACTAAAGAAACAGATGAGTGCGGCTGCAAAAGATCTTGATTTCGAATTGGCCGCAAAATTACGCGATGCAGTGGCAATTCTCCTCTGATAAGTGAGTCATCTCTTTGAGTATTTTTGTCTCGATTCTTCATCCAATCGCTCAATTGCGTAGCGTAGCGCAGTTCGGGGCATCACACTTGAATACTTTTCTAAAAATTCTCGTAATACGCGCTCGTCGGCTTTGCCGACTTCGCGCAATACCCATCCCACTGCTTTGTGCATCAAGTCATGCTTATCTGCAAGCAGTTTTTCCGCCAGTATCAAAGGAGGTTGCAGCCATTCGCTACCAACTCGGCCTTTCTTTACCGCTCTGATAAAAGCCAAAGTAGAAATAATACTGATTCTACGTTCCCAGAGTAGGGGAGACTGCTCCAACTGAAGCAGTCGCTCCATATCCAGTTTTGTCGCCAACATGTACTCACCAACTATATTTGGTGCTGATAAGTCAACCAAATCCCAGTTGTTTATCTTTGCAGTTTGACCCAAATAAAAATCGAATAATGCTTGTTTTTTTTCTAATTCTACCTTCGGGAATTGGTAGGTCAACACAATTAATGCTGTTAACCGATATTCGTGGATTGGACTAGCTAAAAGTCTTTCCACCACACCAAAATCTGCCACTTGATAGTACTTTTTGGCTACTATCCTCTGATCTGGCACTATCACACCCAAAAAAACATCTCCTTCACCATATTGACCAGGAGCGGTCTTAAAAAAACGTTGAAGTACGAGTTTTTTCTCTGGATTAGCTCGTGATTGTAAATCTGAAACAATTT
>DAOQVB010000119.1:0-1859 GCA_035341315.1 Candidatus Woesebacteria bacterium | reverse complement strand
GGTTTTTGTCATAATTCGCTTCAGCATACCAAAAATTACACAAAAGGGAAGTCGGTAATTGTGGCTTTTTCACCCAATTCTCTTTCTATTTGCATTAGGCGATTGTATTTGGCAATTCTTTCTGAACGGTTAAGTGAGCCAGTCTTGATTTGACCAGTGCCAGCTCCCACCACAAAGTCTGCAATAAAACTATCTTCGGTCTCACCAGAGCGGTGAGAAACAATTGCCGTCATTCCAGCTTGGAGAGCGATGGTTACCGTCTCGATGGTTTCTGACACCGTTCCAATTTGATTGAGCTTAATTAAGATAGAATTGGCTGCTTTCTCTCTGATTCCGCGCTCCAAGCGTGTGGGGTTGGTCACAAATAGATCATCACCCACAATTTGAATTCGGTGGCCGATTTTCTCTGTTAGTAATGAAAATCCAGCCCAGTCGTCTTCCGCTAATCCGTCTTCAATCGATCGAATTGGATAGGTTTCAACCCACTGGCAATAGCGATCAACAAGTTGTTGAGAATTCAAATTGGCTTGTTCAATACTTAAATTGTAGAGATTGTCAGCATAAAATTCGCTGGCAGCAGGATCCAGTGCTAGTACCACGTTTTCTCCGGCTCGGTAGCCAGCTTGATTAATTGCCTCAACCATCAACTCAAGCGGAGCGTGATTGGTCTTGAGTGCGGGAGCATACCCACCCTCATCACCCACTAAAGTTGAGAGTCCTTGAGATTTTAATAGATTGCCAAGTTTGTGAAAAATCTCAGACCCAGCCCGAACGGTTTCGGCAAATGAGGACATGCCAACCGGCATAACCATAAATTCCTGCATATCTGTTGAATTTGCCGCATGTTTTCCACCATTCAGCAAATTCATCATGGGAACGGGGAGTTCAAAATGAGAGGAGTCCTTGCCGAATAAGTGACCAATGTATTGGTAGAGCGAAATATTTTGTGCTTGGGCGGCCGCTCTGGCGGCCGCCATCGATACAGCTAGCAGCGCATTGGCTCCCAAATTACTTTTATCTGCAGTTCCATCTAACTCCAGCATGCGGTTATCAATCCCAACTTGATCAGTTACATCCATTCGTTCCAAAGCTGGACCAATGGTTTCTACCACGTTTTTGACAGCCAGTAGTACTCCCGATCCGTTATACCGTTGCGGATCATCGTCTCTGAGCTCAAGTGCTTCATGTGTGCCAGTAGATGCTCCAGATGGGACAGCTGCCACGCCAATTTCACCAGAACTGACCATAACTCGAGCCTCCACTGTTGGATTACCTCTAGAATCAAGTATTTCTCTGGCATCAACTTGAGTAATTTGCATACACACCTTTCGCTTGCTAATTACCTACAGTATAGAGAAAGATCATTTGTATACACAAGATGAGCTTTTTGGAGTACAATACACCCTTTGCTTTACTGAAGGTTCGTCTATGTCACAGAAATTACGTAATATCGCTATTATTGCTCATGTAGACCATGGCAAAACCACATTGGTGGATGCTATGTTTAAGCAAACAAGTACGTTTGCGAGTCACCAAAAAGAAAATCAACTTACTACTATTTTAGATAGTAACGAACTAGAGAGAGAACGGGGTGTTACGATTTTAGCCAAAAATACCGCCGTTTTTTGGCAAGATTATAAAATAAATATTCTTGATACTCCTGGTCACGCGGATTTTTCAGGCGAAGTAGAGCGGGTTTTAAACATGGCAGATGGTTGTATTCTACTAGTGGATGCCGCCGAAGGGGTATTATCGCAGACTCGTTTTGTCCTCCAACTTGCTTTACAACTTGGATTGCTGCCAATTGTGGTAATTAACAAGGTAGACAGAAAAGATCAACGCGTCAAAGAGGTAGAAGG
>DAOQVB010000118.1:0-1907 GCA_035341315.1 Candidatus Woesebacteria bacterium | reverse complement strand
GCCATAATTGGCAGACAATGTCAAGGACTGCTAATCAGTTGGAGCATCAACTTGCATCCAGCGCTTCCCTCCAAGCTGCTCGAGTGAAAATTGGCCGAAGGAGACGCGGATTAAGCGTTTAACGTCATATCCAAGTCGTTCCCACAGCCGACGAATTAAACGATTGCGGCCTTCGTGAACGGTCAGGCTAAACCAGACTTGATCGACTGGGTGATTTTCATGTAGAGGGTCGATTGAATCTACCATAGCTAAACCATCTTTCAGCTTAACACCACGATGTAGGTGGGATAAAGCCTTTCCTGAGGGTTGTCGGTCAAGCTGAACATAATACGTTTTAGTGACCTCAAAACGAGGGTGAGTGAGTTTTTGGGCGAGGGCACCATCATTAGTTAATAATAATAAGCCCTCGCTGTCGATGTCTAGTCTCCCAACGGGGTATAAGCGTCCAACTTGGCTCAGCAGAGCTTTGGGTAACAAACTCAGTACCGTCGGTCGGTCTAACTCATCGTTGGTGGTAGAAACGTAGCCCGCGGGCTTGTGGAGTAAAAAATACACGGACTTCGCTGCATGTTGAATGAGTTTCCCGTTTACAGCAACGGCGTCTTTTTCTGAATCAATTCGTTGGCCTATTACCGCCTTCACTCCATTAATTGTGACCTTGCCTTGACTGACGAGTTCTTCGGCGCGGCGTCGCGACGCGACGCCGCAATGTGCCAAATACGCGTGAATTTTAACCGTTTGTGCTTGATTAACTGGTGTGTCTTGGCTTGACTTCTGCATATGCATACGCGATTATACCCTGTATGCATTCACCCAGCCTGAGTACTTGGCAAAAATTACGAAACGATCCTTTATTTCTGAATAGATTAAAAATACGTGAAGCGATGATTGATGCCATTCGGGCCTTTTTCAAGCAGAACAACTTTACAGAAGTCTCCACACCTCAGTTGGTACTATCGCCTGGCACCGAACCATTTCTGGAAGTATTTGAAACGACTTTAAAAATTGACAATTTTCCAGATAGACGAGCATTCTTACTGACCAGTCCTGAGTATGCGTTAAAGAAATTAATCGCTGGAGGTCTTGGTAGTTGTTTTGAAATTTGTAAGAGTTTTCGCAATGGTGAAGGAATTAGTACCACTCACAATCATGAATTTACGATTTTGGAGTGGTACCACGTTAATGGCGATTACACCAACGTCATGACTGATTTTGAGCTGATGGTTAAGGCGATTGCATTGAAACTGATGGAATCGACTAAGCTTGATCACGAGGTTTCGATAGTCGGAGGTACTATCTTACTCGGTTATCAGGGAAAACAGTACGATCTATCTGCTCCTTGGGAGCGGATCTCGGTTGCGGATGCTTTTCAAACATATGCGCAAGTATCTGAGCGGGATCTTCATGACGAAATCAAGTTGGTTGAAATCGCACATGCCCAGGGATTATCAGAATCACCAATTTTGACCTGGGAAGAAGCGTTTCATTTGATTATGCTCAACAAAATCGAGTCTCACTTAGGTAGCGAGCGACCAACAATTTTATATGACTACCCTACTCCCTTGGCCGCATTAGCAAAAAAGAAAACATCTGACCCTCGTTACGCAGAGCGGTTTGAGGTGTATTTGGCGGGATTGGAGTTGGGTAACGCTTTTTCTGAACTTTTGGATGCAGATGAGCAAGAAGAACGTTTTCGATCAGAATTAGCCTTGCGATCTAAGTTAGGAAAAACTGAGTACAAACTTGATGAAGATTATTTAGCCGCTCTTAAATTTGGCTTGCCTCCAACTGGGGGTATTGCGGTTGGGATAGATCGACTTGCGATGCTTTTTGCCAATACTACGCAAATTCAGGATGTCATTACTTTTCCAATCAATGAACTTTTTGCAATTAACGATTAATCAATC
>DAOQVB010000117.1:0-1908 GCA_035341315.1 Candidatus Woesebacteria bacterium | reverse complement strand
AGCGCACTTAGAATCATTACTACGAGTACCGAACAAATAATTGGCGACCATTTTTGCCAAAAGATTATTCCCCACGCGATTGCGATTGAGATTCCAAAAACTAATAAACCAATGGTCGGAAAAATTTGAGCTGTTAGTGTGTCATACAAACCGAGGTGAAAACCAATCAGCAACAAAAAACCAAACCAAGTTGATCTTGGAGGAAACGAGATTGCAATCTGTCGCGCTTGCTTTTGACTAACAACAATCCACCAAATCCCTGCCAACAACACACAAATTGGTACTAGAGCAAAAATGAGAGTAAACATATCGAACCCTCCAGTCTATTCATTATAACGCACCTTCCCCCTTCAACAAGCTCACTGCTATACTAAATTAGTATCATAATTGAAAATTTATGCCAGTTACATCACCCACTAAAGAGCAGTTTCCTCTCAGTCACAAAAAAGTGATTAAGAAAACCATCGGGGCAAGTACGATTTGGATGATCGTGCTCGGACCCATGTATATTGGTTGCTTAATTACTTTTGCCCTCTATTCACTTGGTCCCATCGTCTCACTGATTACCACATTTGTTACTGGTCTGCTCGCGATCATCATAATAACCCTCAATTACCTCTATCAAAAATGGTATTTTGATACGTATTATTACGATTTACAACAAGATTATATTGTCATTCGCAAAGATCCCATTACCCCAAGAGAGATCACAATTCCCTATGAAAGAATTCAGGATGTCTACGTAGATCAAGATTTGTACGATCGCATTTTTGGGTTATTTGATGTTCATCTTTCTAGCGCAACAATATCTTCTGGGATGGAAGCTCACATAGATGGTCTAGAAAAACCTGCTGCCGATGGTATTCGTGCTGCCCTGCTACAAATAGTTGGACAACGTATTAGTAAAAAGAGCTAACGTATGGTTGATCCAACTTTGCTCAACTACATTACGGCGGAATTAGCTCGTGGGGTAAATCGAGAACAACTGATTAAAACTTTACTAACTGGTGGATGGCAAAAATCTCAAATTGATGAGGTTCTCTCGAAACGAGTTTACTCAGAAGTTGATTTTCCAATTACTACTTTGTGGATATTCAAAAACAGTATTGTTCAAATCCCCACGACGCTAATTTTTATGCTAATTGGTATCGTCTCACCGAGAGCACTGTTCACAGCTGGTATCTTTGTATTTTTCTTTCATCCTATATCGCTTATGGTAAATTGGTTAACACGAAAATATTTCCAGTATCGCACCGAGGATACGTTTCTGTTTGTTAAACAAGGCATTCTGTCAAAAAAACAATACCACTTACCCTATGGTGTAATTCAGCATGCAATTGTCAAGCAAGATCTGTTTGATCGAATCTTCGGCTTAGCATCTCTACTGATTGAAAATGCTGCTCAAGGAGCGGGAATTCCTCAAATTTCTAGTAAAGCGCTGGTGTATCAATCAACAGCTAGAGAACCAGAGTTTGTTGGCTCGAGTGGTAATAAAATTTCTATTCCTGGACTAAGAAAAACAGATGCTGAAGCCTTGAAAACAGTGATTTTGCAAAAAATTAAAGATCATCCAATCGATGATAATGCTTCAGGATTATAGAAAATATTTTGGGTGCCATCAGAATCTTCAACACGATAACCAAGTTGTAGTAGCTTATCTCGGAGTTCATCTGATACTTGCCAGTTTTTTTGTTCTCGAGCTTGTTGGCGCTCAGAAAGCAATTGCTGCACTTCAGTTGGTAAAGTAGTTCGATCAATTGTGGAACCTGCTGTTTCTCGATACGATTGTTGATCTATCGACTTCACACCCAATCCAAGCACCTGATCAAATTCAAGCAATAATTGCCATTTTTGCTCGTCAGCCAGATCGCTTTTAAGCATTGTCCAAAATGAAGCCATAGCTTTGGG
>DAOQVB010000116.1:0-1923 GCA_035341315.1 Candidatus Woesebacteria bacterium | reverse complement strand
TAATTGTATGCCAATGAGCGCGAGGATGGCTGCGAAAAATTTCAGCAGTAGATGCTCGCGTTCTTTCAAAAATATGGCGGCAAAAATCACCGTGATGATCGAATAGGTTTGAATCATTGGTACCACCTGAACTGCTGTTCCAACCTCCAGCGCTTTTAATGCAAGGTAGTAACCAATAACATTAATCAACGACATAATAAAGATAGATTTGCCTGATTGACGAATTTCTTGTTTGATCTATGAAAGTTTTAATCTGGGAAAGATAACAAAAGGAATGGGGGCTAGCCACACGATGATTGAATAGAGTGCGGGTGAAAAATTTTCTGCACCAGCCTTGTCAAAAATTTGGGCAATACCAATGAGGCTACTAGTGAGAAACCCGAATAGTAAACCAATTGTTGTGATAGCAACTTTTTTTGATTTAGGCATCGAAACTAGAATGATAGAGATTAAGATGAGTCCCGCACCTATGAAGTGGTGAAATGTGATTGGTTCTCGGTAGAGAAGTATCACACCAATGAATCCTACGACGAAACTCCAGTTGTTGATGACCACGAGCACGCTTGCCTCAAGGTGTTTGGAAGCAGAAAAACGATAGCGTTCAAAAAGACCATAGAAGAGACTGCCTAGACCAAGCAATAACCAAGGTATCGGAGTATTTGGGATATTAAGTCTTTGGTAGCCACCGTCGATAAAAAAAATCAAGACTGCTAATAAACTGGCGACGCCATTAAAAACAACAGCAGCAGCGCGAGGATTTGCAGTATCGACGCCAATTTTACGTTGGAAAATCTGTAGCGATGCAAATAGTACTATGGCGGGTAGTAGATAATAAAACCAAGTCATTGTGAAATTATAACCCTATATTGGCTTGTGCTTTTTTTGGTTTACGGTAATACTAGGTTGTATGAGTAGGTGGTGGATTGCAAATAAACAAAGAATTGTAATTTTTTCCACAGTAGTATTGGTATCAACTGTTGTTTGGTTGTTTTGGTTCATTGTTTTTGGTCAGAATGTGATTGGGATTGATGATGCAAATATTTTCAAAGTGTATGCTCAGAATCTATCCAACGGTTTTGGATTCGTCTTTCAGCCAGGAGGAGAAAGGGTAGAGGGTTTTACCTCATTGCTCTTTGTGTTGTTATTATCATTACTATATAGCATCACTGGTAATATCGATCTGTCTGGATTACTACTCAGTGTATCGATTTTTTTATTAGTTATGGTAACAACCATTGCGCTGTTGCTGATTCTCTACCAGAGAAAACAGCAACAACTTTCGCTCTATACGTTGGTAGGCATATTGGTGACTTGGTTATTTGCTAGTCCCTACTTTGTAATTTGGCTCAGTTTGACACAAATGGATACGGGTCTGTGGACGCTCGCTGTGTTACTAGCGATGATTTGGTGTTTTTCTTTCGATATGAATAAGAACAGATTGCCGAAGCTGATATTGGGCAGTGGCGTGATGCTCATTTTAGTTCTAACCCGACCAGAAGGAATGTTATTGAGTTTACTTTTGCCCATTTGCTGGTTTTTGAAGGTTTTGTTCAAAAAGCGCGAGGTTACTAGCGCGAAGCTTAGATACTTGATTAGCAAAAACTTAGTCAGCATTGGGTTAATTGGAGTTTGGCTAAGCTCAGTGGTGGGTCTAACTTGGTTTCGATTGACATACTTTGGCTGGCCACTGCCCAATACTTTCTATGCAAAAGTATCGCCCGATGTGATGTATAGAATTGGTCAGGGTCTACTGTATGCTTGGTCTTTTGTTTCTCATTTACCAATCACTTTAATTAGCATTGGTTTATTGATGTATTTCATGATGATCGCGTTTCAGGCTCGATCAAAGCCGTGGAGATTTGAATTATTGACACTATTGTTGTTTTTCGGTCTGCTTTTTTTAATTCCGATTTTCAATGGGGG
>DAOQVB010000115.1:0-1933 GCA_035341315.1 Candidatus Woesebacteria bacterium | reverse complement strand
GATCTTTTTCCATGTCTCTGCAATGTCTTCATAAAGAACAGCAAGCAGCTGTGAAACCAAAAATGATTTTTCAAATTCAAACTCTGGAGGAGATACTCTTTCTTTTTCCAACCCTGGTTGTCTAGAGCGATATGCTTCTCGTGTCATTAGATTTGCGATCCTATCCACTTCTTCTTTTGGAACATTTGCAACTCTTGCTGCATTAAGAACAAAGTTGTTAATTCTTGTCATAGAAATTGGATGCCACCAACTAAGTTCTGTAGTTAATTCCTTTGCCAATACATGCTTGCGAAGTTCGGGATTTTCTATATCTAAATAGGTGGGAACTCCCAAAACCCAAGGAGAATTACCCATCTGAGTATTAGCAAAAAAACGCCCCGATTCTGCTGCACTTACATTTAAAAACTCTCTCAGTACCGTCTCTGTCCAATTGTGATCTGAAATTTCCGAAATTGAAGGTATCTCTATTCCATTAGAAGGTGATTCAAGAACAAGCAACAATCTGTTGATGGTCTCAAATAACGTTTCTAGCTCTGGCCTCATTTGACTTTGATACGGAATCAAAGATTCATGGATGTTTTGCAACATACTCCTCCACACTCAATGGGCAGCTACAGTAATAGTATATCACTTTATGTCATTCTCGCTAACAAAAGCCAAACCTCTGATTTCAGCCATTACATCGATAATTAATTGCTTTAGCAGCTCCACCTCCTCATCATGTAGCTCGAATTGATGTTTAATTATTTTCCCACTGGTATTTGGTTCAACAAATTCAAAGACACCCTCCTTCACTTGGGAGGTAAAATTTGGTGATACATCAGCCAACAGTTTATAAAACAGAAGTTGACGCTTATATTCACCACGAATTGGCTCAGGTAGGGCCAGTTCTCTTGGACTATACCTATCAGTTTGAGAAAGTCCCAAAATTGCCCTTGAGCTCTTTGGTTTACCTGTTTTATAGTCAATTACTCTAACGTGATTTTTTGAATTATGGATTGCATCGATTCTGTCCACCCTTCCGCTTAGGTGAATATCATGCAAATAGGTCGGGTGCTGACCATGACCAAAAAATGTTTCGAGAGAAACAATTTTGGGTAGTTCCTTTGGCAAATTGTGATAATAGTTTTCTAAAATCTTAATGCCATGCTTCTTCCGAGCAGTAAACTCACTCTCTGTTAAAACTTCTTGTTCTATGGCGTTCAAGAAGGCGGTTTGTAAAGTTGGAAGTTGTGGCAAGGTTTTCAATTGAATACTTTGCTTATAGAAGTGCTCTAGTGCAGTATGGACCGCAGTGCCAAAGGCCATAGCTGGTTCTTTTGCTTTTGGCAGTCGCAATAAAACATCAAGCGCAAAATTTTCTGGGCTTCTCAGATATTTATTCAATGAAGAAACAGACAAACTAAAATTAGACACAAGATATTTATAGTATTCTCTTTCCTGACTTTGGAGTTTTCTTTGCGAATTAGCCGGTAACAACAATCGCTCTAGTTGTGCATCCAATTTTGGTAATGAATCGGTAGCTAACAGTGTTTTAAAATTGCTGGATTGTTGCTCCAGCAGTGCCACCAAAAATTCCGATTGATTAACCGATTTGCTCCGATTTTCATTAACAACGCTTTCCGAATAACTCAAATATACGTTGGTTTTTGCTCTTGTTAATGCAACATAAAATAATCGTCGTTCTTCAGCGTTTGTTTCTTCTGGCGTAATCGTTGCATTGGGAATTAATTCCTGAGGCAATGGCAGTAGTTGTCTTTTTTTACTATTACCCCATTTGCCATCAATCAAACCAGGAATAAAGACAATCTGCCATTCTTGCCCTTTTGCTTTATGCACCGTAGATAAACGAACAGCGTTTTTTTCGAGCAACAACGGCGCTCTGACAATTTTTATTCTATGTTGCTGCATCGTAGTAATCGATTGTAAAAAT
>DAOQVB010000114.1:0-1934 GCA_035341315.1 Candidatus Woesebacteria bacterium | reverse complement strand
ATAACAAATATTTATACTATCGTAGTAGTTGATGAGAAATATTTAGAAATTGAGTAACTATGCAAGATGCTGCACATGCTTTTGGTAGGAGTCACTTTGGACTAGCTAATCAGAACAATCATGAGTCAGAACAAAATGGTGGAAATGGTGGCAAATTGCCACAACGAGTTTTGGTATTGCGATCAGACGTGAAAAGAGAATATTTTGCAACTGATGACCATTATCTTACAGAAAGTTTTTCTGAAGAAAATGCCAACATGATTGTTGGGTATCTTCAAAAGATGGGTATTGAGGCACAAGCTGTCCCAGCCAATAATAAATTGGCAGATGCTATTACTAATTACCAACCAGATTTAGTTGTTAATCTGGTAGATTCGGTTAGAGGTAAAGAGCATTTGGCCGCTACCATTCCCGCTCTGTGCGAACTACTTGAGATACCCTATACAGGTAGTGGCGTTCTCGGTATGGCAATGTCATACAATAAATTCTTAGTTAACATGATTTTGAGTCAAGCCGGGGTGCCTGTGCCGAAGTGTCAACTTATGAGTGCACCCAACGACTTTATTGATCCAACACTGAAATACCCACTAATTTGCAAGCTGAATGAAATTCATGGAAGTGTGGAAATTTCTTTAGATGCAATTGCCATAAATGAGCGTCAATTGCGAGAACGAGTTCGATACCTAACCGAAAAGTATAAACAACCCATACTTGTTCAGGAGTTTATTGTAGGCAGAGAAATTGCAGCATTTGTGGTAGAGGGGAGTAATAGAAAAGTATACAGCGTCGAGAAAGTTTTTAGAGATGATAAAAATATTTTTCAACTTGTTGCATTTGAATCTTGGAAAGAGGATGGTTGGCAGAGCTATCATTTGGAAAAGTATAATGATGACAATTTGAAGCCGATTGTAAAAAAGGCATACGATTTGATGCGGTATAGTGATTATGCTAAATTTGATGTGCGAGTTGATGCATCTGGAAGATACTTTTTTATTGATGCAAATGATAATCCAGAGTTAGGACCGAAAGACAAAGACTTTGAATTTGGTTACTGTTTGGATTTGTATGGACTAAACTTTGAACAAGGGCTAAAGCGATTGATGAGTCATGCTTTGGAATCAAAGAAATATTTTTAAACTAATTCTGTATCGCTTATTGCTTTTTTGACCTCCGGTTTATTGAATGTGATGAGTGGTAATCGTATTTGTCCGATTATACTCGCGCGATGAACTATTGCTAGCCATCCATAACCAAAAAATAGGTCTCCAGCCAATGTTCGAGCATAAAAGGGTAGGGCGAGTGTGTAGCAGAGTAACAAGCCACTGAATGTATGGGGGTACCAGTACCAAAACGATCCAAAATTTGAAAGCAAAAAGAAAGAAAACGAAGCGAGCGGGAGAAAAAATGCTTGGAATTTTGGTTGTTTACGACTCAAATAGCCAAACACTGGGTAGGCAGCAAAACCCAAATATGTCCACCAAAAACCGAGGTAAACACCTCCCACAAATTTGTCAAAGACGATGATTGAAAGAAAATAAATCCAAGGATACTTTGAGAAAAAGCCAAAACCTCCCAGTGGAGACATATTTGCTGGGAGCCAACCCAATCGTGAAATAAAGAGGCCAGCAAAGTAAACCAATTGTTTAATAGAGCGAGGAAACTGTTCTTTTTGCATCATTGTTCACTTGCTTGGGTTGGGAAAGCCTCAACTGGTTCAAGACGAAAGGTGGCAATATCACCCTCGGAAAGAATTGTCTTGTCTGCTGCTTCCGTGGCATATTCACGA
This sequence comes from Candidatus Woesebacteria bacterium, assembly GCA_035341315.1. Classification (GTDB taxonomy): domain Bacteria; phylum Patescibacteriota; class Microgenomatia; order UBA1400; family PJMF01; genus DAOQVB01. Next base: position 148 of record DAOQVB010000114.1, on the reverse strand, counting down.
TTGACGTAAAATGCCCAGTATTGTTTTTCATCTCCCAAGACACCATTAATGCCTTCAATGAAAGTGCCAAACCCAAATTCCTTTGTTTGAACTTCTGCATTTTGTGTTAATAAATCGAGAGCAGTTTGACCACTAACGCTGGCAACAT
>DAOQVB010000113.1:0-2056 GCA_035341315.1 Candidatus Woesebacteria bacterium | reverse complement strand
GGCACGGCCTGTGGTTGCTGAGGCACTTACAGCAAAGGGGATGGATGTCCATGCTGTGGTGGTATATCAGACAGTATCATGCGCTGTTTCCGAAGCAGCATCATCGGAACTGCAGAAATTCAAACCCCATTGCATTTCCTTTTTCAGCCCATCTATGGTCAATACCTATATCTCTACTGGATTGCGGGATAATCTGGTGCAGAGCAGCACTGTGGTACTTCATGCATCCATAGGACCGGTAACGACCAGCGCACTGCAGCAGGGCGGGTGTACCCCGATTGCTGAGGCAGCCCAACAAAACGAGGCATCACTCATGGATGCGATCGCCACGTTTTTCGCATAGAAAACAAGAAAAGTCGCATAGAATAAAAAATTAGATTATTCGACTTGATGTGCTTCTAGGAATATTGCTTTCTCCAAAGCCATAAAAAACTGCTGATATGGACCGGGATCTTCTATGGCAGTAATATTATATTGGGCGTTGGCACGAACAAGAATTTGAGTTTCACCGTGTGGTCTAACGGATACAGTCATTCGCACTGCATAACCATCCAATTTTGTTCCACTTACTGAACCAAGCTGGTCGTCTGCTTTGTCAATTACAAAACCAAGGTCTTGAAGAGTTGCAATAACGGTTCGAAGTGTTTTGGGTATATCTGTGGTGTCAAAAGAACGACTTTGCATTTGACGAAGCGCAACCTGTGATTCTGATGAACTTAAGACTTGTGATTTTGAATTTGACTGACAGCCATACATGGTAAACAAACAAAGTGAAATTACAAAAAGCTTAAAAGCCTTCGAATTGTTGATATTCATGAGTAAACAACCTCCTTAAATTTCATGCGCTTCGAGAAATACTGATTTTGAAAGTTTATCAAAAAATTCCTGATACATTAACGGATCCTCAAGACTCTCGGTCTTGGACACTTGACCTTGCGTATTCCACACAATTCGTTGAAAGGTAACGCGTAACTTTGTGCGAGTCTCATCAATAGGTGATGTTACGAGTGCGGCCCGTATCTTTTGTTCTTTATCTACAGGAGTAGACACACCAAAAAGAACCGCCATCATAACAGAGCCAACAACTTGACCAGATTCTGTAGCATCACGGTTTTTGGACGCCACAAGAACTCCAAGGTCTGTTTCAGATTCATCAAGCGTAAAACCTAAATCCTGCAGAACACCAGATGCTGCAGCAAGAAGAGATTTTTCGTCTGTTGTATCAAAGGCTCTTGTTTGCATTTGTCGAAGCTGCAGACTTTCTGTTTTTAGCAACAAGGCATCTTTTGGGATTTTTGTCGTCGTTTGACAACCGATGAAAAAAATTGCACACAAAATCGGCAGAAAAGCATGCATAATGAATGGTTTTTGGGGGCTCATAAACTTCCCTCCTAAAACTTTGAAGCATGATAGGCAAAATCACGAACTTTACCATCTGCATCATATTTGATAATTACCGTTAATGTTTTTTGAGTGGTACTACTTGCGCCAGCTTCTGATAAGCCCAAAAAAAGCGCTGCAAACCCTCCTGAACTGCCAGAATAAGCATTTACAGTGGAAATTTTATCATAAATCCACACCTCTCTCCTCTGTTCATCAGTGGTTACCACATTGGGTGACCCGAGCGCCGCTGCGACATCAGCACCAGACATTCCAACCCTAATTTCTTTTTGGACATTACCAACCGTGAGGGTTCCGGTATCATCGTCTGAAACAGCTTCTCTATGGTCTTTTGCTGTCATACATCCAGAAAGCATCGCAATCCCAATCAACACCGAAATAATTGAAGCGATTCTCATACAACCTCCTCCTGATATTTAATCTTCACTAAAACTATAACACACCTAACAAAAATCAATCAAACTATACAAGATTCCATTGCAAAATTTCAAGACCTCAAGGACGGACCTCAAGGACGGACGCAGTGAACACATTTTCTTGTATTCTTTCTTCCTCGCGTCTTCGCGCCTTTGCGTTAGATCTATATTCTGTTGTTTCTACCGTTACGCGGATAAGCAACAAGCACGATCAGGGCAATTCCCGAGAGGAGCAGGTT
>DAOQVB010000112.1:0-2126 GCA_035341315.1 Candidatus Woesebacteria bacterium | reverse complement strand
TGAAATGCAATCCGGCTGTGGGCGCTGCAACAGAGCCCTCATGTTTTGCATACGTAGTTTGGTACTGTTTTCGTAAGAGAAGCTCTTTGGATTGATTGGAAATATATGGGGGGAGTGGGGTGTGTCCATTTTTCAAAATAAACGTACGCAACTTGGTTTTGGAACATCCAAACGCAACTTCTTTGACGTAATTGTCCTTGGGAGAAGTATTAATTGCCTCAATTTCAGAATTAAACAGAATTTTTTCATGTTGATTTAACCCAGGTTTAGTCAAGCACTTCCATTTACTACCACCGTCGTCGACTGGACTAATTAGCAACAACTCAATTTTTTTACCTGATTTTCGTTGGCCAAATAATCGGGCAGGAATGACTTTTGTTTCGTTGCGAATGAGCACATCACCTGGCTGCAAGAGCGCAGCTAAGTCACTGAAGTGATGATGGGTTATCTTTTTCGACGTTCTATCTAGTGAAAGCAGGCGGCTGGCGGTGCGTTTTGTAAGTGGCGCATGGGAAATGAGCGATGGGGGGAGGGTATAGTCGAACTGGTTGATTGATAGCATGGTAGGATATGTGTTTACTGTATGCCAAACTCATTTAGTTTTTCACTGAGCACAACTCGAGGTCTAGCCAGAGCAGGGAGTATAACGACTCCGCATGGCCAAATCAAGACCCCGATTTTTATGCCAGTGGGTACTCGAGCGAGTGTCAGAAGCCTAGACTCTCTAGACTTGGAGCAACTGGAGGCGCAGATAATCTTGGGTAACACCTACCATCTCTATCTAAAACCAGGTACAAAGATTATAGAAGCGGCTGGTGGCCTGCATCAATTTATGCGTTGGGATCACCCAATGTTAACGGATTCTGGTGGTTATCAAGTTTTTTCTCTGGGCGAACAACAGCGAGCCAAAGGTCTGGCTTCTACAGTCAAAATTTCTGAAGAAGGAGTCATATTTACCTCTCACCTAGATGGCTCGAAGCATGTAATGACCCCAGAGACTTCGATTCAAATTCAACAATCACTTGGAGCAGACATTATTATGGTTTTTGATGAATGTCTGCCAGACTCAAGTTCTGAAAAAATGATGAACGACTCTGTTGAGCGGACTACAAGATGGGCTCAACGCTGCAAAATAGAGTGGGAGAGTGCGAAGAAACAAAGTTTGTACGGAAAGTATCAAGCCCTATTTGGTATTGTCCAGGGTTCAACCTCACTTGTTTTACGCGAGAAATCACTTCGTTCACTGCTTGATATTGGTTTTGATGGCTATGCGCTTGGTGGCGAAACAGTGGGCTACGATTTGGCTGGTACACAGCATGTAATGGCCTCGATTGGTAAGTTGTTGCCTGAGCAGGCACCAAGGTACGCCATGGGCATGGGCCGAGATCCACAAGATGTGATCGAGGCCATACTCATGGGTTTTGATATGTTTGATTGCGTTGGTCCAACTAGGTTGGCTCGGAATGGCGCGTTATTTGTTGGCCACCTTGATACCACTACCAAAACACCTGTGTTCAAATCAGAGTTTCCCAAAGGTAGATTAGCGATCAGTAATCAAAGATTTGCGACAGATCATAACGTACTTCAGGCAGATTGTGATTGCTCAACTTGCAGAGGAGGGTACACCAGAGCGTATTTACACCATCTGTACAATGTTGCAGAACTTAGCTTTTATCGATTAGCAAGCATTCACAATCTGAGAGTCATGGTTCGTTTGGCAACAGAAATGAGAGATTGGATTGTGCAAAGCACCTAACCCCTGTAATAATAGACAGCACAAACATGCCCGCCCGCAAAAAAAAACACTCAGTTAGACTTCGATCAACAAAACCAAGAAAACGATGGTGGAGTCTGTTTTTATTTCTTGCTTTAGTTTTAATTGCCCTATGGGTCACTTTATCTCTAAGTATCAACGCCATATTGCGATGGGTGCCGAAGGGATTTCAAAATCAAGTCATTGCAATTACTGATTCACCAAAGGCCGGTCAATCAGGTTCGATCTTGATTGCTCAACTTGATCCAGAAAAAACATATTCAAAACTAATTATCGTGCCGTCCTCTAGCATGGCTGGCGAATTGCACAAACCTTGGGAAGTTGCAGCAGCAACAGGCGTGTTAGTTAATCA
>DAOQVB010000111.1:0-2171 GCA_035341315.1 Candidatus Woesebacteria bacterium | reverse complement strand
AATGTGATCCTCCAAGCAATTGGGGGACCTTTGCGGATGTGTGTCCGTACTGATGAGTCCAAAAGGACGAAAGGTTTTTCAAATATTCAGGCCTATATAATTCTCTATTGACATAGCTTGACAAATTTGCTATACTGTCAGATGTTGCGTCCCAATCCGGACTCTCGCCATAATCGGTGGGAAATTCGGGGAGGAGAAAGATGCAGCTGTTTCACATCTTGTCGGACACTTTCAAAAAAGGAGTACGTTTAACCATGGCCCCTATCATCAACAAGTTCAACTGGTATACCGGAACCCAGACGCAGACTATGATTCAGGATGCGAAGGCTGAGCTCTTGGTCGTACTCGGGGTGACCCCCGAGGCGATGGAGGCGAACCTGACCACCTGGGTCGAGGCTACGGAAGGCTACAAGCAGGTCCGGGCCAATAGCCTCAAGAGCGCGGCGGAAATGCGCGCAGAGGCCCAGCAGCTGATGGACCTCGCTAACCGCTACGATGAGTACGCGGACGAAGTTGGCGACGTGATCGAGAACCGCGAACGGGTCGGCAATGCCGCTCGCGAAACGGCGAAGATCAACAGCGCCCTCGTTGACATCGAGATCAAGCAGATCGTCTAACCGACAAGATCGTGGACAAGTGAGCCCCCAGCGATAACATCAAGGGGGCTCCGTTCCTTTCTAGAGCATTTTTACTCTTTAACCCAATTTTTTCTTAAACCCTTACCCAGGGTTTTTTTTGTGCCAATTTTTCCCCCATGCTGTATACTCGAGCTGTGAAAAATTGCACGATATACTTAATCCGTCATGGAGAAACCGAATGGAACGTGGAAGGTCGGATGCAGGGCCATGCAGACTCTCCCCTCACCCAAAAGGGCTTGGAGCAAGCGCGCCGGCGCGCTGAGTCGCTCAAGCACATCCAGTTTGCTGCTTTTTATTCATCTGATCTACTCCGCGCCAAGCGCACCGCAGAAATAATTGCGCTCGACCACCAACTCACTGTATCTACAACTGAAATGTTTAGAGAACGCCATTTTGGGCCTCACGAAGGTCAATTAGTAAAAGAACATGATGCGGAGCTCAAAGATCTGTTAGAAAAACGTTTGCAACTCACTGATGACGAACTGGACAAGTACGAACTCTACGAAGGGTATGAAACTGACGAAAAAGTAGCCACCCGATTTGTGAAAATCCTGCGCGAACTTGCCACCGCATATTTAGGCAAGACCATTGGAGTAGTCAGTCATGGTGGGGCGCTGAGAGTCTTGTTGCGTCGATTTGGGTACGCTTCACATCGGCAGTTAAGATCTGGTTCAGTTAACAATGTAGCCTACATTAAAATAGAATCAGATGGTTCAGATTTTTTTATTATAGAAACTGAAGGCATAGATCTAGGTGAGTAAGTTACAATCAGATATATGTTTCATAGAAATATCCTGGCAACTTTAGAATGCTTTGTTCAAAAAGATGGCAAGTATCTCATGCTTCATCGCAACGCTAACAAGCGCATCATGCCGAATGTTTGGATGGCTCCAGGTGGTAAGCGTGAATTTAATGAGGGATTGTTTGCTGCCACTCACAGAGAAATTTTGGAAGAAACTGGGTTAACAATTAAAAATTTGCGAATTAAAGCAACAGGCAATGCATATCTCAAAGACTTGGATCAAGAAGTCTTTTTTCATTTTGTCTTTGCCGATTACGCTGGCGGAGAGGTCCATCAAAATCCAGAGGATGGAGAACTCAAGTGGCTTACTCCTGAGGAAATTATCGAATTGGACAACTTGCTAGCAGAAATTAAACAAGTTTATCCCAATATTTTTGACGGAACTGATGACGTGGTTTCATATACTGCGGTGTATGAAAGAGGCAATGAATTAGTTGAATTCACTATAGAAAATTAGGTTTGTGGAGTTTCCCAGTAATCTTCCAGTAAGTCGACGGGGCTTTCAAAAATAGTTTCAGCATATTCTTCCATGCTTAAAGGTATTCCGACCAACGGATCAAGCACGGTGTTGCCAACTACACAAACCAGATGACCTCCCCACTCAACTCTACCTTGGTATCTTTTTGGGAGGAGACTCTCGGTGTTCACTCCATCGGCTAATTTCATTCCTCTTACATGGAAGAGTTTTGGTTCATACCCGTGCTTTCTACAGAGATCAGCAACCTCGTCAT
>DAOQVB010000110.1:0-2186 GCA_035341315.1 Candidatus Woesebacteria bacterium | reverse complement strand
TCATCGTAATTGGCTAGATGGCCAATTAATTGTCTTTTTTCGTCGATAATTCTTGATGTATCGGTTAGCACATGAATTCTTTTTTGATTGGTAGCCTCTTCGCTCGGTGGTCGGAGCAAAAACAACTGTTCTTCAAGATCTGGGTTAACTATGGTTCCTCTAAAATCTGGATATTTAGTAAAACCTGGAATCGGTCGAGATTCCAAAACTGGTATTCCAGACAAAATGTCTTTATACGCAACGTGTTCAGAACGACCAATCATAGAGACATATAGTAAATCAAAGTAGCACAAAAAGCACGTCTGATTGAAAGGTGAGTGATTTCATCGAATACGTCTTTGGAGTTGAACCCAAGCAGTCAATCAGAGCCTGTTTGAACTCATCTGTTGGTTTAGTTCCGAATAAATTGAAGGGATAGATTATTTTTTGGCCATTATTAAGGTAAATCTCAAGGTTTTTTGTACGACTGATGTATTCTGCCTCAGTTACTATTATCCGATACCCCCATTCTTTGACGTCTTTCGATACTATTGATACTTCTCCAAAAGACCTGTTTAACACTATCGATTTGTTCTTCACATCAACTTGAATACGATAAACCAAATATCCTTGAAGATATTTTAAAATTAGACCAAAAACAAAAATCATGATGAAAAGAAAGTAATCTCTGCCTCCAGACTGTACCAACAAGAATATGGTATAAAACTCGATGAGCATCGTTCCGACGAACAACAGCTGGACCATACTTCGACCGATTCCTTTGAGTTGGAATGTTTCTAACATAGCTTAAGGACATTTTCCAATAAACATACCACCGTGATGGGACCCACACCACCAGGAACAGGAGATAAAAATGTTACGATGTTTTCAACCGACTGACGATCTATGTCTGGTTTCGGCTCCCCCACGTCTACCAAAATTACTTCCTGCTTCAACATTGAGCCTTTAACTAAATGCTCTACTCCAGTGGCACTAATTACAACATCGAATTCTTTTAACTGTTGGTCAGAAGCAATTCTGTTTGCTAAATCGGCTCGACCCAGAAGTATTGGTTGGTACCCAAGTTTCTTGAGGGCAAAAAAAGTTGGTGAGCCAACAATATCTGACCTACCGATGATCGCGATTGAATCGGTTTTCGAAACTTGAGCTTGTTCAAGCACCAATAAAATTGCTTGTGCGGTTGCTGGCAGTACTAATCCCTTAGCAATCCAAGTGCCATCTTTGACCGCTTGTTGAGTAGTTGGGGTTAAACCATCGACATCTTTTTTTGGCTTAATATTCATAACCAGCGAGTGCCACCACTTAGAGAAATCACCTTCCCCTGCTCGTTTTTCCCAAAGTTGCTTGGAAGGCTTTTGAATCATGACGCCCGTGACGCTCAGATCTGTATTTAGTTTGTCGATTGCGTCGATAACTTGCTGTGTAGCATCTTGCAGCGAAAAAAAAATTGGTTGAAAATCGATCCCCACCCTCTGGGCTGCTTCTAGCTTTTTTTGTGTATACAACCGACTACCAGGATCTTCGGTGAACACGATAGAGGCTATCGATGGCCTACTGCCTCGTTGAATCAATTGACTCACCCGTTCTTTCAGGTGTTGTTCCCGCTGTTTAGCAAAAGCAATGCCATCAAATAATTCCATAGCAGTATTGTACAGTGAAATATATTTTTAAGAGTACTTCTCTCTCTGACAACTTAAAAATTCGACTTTGATTTTACTAATCGTTTGATTCTCTCAATATTTACCTGGTCTGGACCGTTACCATCAATTCCAGGAACTTCAGTAATGAGCGGAATGTTAAGTAGCTCTGGTTGGTTGAGGAAGTGCTGGAGGTCTTGCTGAGGAATGGTACCATCGCCAATGTTGGCGTGGCGATCCCTGCCAGAAGCAAAGGGATCGCGACTGTCGTTGACGTGAATTACTTTTAAAGTCGACCATAAACCATGCTCAGAAATCACTTCAAATGCTGAACCCTGGTTGCCATTTTTGCTTGTAGTTTCCTGGGGCGGATGGGGTCCCAAGTGATAACCAGCAGCCCAAGCGTGACAGGTATCTAGGCACCAACCCAGTCGTCCTTTACTCACAAATTGACCTAATTTTTCTAGTTCGTCTAGCAACCAACGGATTTCTGATAAATCTGAGCAAAGTTTGCCTTGCTGACCGGCCGAGTTTTCGATCAACAATCGA
>DAOQVB010000109.1:0-2202 GCA_035341315.1 Candidatus Woesebacteria bacterium | reverse complement strand
GAGCTTTCTCAGGGACAAATGGAAAAGCTAGTTGAATTGTTGCAGAATGTCTTTAATGAGTTAGATAGGAAATAAAATAGCGCTCTTGGCTGATGCCAAGAGCGCTATAGTTCCTCCCGATTATTTTGACTTGACCATTTTATTCTTGACCAAATCCTTGACCAAATCCCTCTCCATGCATTCCTCTACCTTTGCCACCACCCATTGGGCCTCTTTCAGGCATTACATAGCTGAGATCAATGCCGTTTGATTCTGCCCAACTATCAAGTACATCATGTTCAGCTTGGCGTTTCGCTTGCCATTCTTCTCTAGTCATAGAGTCTTTAGTAGCAAAGTCCGCCTCGTGTTGTGCTTGAAGTTCAGCATGTTTGGCAATAACTAATTGTTTTTGCTCTTCAGTTAGTTTCCCTTCAGTTACTGCTGTAGCCAATCGAGCTTCGAATTCGGCTTCGCGAGTGGCTTGTTGTTCAGTTCTGTACTGATTGAATACTGTTTGAACCTCAGTCTCGCTTTTACCAAAGGTTGATGCTAATTTTTGAATCAGCGCATCATGCTGATTTCCACCGCTAAATGCCATAATTTGGTTGGCACCATACATAGTGATGGCAGTGATGGCCACTGCGGCGATGGGGAGTAAAAGCTTTGCTTTCATAGTTTTCCTTTCTGTATTTGTACTAAGAAAAGAATATACAGAACAAAGATAAGAAATTGCTGAGAATGCTTTAGTGTAAACCTTCGTTTATATAAGAGGAAGTTGAATGGTGAAGGTGCTACCCTTGCCAACTGTTGAGTTGACAGTAATTTTACCGTGATGCTGAGTGATGATTGACTGTGCAATAGATAAGCCAAGTCCGTAACCATTTGCAACTTGTTTATTTCTGGATTGATCGACTCGGTAAAAACGTTTAAAAACATGAGGTAAGTCAGTTTTAGCGATTCCAGGACCTTGATCCTGAACTGAGAGGAGAACCATCGATTTTGATGAGGTCAATTCAATTGTAACTTGCGATTTGCTTGGGCTATATTTGATGGCATTATCTAACAGCGTGAGAATTGCCTCTTTGAGCATGCCTTTATTAACTTTTACCCGAAGCAATTGTTTTGGTTGTTTGACTACTAATGAAATCTGTTTCTTTTTGGCTAATCCAGAAACGGTTTTTAGTACCTCAGATAGAATTGGTTGAAATGGAATCTCTTGTAGTTCAATCGCCCGATCTTCAATTCGAGCCAGATTAAGTAGTTGATGACTGAGAGATTCAAGTTGAATAACGTCAGTAAGATTCTCTTTCAAAATCTGTTTTGTTTCTTTGGATAGTGTTCGATCAAGTAGATTTACTTCCAGTGAAGTTTTTAATGCCGTGATTGGAGTTTTCAATTCATGAGCAGCATCACCTACAAATTGTTTTTGAGCCTCATGACTTTGTTGAATGGGCTTGAGCGTTTTTCCGGTTAGCCAATAGCTGACGATTGAAAAGAAAGTCACGACAAATACATTAATACCGAGTAACTGCCAAATAATTTGTTGCTTGGCTTCGGACAAATCTTCAATTGTTATGTGCCTCCCCATGCCAGCTCCAGGTGGGGGAGACATACCAATCCACTCTCGTTCTATTCGACGATTAATCCGTTCATATTCTGTGGAAATAACTTGTGAAGTTCTCAAATAAAATAATGTACTAATGCTGGCTGTGAGTACTACTACAATACTGACATACCAGAAAGTAAGTTTGATTCTAGCTAATGTAAACAATGAATTCATTTTTCTCCAAATTGATAGCCAAACCCACGAACAGTTTTGATTAATGGTGCTGATATAAAAGGCTGGTCAATTTTTTTTCTGAGATAGCCAATGTACACCTGCGCAGTATTGGGTAGTACATCACTATCATACTCCCAAACTTGTTGGGTAATTTGATCGATAGTCAAAACTTGCCCATGGTGACGAGCTAAAAACTCAAGTAAAGTAAATTCTTTTTTGGATAAGTTGATAGGTTGTTTGGCACGGCTGACCTGAAAATTAGATGTATTAATGGTCAGGTCAGCAACGGTGATTATTGAAGATTCGCGGGCTTTGGGCCGCCGGCCCAAAGCCCGCACCCTTGCCAATAGCTCAGTAAACGCAAACGGTTTACCCAAATAATCATCTGCCCCCGCCTCCAAACCCTCAACTCTGTCTTCAACCTCTGTTTTCGCCGTTAATAA
>DAOQVB010000108.1:0-2227 GCA_035341315.1 Candidatus Woesebacteria bacterium | reverse complement strand
ATTTTTCACGCCACAAATGGCGAGCGATGGAACGATTATGACTTTGCTCGCAAAGTGGCTGAGGCGGCACAGATGTCCACCATAGTGAAACCCGGGTCGCTCGCCAAGTATCTCACCACATCAAATCGTCCATATCAAAAAAATACAGCCCTTGATACAACTAAATTACTACAAGTTATTCCTCATAAACCGACGCCTATTTCTGTAGCTATTAGGGAAGCATGTACTTATTTTGAATCCAATGAGTCCAAATAATCGGCTTTCCACGCCTTAATGGCTGCTGCGTTACCCGATAACAGCACTTCAGGGACCTTCCAACCACGATAGTCTGCTGGTCGTGTGTAACTTGGAGGGCTAGAGATTCCTGGCTGGGCGTGACTTTCTGCGACAATGCTGGCCTCATTACCCAAAACATTGGGTAATAATCGGCTAATCGCATCAATCATAACTAGCGCCGCTGGCTCTCCTCCTGTCATCACAAAATCACCAAGCGAAATTTCTTCGTCTACTAAATAGTCCGCCACTCTTTGATCAACATCTCCGTAGTGACCACAAATAAGTGATACAGATTGATATGTAGCTAATCTACTGGCATCAGTTTGAACAAAGCGGTTGCCACGTGCAGAAAGGAGGATGGTTCTGTTCTTTTTTGGCTGGGATATTGGTATACTTGCCAACGCTTTCTCGATAGGTTCAATTTTCATGACCATCCCAGCACCTCCACCAAAAGGTCTGTCGTCCGTTGTTTTATGCTTATCATTTGTAAATTGACGCAAATCAATCAAATTTACATCAATAATTTTGTTGGAAATTGCCCTATGAATGATCGATGAGTCCAAAGGACTCTCAAAATATTGTGGAAAAGTTGTTAAAATAGTAAATATCATTGTCTGCTAGTCATCATGAGTACTAACAGGTATGATTATACTGTACGAAGTTTAGAATATTTACATGCCAGCAACAAGTAATTCCGGCCTTACCTTGACTCAAGCGAAAACCTTTAGTAAAAGCTTTGTGCTCTATGGATCCGTCGGACTAGTAGTGTTTTTAGTATTTTGGTTTGCATCTGGAGCATTTATTCGGTACTGGATTGCCACACATCCTGAGCCACCTCCTCCTCCCACCGTAGGTTTTGGTATACTTCCAGCACCTCAATTTCCCATCACGCCAGATGAAAGTAAGCCAAAACAGTTTATATTAGAAACCCCAACTGGTAGGCTACCGGATTTTTCTGATCGCGCCCTTGTGTTTTTTATGCCAAAAAATTCTCCTGGACTTCTTGATGCAGAAAAATCGAAAAGTTTCGCTTTAGAATATGAGTTTCTCTCTGTGCCAGAAATATTAGACTCAAGAACGTATCGTTGGCAAAAAACACAACCGCTTTTTACTACACTTGAGTATGACATTCAGGATCAGGTATTTAGCTATATCAGTGATTTCTCAAACCGACCTGAATTATTATTAGACTCTGAATTACCAACCAAATTTGATGCTATTAACGAAGTTAAAAGCTTTATCAAAAAAGCGGTTGACCTGCCGTCAGATATCTCAACAGCATCTGGCACTTTTGCTTTTGTAAAAAGTGTGGGATCAGACTTACTTCCTGCTGTTTCGGTTACTGATGCCAACTTCGTAACGGTTGATTTAAACCGATCTCCCATAGAAAGTAGGTATCAAATCTACACTGATCGTGATGGCAGAGGCGTCATTCACGCGCTCGTGGGAAATATTAAAAACACAGAAAAGATTCTTCAGCTGGACTATTATTACTATCCAATTGATTATTCAGTCATTCACTCATACCCACTGAGACCGGTTAAGCAGGCTTGGGATTTGCTACAAGGTGGTGAAGGTTATATTTCTCACGCGGTTTCTTCCGATCAGGCTACTATTAGGGAAGTCACGCTTGGATATTATGACTCCACAACTCCCCAAATGTACTTACAACCGATTTATGTATTTTCGGGTGATGATGGATTCCTAGGGTTTGTACCGGCAATTGATCCTAGTTTCTTGAATACTACAAAAACTAACCTACCATGAAAGTTGAATCAATAAGAACTCGAGTTGCTCCAAGTCCAACTGGTTTACCCCACATTGGAACTGTTTTTCAGGCTTTACTAGATTATATTATTGCCAAACAAAATGAAGGAACATTTGTTCTTCGTATAGAAGATACAGATCAAAAGCGGCTTGACCCACAAGCTGAGCAAGCTGTATATGAGGC
>DAOQVB010000107.1:0-2278 GCA_035341315.1 Candidatus Woesebacteria bacterium | reverse complement strand
GTGTATTTTATTCTCCAATCGAAACAATTTATCGTCGCACAACACAAATGCCTCAGGGTTTAGCGACTTTTCTGCTTCATCGCTGGCCTACTATTGATTCAGATTTATCTCACAGAAAGGTAATCGCAAAAATATATTATAAGTTACTCAGCGAACACAGCTTAATTGATGAAAAAGGCATAGAGGACGGAACAAACCTGAGATTTCCTGTGTATGTGGAAAATCCTCGAAACATAATAGAAAAACTTCAAGAATTTGGAATATATATTGCTGATCGTTGGTATCGTAAGCCCGTTGATAGTGGCTCTTTTCCGTATAAAAGTAGCTATGAACCAGGTAGTTGTCCCAATGCAGAAATTATTGCTAACCATTGCATCAATTTACCAACCCATCAACTAATTAATCCAAAAATAGCCAAGCAAATAGCAGAACTGGTTTTATGAAACTTACGCAATGTAATTCACTGGGGGAATGGAACCTATGTATTAGACATTTTGCCGAGGCAAACTTTCTTCAGTCTTGGCAATGGGGTGAGTTTCAACAATCTTTAGGTAAAGCAGTATTTCGATTTGTCGTACTGAGTGGCTCCCAGCCAATTGCCCTTGTGCAGGTTGTGAGAGAGCCAGCCAAAAGAGGCGCCTATTTTGCAATTGCTGGAGGACCTTTACTTGATTGGAATAATCATGAGGTGGTCACATTTTTGTTTGCTGAGATAAAAAAATTAGCTCAGCAACACAGTTGTTTTTTCATTCGTTTTCGTCCACAGGTTGAACAACGGCTTGAACTAAGGCAATTGTTGCATTCGATTGGTGCCGTAACGGCGCCGATGCATTTAACTGCAGACTTAACTATTGAAATCGACTTAACCAAATCCGATGAGGAATTGAAAGCTGAAATGCGCAAACAACATCGACAAGCTTTGAAAAAGGCAACTGAATTGGGAGTACACGTGCAATTATCAAAAAATATCAAGGATCTTAAACAGTTCTATCAAGAACAATTGGTTGTTGCGCAGCGTCAAGGTTTTGTGCCCTTTTCTGAGAGATTTTTAACAAAGCAATTTGAAGCATTTGTTGCTGATGATCAAATCACATTGTTTCATGCATATTATGAAAAAACATTATTGGCATCAGCATTTGTAATTTTTTACAATGGTGAAGCAGTTTACCACTATGGAATTTCAACTTCAGAAAATAGGGAATACCCAGGTAGCTATGCTTGTCAGTGGGCAATTATTCAGGAAGCAAAAAAGCGTGGTTGTAGTAGATATAATCTATGGGGGGTTTCTCCCAAGGATGCAATCCACCATCGTTTTTATGGAGTGGGTTTGTTTAAACGTGGTTTTGGAGGCAAGGAAGTTGCCTATGTTCCGGCTCAGGACATTCCGCTGAACTGGAAATATTGGCTGACTTGGATTTTTGAGACTCTACGTCGAAAAATGAGAAAGCTGTGAATGATTACAGTCGTTCTATACGATAGCTAGTAAGATGCTCGAGAAAAATTGCTGCAGCGTCTTCAGTCAGAAATTGTTGGAACTCTTGATAGAGTTGAATTCGCTCATCTCGACTATTGGTTTGCCTGCCTTTTTCTAGCAAATTATCTATTCTGGTATTCTTATAGCCAGAAAAATTAGTTGGTTCATTGGAGTGCCATAATTCATATTGATCTGGATCAGGGGGAGCTTCTTGGCCAATTAGAATAGTATCAAAAGTGGATGTATCAGGAAAATTGGCGATTTTTAACTGAACTTCGATGCCTAAATTTGCACACAATGATTTATCTTGGACTTGACTGGATTGATTGCACCGCTCAACAGCTAGACTACCGAGGTTTTGCCACTCTGACTGAATAGTTGTTGCCTGCTCTTCAAATAAGGTGGTGGTAGTTAGAGAAAATGAGAGCTTTTCTCTAGGTAGTTCCTCTAGAAGTCGTTCAATGGCTCGCTCAATATCAGTATCATACGATTTTGAACCTGCATAATAAGCCCAGGACAAGCTATTTATTGGTGAAACTGCCCTGCGCTCAGGTGTAGCCTTAGTGGTGGCATAGGCTAGCGCTTGCCGAATATTTTTGGTGAATATTGGGTTCCGGTGATTGAAAAATACCGCTGAATACTGATCAGGATGCAGACTTGCGGTAGTGGCTACCGAATCCCACTTCATAATTGGCCAAATTTTGGCTAAATCTTGGACTTGGTCGATTTTACCTCTTTGAAAAGCGGTAATAGCATCTTGTTCCGTTAGGAAGAATCGGTAAACATATCGTTCGGAACGACTTT
>DAOQVB010000106.1:0-2293 GCA_035341315.1 Candidatus Woesebacteria bacterium | reverse complement strand
GCTTTTTACCCTCGCCCACTATCTCATTTGGAAAGTCAAAGGAAATTGATGTTTTCTCTGCTGTTTTGTCAATTTGTGGTTCGAGTGGAGATCCTTCATTAGTGACGGAAACACCTGTAATGCCAGATAAAGAGGTTTGGTAGCCATATTTAGAAATGTAATACGAGGGCGTTGTATTGGTAACAGTAAATGAGTGAATGACGGTCGGAGAAGTATTTTTGTTGATGGTGTAAACGGAGCTGAGTTCTGTTGTAAACTCACCTTCTGCTAGACTGACAGATGCATTTGTAAAAAAAATCCAGAACGAAAAACTGACAATCAAAAAGAAGCGAAAAAAGGTGTTCACTCAACTAGTGTACTTGGATTTTAGCTGGATTAAAAGCAGCTTGTTTTATAAGTATAGTCCAGTGACCGAATTTTTTTGCGTATGAGCCTGAGTTGGAGGTCCGGCATATAACACTTCGCCCCCACCCTCACCTCCTTCAGGACCTAAGTCGATGAGCCAATCTGCATTGCGAATCACGTCGAGGTTGTGTTCAATCACAATGACGGTGTTTTGGTGAATTACTAGTTGGGACAAGACATTGAGCAACTTTTGCGTATCTGCAAAATGTAAACCGGTTGTAGGTTCATCGAGTAAGTACACATTATGTTGTTGTGTCTGATGTGCAAGCTCTTTAGCTAGCTTCAGTCTTTGCGCCTCCCCTCCACTCAGTGTCGGCGCCGGTTGACCAAGTTCTAAATACCCCAAGCCGACTTCTTTTAACGTACCAAGTTTTTTCCTTAAAGCCGAGTGAGACATAAAAAAGTCATATGCCTCATCGATGGTTAGATGAAGCACTTGATCAATTGTTTTACCCTTGTATTCAACAGATAATGTTTCTTCGTTATAGCGTTTGCCTTGGCAAACATCGCAGGTTACGTATACATCAGCTAAGAACTGCATTTCGATTTTGAGTTGTCCATCACCTTGGCAGGCCTCGCACCTACCACCTTTGGTATTAAAACTAAATCTTCCTGCTTTATAGTTTCGAATTCTTGCTTCTGGAGTAAGGGCAAAAAGTTCACGAATATAATCGAAGGCTTTGGAATACGTAGCTGGATTAGAACGTGGAGTTTTACCAATGGGTTTTTGGTCTATGAGATAGACTTTTTTAACCACATCTGGCACGATAATTCTGTCGATCGAAGCTGATTCCAGATCGCTCCGATAGCCCAGTTGCTTAGCAAGATGATAATACAAGGTATCATGCAGTAAGGTAGATTTGCCAGATCCTGATACTCCAGTAATGCAGATCAGTTTTCCTAGAGGAAAATTCACATCAATTGATTTTAAATTGTGATGGGATGCCCCATAGAGACTGATGGCAGATTGCGATTGAGTTGGAGCATCCTCGTCTACCACTTTTCGTTCCGTGTTTACCTTGAGTATTTTTCTGGAAACGTTTTTTTTGCCACTAAGATATTGGCCAGTCAGTGAATTTGGATTTGCTTCTACCTCAGCTGGAGTACCATGCGCAACGATTTTTCCACCGTGGCGGCCAGCACCAGGTCCAAAATCAAATACATATTCGGCTGCGCGGATCACTTCTTCATCGTGTTCTACCACCACCACGGTATTGCCTTTATCGCGTAAGTTGCACAATGTTTGAATTAACCGCTGATTATCTCGCTGATGTAAACCAATGGTGGGCTCATCAAGGATATACAGCACGCCAGACAGTCCCGTACCAATTTGTGATGCCAAACGAATGCGTTGGGCTTCGCCTCCAGCCAACGTTCCCGCTTCACGACCCAAGGACAGATAATTCAAACCGACTGCAGATAAAAATTCTAATCTAGATACAATTTCCTTCAAAATTGACTCCGCAATTTGGCTTTCTTTTTTCGTTAAAATTGTTTTGTTTTCATCAATGAGTGTTTGTGACCAAGCAAGACAATGATTAATGGGAAGCTGCGTTGTTTGATAAATTGATTGTTTGTCTATAGTGACAGCTAGTGCGTCTTTATTGAGCCGTGCGCCATTACAGGTTGGACAAATTTGCTTTTGCATGAATTGATTAATTTCATGACGCATAAATTCTGATTCGGTTTCTTGATATCTGCGTTCCAAGTTAGTAATAAAGCCTTCAAATTTTTCTTGAATGCTGGTTGTTCGACCCTCTCGGTTTTCTCCAATGACCGTATAGAGTTTGTTTGATCCATAGAGTAAAAGCGATTGGGTAGATTCATCCATGTCAGCCCACATTGTTTTTCGAAAGTCGTAGTTGGTTTGTGCCACTACTTCTTGGAC
>DAOQVB010000105.1:0-2385 GCA_035341315.1 Candidatus Woesebacteria bacterium | reverse complement strand
TAGTGCTAGGGATAAAACGCTTTGATGTAACTCTGCCGTTGCCTGAATATAAAACGTCTGGTGCAGCCGGGTTAGATTTGGTGTCCCGACTAGATGTTTCAATCGAGCCACAAACAGTTGGTTATATCCCTCTCAATATTGCTCTTGAATTACCCGAGGGTTATTTTGCGATGATTGCAGCGCGAAGTTCCTTGCACAAAAAAGGTTTGATGCTCGCAAATGGCATTGGAGTGGGTGACTACGATTATCGGGGAGATGGTGATGAGTACACTGCCGCTCTCTATAATTTTACGCAACAAACTGTTGCTGTTACCAAAGGAGAGCGGCTGGTTCAACTATTGATATTGCCCGTTGCGCGAGTGGAGATACAAGAAAAAGAAGTACTCGGTAATCCAAACCGCGGTGGTTTTGGATCGACAGGTTAACAGAATGCAGCACTCTATGGAATCACTTCATTCAACAAGTCAACCATATGAGAAAGTTCCATATTTATCTAACCTATCTCTTGAAAGTAGAAAGGCACTAGAAAGAGAGCAATTCACGGTAACTACCATTAAAATTACTGATTTGGGTTCGGAGATGGTAGTTCCCATACTTACTTGGCAAGGGATTGAAAGAAATGTAACAGACTTACGAGAGCTTTTTGGCGAACCAATCTTGGATATACAAGTAAGTACCCCCGAGCAGACTGATGATGAAAATCCCGAACAAAAATCATTTCTTTCTCAGTCTAAGTTTAACCTAGGAGATTACACAGATGCAGAATTTCTAGAGCGATTTTTTAATGTTCCAGAATTTTTTAATCAGAGAGAAGTAGGTCAGATTGTCACCTCAGAATTGTCTCGAGGTATCAATCAAAAGTTGCTGGGCAGATTACACGCTTTTTACCACGCAGATACAAGTGTGGGCAGAGCGACAAATCTAGATCAACCAGCACCTGGGTTGGAGCTGACATCAAGAGAACATATGATTTGGATGGTGGGCAATCTCCAGCTTGATGATTTGCCAGTAACTAGCGCACAACGCAGAGTGGCGCGCATCACTGCTATTTTGCACGATTGGGGGAAAATTGTCATGTCTCGCAATGGCCAACACCCGGAAATAGGTGCAGCTATGGCTAGATCAATCTTGCTGCTGCTGCATCAGCAAGATCCCGGTCTCTATCCAATGGAGCTGGTTAATGATGTCTGCTGGTCTATTAACATGCACCACTTACTTGAAAGAGTATTTAAGCCAGTAAAAGAGGAATCGTTAAATAAAATTTCCGATGACAGTGAAGTTAATCAGACATTACTTACATACAATCAGGCCGATCCAAACACAATGAGCGCTCATTTACTAAAAAATAGCGTCAAAAGGTCGGAAGAATGGTATTTGTATCAAGCCGCTAAGACTAATATTAAAGCAAGTAACAATGAACAGGTGATTTCTGTTGAGCAATACCACAGTTTCATGGAATATTTAAAGACTCTTGCTTATTATGAGGATATACCAGAATCGCAACATGCTCTGCGAGAATTGACTGAACTACTCAGAATTCCCGACGAAAAAAATATTGGTTTGATGTTGGCGATGGTGCGAGTGATTGAAGCTGATCTTGTGGCTACCGATCGTCCACCATCTGAAACGGCTTTTCGATTAAATCAGTTGCAATTGGTGTTGCAGGGAATACTGGCGACGGCTGAGGCTTGATTCTTTTGAAACTTCAGGGCACAATGCGAAGATTATTATGCAGTTACTTCCAAAAGCTGTTCGGCAACTGATTGAATCATTTGAGCGCTTACCGGGTATTGGGCCCAAGTCGGCTCAGCGCTTGGTGTTCTATTTGCTGCACAATCCAGAACATGAACTAGCAACGTTTGCCAACCGTTTGTTGGCACTTAAACGAGAAACAGTATTATGCACCCAGTGTCACTCAGTAAGCGAGAAGGATCCTTGCCATTTTTGTGCTGACCAAAATCGAGATCAAGCAGTTCTCTGTATTGTTGAAGAGCCTTTGGACACTGTGGCAATAGAAAACTCAGGCACATTTCATGGTTTGTATCATGTGCTCCATGGCAGTATTCAACCACTGAACAACATTGGACCAGATCAACTATTTTTATACGACATGTCTAAACGTCTTGATGGTATAGAAGAAATCATTTTAGCAACAAATCCGACGATGGAAGGCGAAGCTACAGCATTGTTTATTGTTGAATATCTTAAGAAACAAATGGGCGATGAACATCTGCCAAAAATTACTCGTATTGGGCATGGTTTACCAGTTGGAGCAGATATTGAATACGCCGATGGCGTAACACTCAAAAGAGCGCTTGAAGGAAGAAGGGCTTTCTATAACTAATTTGGAAGTGATACAATTGATACTAATGATGCTCTTTGTGG
>DAOQVB010000104.1:0-2412 GCA_035341315.1 Candidatus Woesebacteria bacterium | reverse complement strand
CAAAATGACTAATATTTTCATATACTAAATCGATTAAAAACTAGCATAGCAAATATACGCTTGGTTGTGAAATTAGGATCATTTATTTTGTTAACGTGAGGTCATAGCAATCACGTGTTGAGCAATTGTAAGTAAATTATCGCTAGACATTCCATTTGGATGATTACAATAGTGCTCCACTTCCCAACGTGGCGTCCAGTTAGGAGTGGTAACCAGAATTGTCTGAATTCCCAAATGTTCAGGTAACGCCAAATCTAATTCATAAATATCGCCAACCACACACTGTATTTTGTATTGACCTTCTTCAGATTTCATTATTGAGTTTAAAACATCACCATATGCTTTCCTTCGCAAATATACTGGTCGTGGAAAACCAGCATGCTGGACTGTCGGAGAGACTGCATTCCAGGTTTGATCAAGATTATATTTTTTTGCATTACCAATGACTCTAATACTATGGTTTTCCAGTAACATTGATAATTTTTGTACAACTAAATCTGGATGAGAGTTTGTAACAACAGAAAAATCTGTCTCATTCTGCAATGTTTCAACAAATTCTTTTGCACCTGGTTTAAATAGTGTTGGCAAGTCAACTTGACACACTTGATGCAGCTTAACTAGATCGGAAAATGCTATCTGCTTTCCAAGCCAACCTAATACTAGAGTAGTAGCGGCATTGTTTCTCAGATAGGGATCGGCTATTGGAGCAACAAAAATACCATTTATTTCCCAACCGTAAAGTCCGGGGTTCTTATCAATTTCTGCATAGGCTTTGTGAAACAATTGTTCAACTTTAGATACTGTTGTTCCAGTTAAACCTGCAATTCCTCTATAAAAAGGAGCAAAATAATTTTCTGTTTCCCGATCTAAATCAGTTAGGGTACCATCAAAATCTATTACAACATTAGGTTTTTCTTGAGATCCCATTGCCATATTGTTCCCCATACTTTCTTCAGGCAGACTACATTTACAATTATATGGCAGGAATGGTTTTGAGATGTCAACCTGGAGCGGGTGAAGGGAGTCGAACCCTCGTCACCAGTTTGGAAAACTGGAGCTCTGACCGTTGAGCTACACCCGCACTGACCAACACACATAGTTTATCATAATATTGTCGCCTTATTTATCTTTGGCAGCCGTGCAACCAAAACTACTCCAATCAACCAAACAAAAGCAGCTAACCAAAAAGCACCTGGAACATACCATCTGGCCACAAAACCCGCAAAAAGCGGTCCAACTATTTGTCCAATTGAGGTGTAGGCCTGGCTTAACCCAAACATACCACCTTGGTCTTTTTCCTCTGTAGCAAGTGAAAGAAGACTGGAAAGAAACGGCGCAGCAGGTGGGATCCACATATATAGCCCCAAGACGATCAAAAAGAGTGGGGCCGTGGTCACAAAACCAAGTAAACCTACCATCGCTATTCCCGCCGCCAAAGAAAAAAACAATAATTGTTGACTGGTGGCGATTTTTAACAAATAACGAATACCAAAACCCTGCATTAAAACATTCACTAATCCAAAGGCTGTAAAAATTAGACCTACTTGCGTTGGTGAAAACTGCAACACATCAACAGTTACTGACTGGAATCCAAGAATAAACGAATTTTGACCAATTGAAGTTATCAGTGTGATTAGTAAAAGGATACCTGTAACTGGCGTCCAAAGCGCATGCCATAATCTAGGAAAATCGAGCACTTTCACACTTTTAATCTGCAAAGTTTTTATTGACTTAACTCGAGTTTCAGGCAATAACCAAAAAGCCAAGACTGTTCCCACAAGTGCTAGCCCTGAGGCAAACCAAAATGGCGTAGCAAGCCCATACCGACTGAGTAAACCTCCCATCGCTGGCCCAATTAAAAATCCAACCCCAAAGGCAGCTCCAAGCAAACCAAAAGCTTGAGCTCGCTCTTTCGGTTTGTGGGTATCGGCAATTACCGCCTGAGCCACCGAATTGTTACCACCAGTAATGCCATCTAAAATCCGTGCCAGAAATAACATTACTACTCCCTGAGCGCTTGCAAACAAGGCAAGCGAGATACTCGTTCCCAACAAACTGAAAACCAGTAACGGCTTCCTCCCGTAGCGATCAGATAAACGCCCAATGATTGGGGTTGCTAAAAATTGAAAAAACGAAAAGGAGGCAAATAACAAACTTAGCCCAGTAGGATCAATGCCAAACCTCGCAGAATATGGATAGAGCAAAGGAATAATAGTGCCATAACTCAATGCATTTATCAGCATTACGAACATGAGGATGAAAATAGTTGTTTTTTTGCTTTTATCTGTTTTCATTGAAGGATTCTGATTGTACTCGCGACACTCGGTTCTGTCAGTGTATAATTATCCCCACACCTCGCCGAGGTGGCGGAATTGGTAGACGCGTCAGACTTAAAATCTGGTGGTAGCAATA
>DAOQVB010000103.1:0-2452 GCA_035341315.1 Candidatus Woesebacteria bacterium | reverse complement strand
TTACGAAGTAACAAAAAGTCTGGCAAAATTTACAACTATTCTTGAGCCAGTCATGCTGGTTTTCGTTGCGCTGGTGGTTGGTGGCATGATGATGGCAATTATCTCTCCGATATACGGACTTATCAGTCAGGTTGGAGTAATGTAGTGATGAAAAGAGCTATTACAAAAAGGCAGACAGTTTTAACAAAAAAGGGTTTCACGATGGTTGAGTTGCTACTCACCATGTCAATTCTGGCGATCTTGTTTACGGTAGTAACAACGAGTCTTTCAACGGTAATATCAAAATCAAACATTCAATCAGCTGCAGAAATTCTCATTGCAGATATGAGAGAACAACAAATAAAAGCGATGGCAGGATATGAATTAATTACTGGAGGAGGGACTGATTATGGGGTGATGGTATTTTCAGATAAATACACACTTTTCTCTGGCGATAGTTACATTGAAGGCATGGATGATAATTTTACTGTAAACCTACAGCCGGGACTGGAGTTTGATACTTCTAGCCTTCCATTTTCAATGGTTGTTTTTGAAAGAATGAGTGGTGAAGTTGCTAGTTTCAATGACTCGTTACATACAATTATTATTCGGAACCCAACTACGCAGGAGTCGCGCAGTTTGGTGTTTAATTCGCTGGGGGTGGTCGAACTTCTATGATAAAAATAGGAAGCTCCCAACACTCGTGTGGTCACACATTAATTGAATTGTTGGTTGCTTTGGCAGTACTCGGAATGTTATTGCCAACTTTGCTGGCGAGTTTATCTTTTTCGAGTCAAAACCACACTCAGCAACAGTCTCGCCAGCGAGCCCAAGCAATACTCATTCAAACACAGGAAGCAATGAGAAGCATTCGTGCTGCAGGGTGGGCCAATGTATCAAGTCCGGGGGTGTTTCATCCTATTTTGGAAGCTGGTGAGTGGCGTCTAGAGTCGGGAGTTGGTGAGGATCAAGGGTTCACAACCACCATTACTCTATCAGCAGTGAGAAGGTCAGACCAAGGAGAAATAATAGATACTGGAGGATGGGTTGATCCTTCAACCATGAAAGTTGACATTGTTGTAAGTTGGCTACTTCCTCAAGAAGCTTCGGTTACAAGTACCTCATACTTCACCCGATACCTCGACAATCAACAACTTGTTGAAACATCAGAAGCGCATTTTCTAGCAGGTACCCTAACTGCTACGGCAGTAACAAACACAAATGGAGGCGAAGTCATTCTGGGTGCAGGAGGACAGGGTGATTGGTGTAAGCCTAATCAGTTTATTTTAGATGAATTAGACTTACCAGGATCCGGAGCTGCTAGAGATGTGGAAGCAATTGAAGGCAAGGCATTTACTGGAACAAATGCTGGGTCTGGCACGTATGCAGAAATAAGTATTTCAAATGAATTGCCTCCGGTAGCAAATATAGAAGCATTAATGACAGGATATGATACAAATGATGTATATATTGATGGTAGTTATGCGTATGTAGCAACTCAGGATGTTTCTCGAGACGTGATTATTATTGATTTAAGCAACAATCAAGAAGTGGGGTATTTTAATGATCCAGATTGGATAGGGTCAGCTCAGGGAGTTTATGTACGAGGTAATGTGGGCTATGTCACAATAGGGCCACGACTTCATACATTTGACTTGAGTCAAAAAACAGGTTCAAGATCACAATTAGACAGTGTTCAGTTGGAGGGAGGCTTCTTTTGGTTCCTTGCCCAAGGATACCGATTACAAGTGGTAGGTGATTATGCCTACGTTGCAGTGAATATTGGGTCGGCTGAGCTTAGACTAATCAACATTGCAAACCCAAGTGATATTAGGAGAGCTGCTCGTGCTGATGTGAATGGCGAACAGGGAAAAGAAGTGTTTGTTAATGAGACCGGCACCCGAGCATACTTAGCGACGAGTGCATCGAGTAGCAAGCGGGAGCTTTTTGTAATAAATACTGGAGTATCTACTAGCAATAAAAATAATAGTTCGTACTATTTGCCGGTATTGTCGTCTTATGAAGCAAATGGCATGAGCCCCAGAGGCATAAAAGTCGTACCAGGAAATCGAGCAATTCTAGTTGGAGAGGGGGGAGAAGAATACCAAGTGCTAGATACAAGTAATGAGCTCAACATCGTGCGATGTGGTGGTTACAATACTGATACGGGCATTTTTGGTGTTGCAGCTGTTCTTGAATCCGATGAAGATGCATATTCATATATCGTAACAGCGAGTCCGTCGGCAGAATTTAAAATTATTCAGGGTGGACCAGGGGCATCCGTAGCAGCAGAGGGATGGTTTGAGTCAAACATTTTGGATACGGGACATGATAGTGGGTTCAATTATTTGGATTTTGATTTTCAACTCCCCGATGTTACTGTGCTAGAAATGCAAGTTTCTGGTGCTGATGCGGTTAGTGGTAATTGTGATCTCGCCACATTTACCTATGTTGGTCCAGACAAAACTAGCAA
>DAOQVB010000102.1:0-2477 GCA_035341315.1 Candidatus Woesebacteria bacterium | reverse complement strand
TCAACAGCGATTTTTTGGCCAGGTTTTACAATAATTACGTCTCCAACTACGACCTGATCAATTGCCACCTCGACTTCTTTTCCATCACGAATAATTATTGCACTTTTTGCTTGTAATCCGACTAATTGCTTGATTGCTTCGCCTGTTTTTAACTTCGAACGAGCTTCTAAGTATTTCCCGATGGTGATAAAGCCAATTACCACAATTGTCACGTCGTAATAGCTTTGCGTCACATCAAAAAACGCTGTAAGTGGAGTTTTGAATGCCGAGAGAACAAAACTATACATGAAAGCCGTGAACGTACCAATGCCAATTAAGGTATCCATATTTGCCACGCGAAATTGAATGAAGCGTCGAATAGCCTGCAAATAAGGAGCGCCGATCACAAATAGTGTATATGTAGCAAACAGCGGTAAAAGGTGGTGAAAAAATTCTTTGACAGTTTCCGTCATCGGTGGAAACAGTTGTAGTTGATCTCCGCCAATCTCCCAGACCATCATAAAAATACTTACCATCATAAAGGGAATGACTATTTTAATTTTGTTTTTTAGCTGACCCAATGCTTGAATTTTTTGATCAACAATATCCGTTTGTGAATGCTCAGAAGCATTTTCCGTAGTTCCACTTTCCAATGAATAACCATATTGGTCTAATTTTGCATTAATTGTAGCTACTGAAGTTTTTTGTGGATCAAAGTCTAGTTGAGCGGTTTCGGTACCATAATTTACTTCGCTGGCCTTCACGCCCTCAATTTTATCGAGTGTGCGTTTAATAATATTGGCGCACGAAGCACAGTGCATACCAGTTATATTGAATTTTTGAGTGGATTTAGCGGGCATATCTCCTTGGTTTCTTAGTAAATAATTTATGGCAACCACTGGCGCAAAAATAAATAGTTTCTCCGTTGTACACAGTAGAAAATCCTGCGGTTTTAGGAGAAAGACGCATGCCACAAACTGGGTCGGTCACAATTGGCAAGAGATCTTTCATGCTCAGCACTAGCTCATCTACATCATGCTTGGCTTGATGTTGTTCGAGCAACCATTCGCGAATTGCATCGCTGGCCTCGATAATTTTTGGATTGGCCAGCGAATAATAAATTGCTTTTCCCTCGCGATCGGCGGTCACAATGCCCGCCTCGCGCATCACCATTAAGTGTTGACTCACATTAGCTTGCGGTAAATCTAACATTGAGTAGATTTCCGTGACATTCAAGCGCTGTTCTCTGAGTAAATGGATAATTTCCAACCTTTTTGGCTGGGCTAGTACCTTGAGTAAATTGGCTTGTAATCGAAACAGCTCGCTATACATATTCGTAATTATGAATATGTTTTCTGCGTTTGTCAACATCCACTCCAAATGACTGTATAATATGCGTTCTGATGCTAAATAGAGTAGAAAATTATCCCTTAATTGAACACTTAGAAAAAGAAGTGGAGTTTTTCACAGCAGGCGTTTTTGTGTGCATCGTCAACTTAGATCATTTACCACAATATTTAATTGATTATTTAGAGTCGCCAGATTCATTCGGCTTTGATCCTGACACCCTCAACCATTACCTTGATCAAGTCAGCATTTGGATAATTAAAGAAAAAACAGAAAAGCCAAATGAGTTTGGGCTGATATCAACTGACCTACAGACACCTCCCCAAGAAACACGCAAACCAAATGAATCGTTACTAACCACGCTTACCGCTTCTCTAGTGGAAGAGTGTCTGCCGCTAGATCAACTGAACTCAACCAATGCACATACATCATTTGCCTATTGTCGGGGGATATCACACCTTGGTCATGGCACCTACCAATCTCCAAGTGAAAAACACGGAATTCAAGATAAATATCGAGCTGATTATTTCTTGGTCGGCTACTCCGGGGAATCTCACTCTCTTCAAGTGCGCGATGAAGAAGTCGAACCAGTCGGCTGGATTACCATTGCTGAGTATTTGAGTGATTCGCACCCCCCTCGCAGACTCGGAGGAAAAGCGATAGTTGAAGAATCGAGAAAAAGACTTCTAGAATTTTTAGAAATGTATTGGAAAAATCCCACTGTTTGCCAACTACCACTAACCGAGGTTATCACTAACATAGAAGTAAGAAAAGAATCTCCAGATTTCAATAAGCGGAAATTTCCTCCAGTTGTTGTTGCGGCAACCGAGTCTTCCCCCGCATCTTGAAGTAGGCAAATATGCCGGCCATTCCGGGTAATAAACCAATCACTGCTAACGTGCGCTCAATTCCCAAAACTTCTGCCAATAATCCAGCCACTAAGGGACCAATAATATAGCCCAAGCTTGAAGCTGAGCGCACCAAACCAATCATTTCACTGCTAAACCGATGAAGCCTCGTCACATAATCTTCAAAAATCGCCTCTGATTCTGTCAAAATTAACCCAGCAAAACAACCAGCCAAAACCATGACTCCTACATGCCAAAGCGGAGAATGTAACGCCCAGTGACCAATAAACAACGTCAATGAAA
>DAOQVB010000101.1:0-2478 GCA_035341315.1 Candidatus Woesebacteria bacterium | reverse complement strand
GAGCACTCGACCGTCACCGCCGGTTGAGATGGGAGTTGGCGACTATTACAAAGCGGAATTTACCGAGAGAGGTGACCGAGATTTTTATTTGTATCGATTGGGAGAAATCGAGGACTCGACTCTGATCAGAAGACAGGCAGGTGTGATCCCGATGGATCAAAACAACTATGCGTTAGCGCAAAATAGTTGTTATAAAACGCAGGCAGAATTGCCTAATCAAGCGACTAAGATTTTGACTGGTCAGGAATTACGTAGTTCTGGCAAATTGGCGAGTAGCCAATTTGCCCACCCATTTTCTGCAACTGCGTTAACTACCGAAGGAGCCAGTGGGAAAACTCAAATTTCATTAGTACTAGAAGATCAGGTACAAAGTATTAAAACTAATTCAACGAGTATCACGGTTGAATACTTAGATGCTGGCACAGATCAATTTGCGGTGGAATTTGTCAATCCCCAGGGTCAAGTTCAGCGCGAGACAGTTACAAAAACCAATACCAATCGCTGGAAATCCTATCAAATAATAAAAACTACCGGTCAAATATCTTGGCAACATCGATTACCTGGGGGAGCAGATCTACGCTTAGATTGTCTGTGTAATTCAGCAGCTGGTGACGATATTTTCAGCATGGTGAGGCTTGAGTCGCAAGGTCCACCAATGCGTGTAGCTCCAAGTAATACTTTGAGTTTTTGTGGTGAAGCAGTTGCAAGCTGTACTGCGTCCGCAGATGTCAATCAGGATGGATCTGTTAATCTACTCGATTTAACTACAATTATTGCTCATTTTGGCAACTCAGGAACATCAATCTATGATGTAACTTGCGACCAAGTTGTCAATTTACTAGATTTTAGTCGGGTAGTATCCAGAATGCAGTTCTAGTGCTAGGTGCCAGATGTGGTACGATACCTGCTGGTATGCCAAAGGTAAGAAAAAATACCGGACTTCAAATTCAGTCTCTTGCTGTTGAAATCGAAGGAAAGCAAGTTGTTGATAATTTTTCACTCACTATTCCACCAGGAGAGTGTCATGTGCTGATGGGTCCCAATGGGTCTGGGAAAAGTTCGCTGGCGTATGCTTTAGCTGGTCACCCGAACTATAACGTAACCTCTGGTTCAGTTTTACTCGATTCTAATGACGTATTAGCGTTATCTCCAGATCAAAGAGCGCAGCTCGGACTCATGTTGGCGTTTCAATACCCTGTTTCGGTGCCTGGACTTTCTGTTTGGCAATTTTTATGGCAGGCATACCAACAGAGATTCAAAACTGACATACCAAAAAGTGGTAAAAAAATTGTCAAAGCGATAGATTTAATAAAATCACTTGAAAAACCTGCCAAAAAAGTTCGTATGCCTGCAGAGATGCTCAAGCGAGGTCTGAATGAAGGTTTTAGTGGTGGCGAAAAAAAACGGTTAGAAGTATTGCAACTCCTAGTTCTTGAGCCAAAATTTGCCATTTTGGATGAAACTGACTCTGGTTTAGATATTGACGCAATTAAGATTATTGCGAAAAACATTGAACAACTCACGCGTGAATATGGGGTTGGATGTTTGTTGATTACTCATTATCAACGACTGCTCAGGTATGTGGTGCCTGATCGGATTCACATCATGTCAGCTGGTAGAATTGTTGAATCTGGCGACAAAACCTTGGCAGAGGAAGTTGAAATAACTGGCTATACCAAGTATCAACAATAATTAAGTACAACTATGTCTCAACCACATCGACTCACAGACCAAGTCAAAATTCTTCACAAAGTGGCAATTGTTTCAAATAATCAGGTTTTATTGCTCAAACGACATGGGGCAGCTCACTCTCGTCCTGGTAAGTGGGATTTGCCTGGTGGGAATGCTGAGTGGCCAGATAATCCAGCTAAACCTTTGTTACAAAAGCTTCATAGAACTGATGTTGTTAGGGAAGTTAACGAGGAAACGGGTATCACAATTTCGGAAAGTTTGATTGTTTCACCAATTTTTTTCGACACATTTTTTGAAACAGAAAAACAAATGTATACCGTGGTAGTGGGGTGGCTTGTGAAGCTTGATAGACATGAAGAAATTGTTTTAAGCAGAGAACATACTGAATTTAGATGGGCTAAACAAGCTGATATTCAAAATTATGACTTTGGTTTTGCTGGTGGAAAAGATGGCTTTTTGGTACAGATCATTGAAGAGGCTTTTACGCTGATAGGTACATAATCATGTCGAGATTTGCTCAAAAACCAGTTGCGACCTCACAGTCGCCAATGGTGGATACTTATCAATTTGGTTTTTCAGATTCAATCGATCGTTACAAGTATGTAGCGAAGCCTGGATTAAATGAAGCGGTAGTCAGAACAATTTCAGAACAAAAAAATGAACCCAAGTGGATGTTGGCATATCGACTGGCAGCGCTGGAAAAATTTAACAGTATGCAGTTGCCAAAATGGGGCGGAGAACTGGGCGGCATTGACTTTAATCAATTTCACTATTATTTACGACCAA
>DAOQVB010000100.1:0-2494 GCA_035341315.1 Candidatus Woesebacteria bacterium | reverse complement strand
AATTCATTGCCATAAAATAGCAACAAATATTTTATGAAATAGAGATCGCCGAGCATGCCTTTTTCCTGATAATCGCTGGTTATGTACCAATTGGTAATTCCTTGGTCGACTGCTACCCGCCTGACTGGCTCCACCAGAGCCTTAAAATCGTGTGATAGCCACTCATGCATCTTACTGATCGTGGGAATTGAGGCAACCTGAAAACCGATTATTACAACTAAGAGCAATGGATAGAGTTGTTTTTTCCAAACCAACATACTGCTCAGTACAATCAGTGCAAAGCCCACCACGCGTATCATCCATTGATTATTAATAAACAAATCCAACCATGCCCAGCCAAAAGCATTCAAGGTCATATAAAAATCTCTCGGTGGCAAAAATACCAATCCCACCAAACTCACAACTGCAAACAGCAGGACAGCCAATTTATTAAACTTTTCCTTATTTTGTAGCCACTGCCACAACCGAATCAATCCATACAGAATAAAAATAAGTATTGTTTGGTCAAAATACCGAAAATACGTTGAGTACTTAATTGGCTCAGTTTGAAATCCAAAATAACAATGTAGAAAAGAAAAAGCTAATGATCCCAATCCAAACAAACTGACAAAGACTGTCATGGCATCAATCTTCTTAGTTTTTAGCATTTTTACCACATCGTTCATCAAAAAAAGTAATGGGAAAAAGAAACTCGCAAAGAGCAAGTAGGTGAGGTGATTACCCAATATTTTGAGAGCCATAAACCAATTCCCCGTACCAGTCAGAAATGCCTGAAATACCCCCATATAACCACTAGAAAGTTCCTCATAGTGGGTTTGTTGCAGCTCAGTACGCACCACTTGGCTCGCTTCCCACAGATTGAAAGTTTGAATGGCACCAATGGCAATCAAACCCACCGCTAGAGCAATTAAGATTTTGTATTTGTGTTGGATCTTGTTAGGCATACCAACAAAAAGTAAGCTCGCCATCACTGATGGCAATAGCACATAGCCAATGGTTCTCGTTAACACCGCCAATCCACACAGTATGCCAACAGTTCCAACAAGTAGCCAAGTTTGTTTTGTCAGTAACTTCGTCGATTTTGAGATGTACACTACTAATGAAAAGATCAAAACCACCAATGGTGTATACAGATTTTCACTCATTGCCACAAAATAAAAACCAGTAATCATGGTGCTCGTCGCCACTGCAAGATACAGCAGCAACAAATACACCCAGCCCTTCTTTGAATCAGTCCATCTAAAAACACGATTAAGCATTAGTAAGGCCAAAATAATCAGCAGCTGACTTACTCCCACATTCAACCACTGAGCGTGTTGATACGAAATCAGCGGATCTGTGCCCATGACCAGAGATAAGAGATATGAATAGAGCGGGGGATAGGTGTGACCTTGCGACACATCCGCTAATACATCAATTCCACGTTGAATATTCCGCGCTTTGCTGAGATACAGATATTCGTCGCCAAAAATCCAAGGTACGAACATAATTTATTTTGCTTCAAATAGATACATCTGCCAAGGCAGAGGAAACTTTGATTGTAGTACTTTGAGCGATCGTTTACGAAGCAGGTTTTGAAAACTATCTGTACTCCAATGATTGAGGTGACCAGGCGTATTGCCGAGATGTTTGACGTATTTGAATCTCAACAGGTTGAGGAATCTCCAAAGCGGCTCGACTGGCACTGAAACAACGGCCGTTCTTCCAATTCGTTTCAGTTCCGCCAAACCTTTTTTTGGCTGCTCTAAATGTTCGAGTACTTCACAACAAACCACTAAATCAAATTGCTGATCGGCATAGATATGGAGACTCTCAGCATTTTGTTGGGTGAATGTTACTTTTAACTCTTGAGTGTTGCACTTGGCTTTGGCAATTTCATTGGAAGCAAGATCGCAGGCATACAATTTAGCTTTGGGAAAATGTGTATGCAATATTTTCAGCAGTTCGCCCTCACCACAGCCAACTTCACAAATAGTGGTTATTCGCTCTTGTTTTTTTACTTCCACTAAAAGTTGTTCAAACGAACGTAAAAAACGCTGCATTAAATATTTACTGACAGGATTTTTGGCATTGTATTTATCTTCCAAGTTCCCTTCAACAAATGGTTTCTTTTGCATGTTAGGTAGTCTTTTTTAATTTTTTTGAAAGAATGAGACTCCGACTAAATAAAACTAGTTGGAGGAGGCCAGTAATTAATAGCACTAAATCCGACCGAACCAAACTATACACTATGATCATCACTGCGCCGATCAAACTCAGAATCCAAAATACATGGGGAATCACAATTTTACCCTGTCTTTCGGACTGGACCCATTGCAACACAAATCGTGCGAAGTAAAATCCTTGGGCTGTCAGGCCCCAAAGCGTCCAGATATCAAATTTAAATTGATTCATGTGTCTTTCTGTTGACGGCAATTAAATCGGCAATAATCCCAATGAGGATACTGACTAAGCCCATGTTGAAGAGCATCGAGGCAAGAATCAGCGATTGGAC
>DAOQVB010000099.1:1156-2610 GCA_035341315.1 Candidatus Woesebacteria bacterium | reverse complement strand
TTAGTAGGTGAACCAGGAACAGGAAAAACTGCAATAGTCGAAGGTTTGGCAAAAAAGATTGTGGATGGAGATGTGCCCGATGCCTTAAAAAGCAAACAGCTGCTTTCTCTAGATATGGGAGCATTAATTGCTGGAGCAAAGTATCGTGGAGAATTTGAGGATCGATTAAAAGCAGTAATTCAAGAAGTGGAAAAGTCTTCTGGAACCATCATTCTTTTCATTGATGAGTTACATACGATTGTTGGCGCAGGTGCAAGTGAAGGTTCTACTGATGCAGGTAACATGCTCAAGCCAGCCTTAGCCAGAGGAACTCTTCGTACTATTGGTGCCACAACTTTAAAAGAATATCGCAAATATATTGAAAAAGATGCGGCGCTGGAGCGCCGCTTCCAACCCGTGATGGTGGAAGAACCCTCAGTTGAAGATACTATTTCAATCCTTCGCGGCATAAAAGAAAAGTATGAAGCTCATCATGGCGTCAGAATTCGAGACAACGCGTTGGTGGCCGCTGCCGAACTTTCCGATCGATATATTAATGATAGATTTTTACCTGATAAAGCAATTGATTTAATAGATGAAGCCGCTTCAGGAATCCGTATTGCCATCGACAGTAAACCCATAGAGCTAGACTCAATGGAACGAAAAATTCGACAACTAGAAATTGAAAAAGAGGCATTAAAAAAGGAGAAAGATGATGCTTCACGAGCCAGGTTAAACGAAATTGAAAAATCCTTAGCTGAGCTTCGGGAAGACTATCAGGGGCTAGAAACTCATTGGCAAAATGAGAAAAAAATTATTGATCAAATCAAAGAAAACAGTAAGCAGATTGATCAATTACGCGAGGAAGCAACGCAAGCAGAACGAGATTTGAATCTTCAACGAGTGGCAGAAATCAATTATGGCAAAATTCCAGAGTTGCAGAAACAGCTCGATCAATTGCAAAAAGACTTGGTTAAGTTACAAAAAGATCGAAAAATTCTCCGCGAAGAGGTAAGTGAGGAAGATATCGCGGCTGTATTATCACACTGGACTGGTATTCCTGCGCAAAAAATGCTGACAGCAGAAAGTGATAAATTGGCCCACATGGAAAAACATATTGGTCAACGTGTGATTAGTCAAACTGCTGCAATTCAAGCAGTATCTAGAGCAGTTCGTAGAAATAGGGCTGGAATTAGCGATGAAAATCGACCAATTGGATCATTTTTGTTTCTAGGACCAACTGGAGTAGGGAAAACAGAACTAGCCAAGGCTCTCGCTGAATTTTTGTTTAACAATGAACGAGCCATTGTGAGAATTGACATGAGCGAATACATGGAAAAGCATGCCGTGGCTCGCCTGATCGGCTCGCCCCCTGGCTACGTTGGTTACGAAGAAGGCGGTCAACTGACTGAGGCAGTTAGACGCCACCCATACACCGTTATTCTTTTTGATGAAATTGAAAAAGCACATCCAGA
>DAOQVB010000099.1:0-1056 GCA_035341315.1 Candidatus Woesebacteria bacterium | reverse complement strand
GCTGAAATTGTCAAAATCCAACTTCAAAAAGTTACCGAGCGCTTAGCAAAAAAACAAATAACTGTACAATTTCAGCCCGATGCCATTGCACTACTCGCTAGTAAGGGGTTTGACCCCGTGTTTGGTGCCAGACCACTCAAGCGAATTATTCAAAATGAGATATTAGACGAAATTGCGCTCAAACTAATTGACGGTACAATCAGGGAGGGTCAGAAACTCAGCGTCTCAGTCGATACTGGTCATTTTGTGATAAAATAGTCGGGTTCTCAAGGTAGAACGGTGGGTGTGTAGCTCAGCTGGTTAGAGCGCTATCCTGATAAGATAGAGGTCCTTGGTTCGAGTCCAAGCTCACCCACTTTCCCCATTCAAATGAAAATTATGGTTTATAGTAAACCACTGCTCCAGGCAAGGCCATGCTTTAGTGTAAACTATATGATTCAAATAGCGTGTGATGCTAAATGAACATCGGTTGCCGAATGAATTTTTCCAATCCTTTAAGGTAAAGATATTCTCACAAACAATAATGCAATTTGGGAAATACACACTACTTT
The DNA here is from genome assembly GCA_035341315.1 of Candidatus Woesebacteria bacterium. Classification (GTDB taxonomy): domain Bacteria; phylum Patescibacteriota; class Microgenomatia; order UBA1400; family PJMF01; genus DAOQVB01. The sequence continues at coordinate 505 of DAOQVB010000099.1, read as the reverse complement.
TTACAAGATGGTTTACACATTTCCCCATTGCCAATTAGCAGTCTTGCGTTTAGAATGCTAATCGTGACTGAAGAAACAAAAAAACCAACCAAACTTCCTCAAGTAGAGGCAATTTTCTCTGGAGGAGATAAATCAACTCAATCCGAGGTTATCAAATCATCAAATTCTCCCGAGATTCGCCCACCAGAGAGATTTATATTACCGGCAGTTCCAATTAGAGAAGGCGTACTATTCCCAAGCACCGAATCTGTGTTAACGTTTGGCAGACAAATTTCGCTCTCAAGCATTAACCAAGTCACCCCCAAACAAAATTCCGTCGTTCTGATTACCCAAAAACGTCCTGACGTGGAGGAGCCAAAAGCTGAGGATATGTATTCCATCGGTACGCTGGCTTTGGTTGATAAAAAAATAAAAACTGATGAAAGCATTAATGCGTTAGTGCGGGGAATCGGTCGAGTAAAAATCATCAGATTTATACAACTTAGTCCAAAAATGCTGGTTGAGG
>DAOQVB010000098.1:0-2665 GCA_035341315.1 Candidatus Woesebacteria bacterium | reverse complement strand
CCAAAACCACGTACTCAACCTGCTGAGCATCTAGTGTGGGTAAGTCGTTCATCGGCACGATCATTAAAACTCGTTCTTTTGAATTAGACAGCGCTTGCCGCATAATTTCAAAAGAATCTGGATTCAAACCAAAGCTGATAACGTTTTTACCAGAGTAATAAATTACCTCAGGACCAACCACTTCCTTAAGATACAGTTGTCCAGGCATGGTACCAGCTACCCGAGCAATCTGATCAATTGTTGGCACATAACGATCTAGAGGAACAACAAGCTGCCAAATTTGTCTGAGCTGAAATATCGCTAGGGCGAACACCATGCACGACGGAGCTACAAACACTACATTTTTAATCTTTCTATTCTGGAAACACCCGCTCAACCTTTCACTCACATAATAAAAAGCCGTAGCTGCAGATAAAAATAGTGGTGGATACAGTGGCAATAAGTGCCAAACTTCAGTTTTTTCATTGAGTAAAAACGGCCCACCAACAACTAACAGCCAAATAAAAAGCAACGTAATTACTCTTTTGTGCTTAGTAATAAAAAGACTTAATACTCCAGCGCCAGCTAATGACAGCGTATACCATCTACCTACTCCGCTATGTAAATATAGCAACACTTTATTAATTTGTAATCCTTGACTGACAAAGTCTGGGTTGCCCGCGCGCAAACCAATTTCTATAAAGTGGTGGTACAAAAACCCACTATGAGCAACAGCGTTGTACCCATACCAAGGCAAAATAGTGCCAAAAGTGGCTAGACCAGCTAGTACGCCATCTTTGATTTTAGCCTTTCTGCTATATTTTGATGAGACTAATAAGAACAACAATACTATTCCTGCCGAGACACCTACCAACGTTTTAATCAACAATAAACAACCAAAGGCCAAACCAACCAAAACTGCAAGCTTTCGATTTTTTTGGTAAAGCAGGCCTAAAAATACCGTTAGCAAATAAAAAAATAACAATGGCACATCTAAATTACCAGATCTGGCCCGATACACAAACCAAAGACTGCTGCCCAACATCAAACTCGCCACCAAGCCAACATTTCGATGTACTAACTGCTTCCCAATGCCATACAGTAACAACAAACTACCTACTCCCGTCAGAGCTGAAATGGTTCTGGTTGTAAATTCTGAAATTCCAAATAAGCGATACACCGTAGTCATTAACCAAAAACCCAAAGGGGGATGATCGATAAATGGCGTGCCATTAAACCAAAGTTGTAAGGGGTTTGAGTGGAGTAAGACATTTCGGGCGATCACCGCGTACCAAGCTTCATCAAAACTCTGGAGTGTCAACCAACCCAAACGAGAAAAAAATACCAAAGCAAAAACAATTGTGAGAGCGATACAAATCAACCAATCAATTTTTTTCACCCTAGTATCATATCTGAAAACGAGCAAATTACCCAGTTTGTTTCTACTCTGTCGGTGTTGGCGTCACTAAGTTAAGATGTAAAATTTCCGGTTCCTGGGTTGGTAAAACAATTGTTTTGACCATGGGTGTGGGTTCAATAAGTACGTCTTTCCCAAGCTGCGTTGGCGTAGGTGTAGGCTGGAAATCATTAAAGTGATTGACCTGATTGACATCCTCCCAATAGTCATCGGAACCGGCGTAGTAACTGAGTCGAACCGATAGAAATGGATAAGAAAAATCGTACAATAGCCTTCTCTCTTGATCGCTCAATGTGATTTTATTTTCTTTTTGATACATCTTGATGTTCGCCAGTAACGGCGCAACTGAGCTGATCAGTTCTGGTTTTGAGTTCCATAAATCGTATGCCTGTTTTCGAGTTGGCTGAAAGAACCTCCAAGATCTCTCAGCATGTAAGCGAGCGGACAGCTGACGATCATCTTTCGTGCAAGAATAGGGATCATAACCCCGATAGCGAGATGATTCTTGAGTATTCTTACAAGTGAAGTACTCATATGGCCAAGACCGATCATTGGGCCATTGCTGATTATATTGTTCGCTCACCGCAAAGATTGCGGATTCGCTCGCAAAATGAAAAAACAAATTATCTGAATGTTCTTGAAAAGACAGCAGGGCTAGCTTAAGTCCTGCTAGTTGAGACCGTTCTTTATCGGTAAGTGATGGTTTTGCCAAAAGCTGTTTTGTTTCAGCAATTACATCTGGCAATAAAGCGAGCTGTTCGCGCGCGGCGTCCTCAGATAACTGCATAATGTAAAAGTAATCCGTGTAATCGTGGTGACCCGGTGCGCCGCGCGCAATGATGGCATCCACATTAACCACCTGCAAGCCTAACCAAGCAACTACCGTCACAACTCCAAAAAGTAACAACACACTTCTCTCCTTCAACTTATGCCAGATTGCAAAAATTAGCAGAAGTACTAACAAACAAGCTAACCAAACCAAAAAGACTTCACCAATAATTCTTACTCGAGTTAATCCATATGTTTCAACGTATAGTAAATCTCGTTTGTAAGCAGAAACGAGTATGGCAAACAACTCCATAACCAAAACGGTATTTCCAGCTGTTAGTAACCAAAATCGCTTTCCGCTTGTCTCGCCATTCCTCAGTTTGATCGCCAACAAATAACTTAACATACCGCCGATCAAAGTTGCCACCAATAATTCCACAAAACCCTTGCGCACATACTCGCTATAGCTCATGTTTAATACATCCAGTAATTCGTGGGAAC
>DAOQVB010000097.1:0-2706 GCA_035341315.1 Candidatus Woesebacteria bacterium | reverse complement strand
TTTATTACTGCGTTCACTTGGAAGTATCCTCACTACACTTGGTTCGACGGTGGCATGATCAATATCACTCACAATTGTTTGGATAGACACATTGCGCATGGCAATGGGGACCGCATTGCCTACATCTATAACAACGAGCTAGAAGAAGAAGAGAGCATTACCTACGCTCAACTACTCGCAAGAGTCAACCAAGTAGCCAACATGTTACATAAATATGGTATTCACAAGGGGGATCGAGTGGTGATCTATATGCCGCTCACAATTGATCAGATCGCTATCATGTTGGCCTGCGCCAGGATGGGTGCGATTCACTCGGTAGTTTACGCAGGGTTTAGCGCGGAAGCATTAGCCATACGAATAAAAGATACGCAAGCCAAGATAATCTGTACGGCAACTTGGATGCAAAAAAATGGTAAACAACACGATTTGCTTATGGTGGTTCGTGAGGCGGTCAAGATGTGTCCTTCAGTAAAGCATGTGATAGTCATGCAGCGCAAAACTCGGCCGATGAAATTACAAACTGGTGAATCCGATCTTCATGAGTTACTAGATGCCCAATCAAAGGAATTTGCGGTGGTGCCAGTCGAAAGTTCTACACCTCTCTTTATTTTGTATACATCTGGCACGACTGGCACCCCAAAAGGAATCGTGCATGCTCATGGTGGCTACAACTTGTACTCTCATATGACGTTCAAGTACAACTTTGATATTCAAGAAAATCAAGTTCATTGGACAGCCGCAGATACCGGTTGGATTACTGGCCAAAGTTACATGGTGTATGGTCCGCTATCAAATGGTATCACCTCAATTCTTTATGAAGGTGGGCCTGCTTTTCCAAACCCAGGCCGATATTGGGAATTAGTGGACAGATATCTGGTACAAAGTTTTTACACTGCACCCACTGTTATTCGCATGTTGATGCGCGAAGGTGAAGAGCATCTAAATAAACACAAACTAAAATCGTTGCGGGTACTAGGTAGTGTGGGCGAACCAATTAACCCCGCTGCTTGGCAGTGGTACTCCGATCATATTGGTAAGGGAAAAGCTCAAGTTATTGATACCTGGTGGCAGACAGAAACGGGGGGTCACATGCTGGTGACACCTCCCTCTATGAAGCAGAAGCCGGGTAGCGCCGGTTTACCCTTTTTGGGCATACAGCCAAGCATTGTGGATGACGATGGCAACGAGGTTACACAACCAAATGTAGTTGGTCATTTGGTCATCAAACACCCTTGGCCAGGCGCATTGCTTACCTGCTGGAATAATGACGATCGCTTTGTTCAGTATTGGAGTGAGTTTGGCAATAAACAGTATTTCTACACTGGAGATGTTGCTCAAAAAGATAGTGACCAATACTACATGGTGTTGGGAAGAGCTGATGACGTCATTAATGTTGGTGGGGTCAGGATCAGCACGGCAGAGGTGGAAAGTGCGTTGGTATCACATGAGGGTGTCGCGGAGGCAGCCACCATTGGCATCAGCGATCTAGTAAAAGGGGAGGCAATCAAAGTGTTTGTAGTGCTCAACCAGGGTGTGGTTTGGAGCACAGAACTAAAACAAGAATTAAAGAAATGGGTGCGCAAGAAAATTGGGTACATCGCAGAGCCAGCAGACATTGAGCAAGTAGATACATTACCAAAAACACGTAGTGGAAAAATTATGCGGAGGATTTTGAAAGCGAAGGAGATGGGTTTGCAGGTTGGTGATACTTCGACGATGGAGGAGTAATCAGCGTGATATTTAGATCTATTTTAAATTATATTGATATACTAAAGTTTAGTAAATAGTTATTTGGAGAGCTATGAATGTTGAGGCAACTGAATTGGCTGTTGAGCGAGCAGTTCCGCAACTATGTAATGATTTTTCATTAGTATTTCAAGAAGCCCAGTATCAGTTGGGTCAATTGTCACAGCTGAATGATCAAGAATTGCAGGTATGTATCGATTCTGATTCGATCCTGATAGGTTTAACTGTGGAAGAAGTGAGATGCATTTTTAAGCAAAGACGAGAGTTTTTCGATTGGGTTCTCAAGATGAGTTTTGAATATGATAGGGAATACACAAATCCTATTGATCCTAAAACAGTGACGAAAAACCACTAACTACTAGATTCTAGGTTTCCGACTGTGCGAGGAGCTAGCGGAAAAACATTTAGACCATTGAGTTCAGGGGTGTGGCATGAAATGCATCCAGCCTTTCTTCTTCAGAAAGAATATGACCTCCTATATTTATTTGGGTTCATTGATAGACGAGTAATACTCTCCGAGGAGCAACGAGAGCTACGGATTGCAATACGAACTCCAAAAGAGATTCGATCGGAGCAACAAAATCTATTAATTAAGCGTTTTGACGTGCGTTAAGATGATTTTAATCTAAACTGATCCTAAAAAATTAACCCAAGCTGAACTAGATATTTTGTTTGCATTCGAACTGATCGATCGGAGAGTAGTATTGCCCCAATCGGAGCGTGATCTGAGAATTGCGCTGAAAACGCTCTCAGATTTACGGACAGAACACGTGATGCAGACACACGAAGTTGGAAGCATAGAGCAACTTTACTTTTGTAGATGAACTTTACTTTTGTAAAACTACTTTAACTACTATGGTAGAAATAGTTTGGTGAGGATGTGGTTGGGCAAATGAGTTTTCTCTGAATTCTAAAAGTGGTTTACAATAGGTGCATGCGATTATTTAATACGATGAGTCG
>DAOQVB010000096.1:0-2765 GCA_035341315.1 Candidatus Woesebacteria bacterium | reverse complement strand
TATGTTGTTTTTTACTGAAACGATGAGCCTCATCTCGGATTTGTTGCACGAGTTGTAGTCCTGGGTGACTTGAATCCAAATTTACTGTTGTGTAAGAGATTTTTAGACGATTTGAAGACCGATCAATTGTGGGAAATAGTAATCGATCAGGGCGTTTGGCAATACTTATCATCGGAGTCGACCATTGCCAAACGCCCAAAGCAGCGCGTAGTTGTCCTTTGCCGCCATCGATCACCACTAAGTCGGGTATCCCCCACTCCGAATGGTTTTGCCGACGAATTATGGCCTCCCGAAGCATCTGGTAATCGTTGGGGGTATCCAGCGTCCGGATATTAAATAATCGGTAGTCCGCAGGCTCGGCCTGACCATCAGTAAAACTTACCAGGGCAACCGCGGCATTTGTTCCGCTGGTATTACTTACATCGTAACCCTCAATTTTCTTCAGTGAATAGTGTTTTGGTAAACCAAGGTAGAGTTGCAGCAACCTGCTCAAATACGTTAATTGGTTATCTGGACGGCTATCTGCAAGATTAAGTAATTGGGGGTCTGGTTTTAAGTAATATGGTTCTTTTGTAACTGCTGTAATCGCCTTGATCATATCTCTTGTTTTGGCTGCCGCCTCGAACAGGTTGTTCTTGGATTGCAATTTCATCGAAAGCTTTAGTTGATTGAGTAAATCGCCTGATTTTCCATGGAGAAACAGCGAAAGTTGCTTAAGATCTGTTTGATACTCAGCTAGGGTAATTTTGCCGCAACATACTCCAGAGCAGAGATTGAGGTGAGAATAGAAGCACCCCGCAGTATTTGTGGGATCGTCACACCACCGAAAAATAGCTCGAGCAATTTTAAGGACTTGTTGTACTTGGTAGCTGCTGGCGAAGGGACCAAAAATATTTGGTTTTGTTGTGTTAAAAACTAATTGTTTTTTTCTAATCTGAATTACTTGGGGGACTTTATCAGAGGTGATGTAAATATACAACGGACTTTTATCATCTTTTAACAAGATGTTATAGCTTGGTTGATAGGTGCGAATCAATTCCGCCTCAGTCAAAATAGCTGCCAGTTCGCTTGGCAATTCCTGATATTGCACCTGCTGTGCCGTTGTGACCATTTGTAGAATTCTCTGAGGTAGCCGTTTAAGTTGAGTATAACTAGACAATCGGCGTTTGAGGTTCTTGGCTTTCCCGACGTATAACGGTTTGCCGTCTATGTCGGAAAACCAGTAAACTCCCGGTGAGGAGGGCGCAGAGACTAACAGCGATACCCACGCCAAAGTAGAATTCGATTCTAGCGAGGTAGTATGGGAGGATGATAACTGGTGTTTCGCTGTTGACATATTGGGTTGGTCCAGACTGATTTGTGATGGCAACTATGATTGTATCCTTCACTGGCAAAAGTTGGTCGCTGGTTAAGAATATCAGGCGCTTCTCGGTAGCGAAGGGCAAAAAAACCTCTGGGAAATTATCTTGTGAAAGCCATTGTACCGCTACTTGGTTTTTTTGCCCACGTATCCCAACGGAAGTATTGTACCAAGCCTTACCAGTCTGATTCTCAATAGCTACCTGGAAGAATCCTGGAATAGGTGCCCCATACATTTGTTTATTCTCAAAAGTTGCGGAGTAATTAGAAGTAATTTCAGGAAACTCACTAGTAACGGTAACGATAGCGGTTTGTTCTGTTGACTCGAGTGGCTTAAATGCTCCAGCGGGAGGTGGTTGTGAACTAGAGGTACCATTGTAGGCAAACACTATGTGATTTAAATCAAAAAAGTTGAAGTAATCTACACCACCAGTTGTATCCTCCCAAGTTGGATCAATTGGTTTCCAAATTTGATTTACTTCATCATAGTATTCTGGCCAAGTATGTAGTACATCTGCGTCTAAACTGAGTGGCCGCAATTCTGGTTGATTGGTATAGGCGTATCCGGTAGCTCTTCGGGCGGGAATATTATTACTCCGAGCTATCGCAATGAATAAATCGGTAAATTCTTGACAAACTGCATCTTGAGCATTTTGAAGGCTGCCCGCAGCTCCATAGCGAGTTCTACTATTGGTAAGTGGCAATTCAGTGTAGTCCAGTTTATCAACCACTACTTCATAAATTGCTTGAGGGGATTTATACTGATTTGCCAGCGAAACGATGGCGGGATCCTGAGTTTCCCAGTATTCGAGGGGTTGAGTAAATTTAGATTCATTTATTGTAAGCTGTTTGTGTTTGGGATTTACAGAAAGTTCGGTGAAGGCTTGCGCGGTCACGACTTTTTGTTCAAGCGGTTCTAAGTAGTATTCGGCTAGCCAATTACCATCTTCGTCAAGAGTTACATTTTCTGGTTTAGGATCAAGATTGGTATACAACATCCGTTGATAGGGAGTGTCTGGTGGCAGAGTGAGACTTGTACTAACTTTGTAGTTTTGAGGATTGTCTAAGTAGTAGGTAAGATCCAGTTGATATCGCTGACTTTCACCAAATACTGCGGTAATCCCTTGACCTGAGTAATTTTGGTATACAAACTCACTCCAACCAGCTAAATCACGAATGGTGGTTGGTGAAGGATCAATTCTGTAGGGTTGGCCAAATTCCTTTGGTACTCTTACAATTAGGGAGGATTTTGTATACGCACCAATCTGCTGAGTTTTTGGAATGGTAATTTCTAGGACTTTGCCATTGAGTGTGGCAAATACTGGGCTAGAGAATTGAATCGAGAAATTTCGCTTTTTACCCTCGCCCACTATCTCATTTGGAAAGTCAAAGGAAATTGATGTTTT
>DAOQVB010000095.1:0-2818 GCA_035341315.1 Candidatus Woesebacteria bacterium | reverse complement strand
AGTAGGTATTTTCTTTGTTCTCTTTGGTCTCATTGGTGTTCTTTCGTTTATTGTCTTACAACCATACTTAAGTCTGGTTTTTTTTAGTTTAATCTACTCGATTCTTATTTGGCCCATCTACCAAAGAGTTTCGAAACGTCTTGGAAGTAGAAAGTCGCTATCAACGCTAGCGTCTATCGTCTTAAGCATTTTGCTATTAGTGATTCCAGGTATTATTTTTGCACAAACACTGGTGATTCAGGCTGTGACAGTCGTAACGGATTTGCAAAGCCAAGTTGGTCCCGAAACTCTTGAGCAGGTAGTTACTCAGATCAATTCCAGCGTGAAGGTACTTCCATTTGCTCAAGATTTAGAAGTGACTTCACAGCAACTGGTTCAACTTATTGTTCAAAATCTTCAGCCGGCTACAGACTGGTTTCTCAGCTCATTTTGGCAAATTGGTAATTTTTCTGTAACATTCATGATCAATTTAGTTCTACTGATAATATTAGTGTACTTTATTTTGCCGAATCTTCCTGACTTAAAACGATATATATATAAAATAAGTCCATTGAGTAAAGATGCTACCCATCAATATTTTTCTCGCTCCTACGCAATGCTTCTCGATGTAATAAAAGGAACATTTTTAATCGCAATTTTGCAGGGTTTGGTTGGTGGTATCTTTCTAGCCATTATTGGTATTCCAGCATGGGTACTGTTTGCTTTTTTGATGATGGTGCTTTCCATGATTCCCATTTTGGGAACAGGCTTTGTGCTAGTGCCAATTGGACTTGTTTTATTATTGACCGGTCATCCTTTTCTTGGCATTTTAACAATGTGTTGGCAATTTTTTGTAGTGGGAACAATCGATAACGTCGTTCGTTCAATGGTGGTTTCAAAAGTGGCTAACGTTCATCCTGCGCTTATGATGGTGGCGGTATTGGGAGGAATCAAGGCGTTTGGTTTCTTAGGATTGGTGTATGGTCCTCTAATTCTCGTGGTGTTTGTAACTACCTTGGAAGTGTATCGCCAAGAATACCATCAATGAGCCAGTGTTTCTGTGAGGAAATCTCTTAATTTTTGCGCCATGTCTTCACGATGTAAGCCAATCGAAATATTGGCTTTTAACCACTCAAATGGGTTACCTCCATCTAAGTACGTTCCGGTTGGTACATGAATAGCCACGTCGTTTGCTTGGGCGAGTTGGGTAATAGTATCCGTAATGTACAGTTCGCCAGAATTTACATCGAGTTGCTGGTTGGCGAGTACTTCAAACACTTGGGGGGTGAATATGTATTTACTAATATTCACTAAATTTGATGGTTCTGAGCCAGGTTGTGGTTTTTCAACAATCGATTCAAGTAATACATAGTCGCCATGTTTTTTAGGTTTGATCACACCATAGCGCGATAATTCGCTCGTAGGTTTTTCTACACAGGTGGCTACAGCAACAGCATGAGATTTTTCCATTAGTTGAATCATCGCGGCGGCTTCTGAGTTTCCATTGGAGTTATACATTAGGTCATCACCCATAAACACAAAAAATGCGTCATCTGTTTGTAATAACGATTGGGCAAGTTTGAGTGGGACTGCGGTGCCGTACTGTTCAGAATCACTTTGTTTAATAAAATGAAATGTAGCTTTTTGGTGCAATTTTGCAACTTGGTCATAGAGCGAGGCCTTATTTCGATCGGCTAGATAGTTATATAGGCGTTGATTTTCCCGATAGTAGTGAATGAGTTGTTTGTTGTGCTCGGAAACCACAAAAATGATATCAGTCACTCCGGCAGCGAGTAGATCGTCCACCACATAGTCGATGATCGGACGATCTAAGAATGGCAGCATTTCTTTTTGAATAGTTTTTGTGATTGGTAAGAAGCGAGTGCCAAATCCCGCCGCAGTAATTAAGGCCTTGGTAATTTTCATAGTCGTAAGTATACTATGACTACCGCATGACAGAAACCAAGACAGCAAGGGAAACAATTCTCTCAACTACAAATTTCATCCATTGTGGTGATGATTATTTGTTTATACATCGTACAAAAAAAGGTAGTAGTGTTGATTTTGGTCGATTAAATGGTATTGGGGGAAAAGTTGAACCTGGCGAAACGTTTGTTGCTTGTGCCATCAGGGAAACTCTGGAAGAAACTGGTTATGAAGTGCCTCAGGAGAATTGTCAGCTCAGAGCAGTAGTCAATCTGAGTGGCGGTTACGCTCAAGATTGGATGATGTGTTTTTTTTCAATGACTGTAGAAACAAAAAATGTACCATTAGGCATGGAAAATCCAGAAGGAAATCTTTTGTGGTTACCAGCTAGTCAGGTACTTACTTCGGGCTATGAGTTAGTCGATGACTTACAGTACATCTGGACCGACTTAGTGGAAGATTCACGAGTGCTATTTTTTGCCGCTCAGTTGAATAAACAAGAAAAGATCACACAGCATTCGATTTTTCATCTATAATGAGGTAACTCGCCAGTCGTGGTCGGGTTTGTTGTGGAAGCTTATATGTCTGGATGGTTTAATCTAGCTCTTGTTTTGTTGGCAGTTATTTGTCTGGCATTGCTTGGAATCTGGCAACTTGGGTATGATCCAATTGCTCATTTGAGTTGTGTGAAATTGGAAGATTCATATCTTTCGATTAAAAAGACCGGAGAGAAAACTGGTCGATATGTTTGCGTACATACTTTCTCCGATGGAGGTAAAACCTGTGTTAGTTCCAATGAATGCGAGGGAGATTGTATGGTAACAGAACAAACCAAGATAGAATCTGATGGATTTTATGCTTGGTCTCAACAATTTAACGCAACGGATAGAATATCCGGATGCACAATACTTAC
>DAOQVB010000094.1:0-2943 GCA_035341315.1 Candidatus Woesebacteria bacterium | reverse complement strand
GATTCAACCAAAGATCGTGAAAGAGATAGGTGGTACAAGCCGTCGTAGGCATTGATCCAATAGTAAGCAATGCCTTCTTTGGTTCTCCATCCAGAACCAATTACTGGAATGAGTAATAGTATCGTTCCAATAACTAGTATAACTTTTTGTAAACTTGTAGATCCTAAATGGTAGGTAATTGGCCACCAATTCTTTCTTATTCTCCATGCTTGCCAAACAAAAATAGCTAGATACATGAACGATAGCCATCGTACTTGCAACCAACCAAACGCATACCCCTGGATACCCCAAAAACCTATGCCAATCATCCAGGCTAAAAGGTGCTTTTTTTGATCAGTAATTCCCGCCCAGTGACTCAGGACGATGCCAGGCAGATAAAAACTTACAACTGAAGCAATCAAAAAAAGCACCGCTTTGACCAACCAAATTAAATTGAATACACTATAGATCTCAGACATGTGCCATAATCATAGCAGACCAATATGCAACATCTGCTCGACCCAAACCTCGTTAAAGTTTTCAAAAAAGACAAGCAGTGGCTTGAGGAAGCTGAAATTCCCATCGTGACGGTGGCTGGAACCATGCGCGAGGACATCAAAGGTTGGCATGGTCTTATCGAAGACGAAACAATTACAGACGTGGTACTCTCCAGAGCACATTTTTCTATGGCGTTGGCAATCGCCTTTCAAGTTTGGGGTGGACAGCTAGACCATCAGAAGGCCTGGCTAGTTGACCCAACTAATTACGTGAGTCAAGAAAAGTGGCAATCAATTACTTTCACAGAAACTGTTGGAAAAATCCTTGCTCGTAATCCAATCCTAAAAACAGCCAAGGACTTGATTGACCGCTTTGGCCGCCAACAACTTCCTATATTAGATTCTATAACCCCACCACTACTCTATTTAACCGAGCATATTACCAAACCCATCCTCTCTCTCCATGTGGCAGCTGGCAATATTTTACTGGAGCATGGGAAAACCGTACTGCAGGTTATTACTGACCCACATGTGCGATATGACTACCTTACACAAATTGATAATCCCAAACTCGCTTTTTGCGTTTTCGATCAACTTACTAAAGATGATTTGCTAGAAAAAGTTGCCTTGCAAGGCAAATCGATTGACCCTCATCGAGTAGTCGTGACCGGTCCACCAATAGACCAACGAGTTTTTGCTGCCAGAAAAAACAAACGCCCTTGGAGATCAGGCAGGCTTAACCTTTGTATCACCACTGGCGGCCTGGGCACCAACAAATCAGAAATTTTAGAGCTGTTAGAACAATTATTACCCATATTAAGAAGTAATGAACGCAACATCAATCTTTTAGTTTATTGTGGTACGCAGGTTGATCTGTACACAAATTGTCTAGACCTTGCTCGTCAAAATGCCATCGTAGTCGGAAGCCCTGCTGACGATACGGCTGCCTTTCGTTGTCTTTATCATCCCCAAATTGTTGATGCTAATGAGCAACTTATTAGCTTCGCATTTCCCTGGGCAGATGGTTTTATAACCAAACCTTCTGGAGATATGGCCTATGATGCAGTTGCAAGCGGAAGTTTTCTTTTAACATTGAATGAATGGGGCGAGTGGGAGTCAGTTATTCGCCAACGTTTTGAAAATCAGGGTATTGCTAGACCAGTAATAACAGACAATTTTATTACTCAGCTTAATGAATTAATGAGTGCAAAAGGCCAAAATTCAAGCTGGATTGAACGTGCAATGCTTGCTGCAAGAAAAATTCCACCCACATCGATTAATGGCACTGATGCAATCATAAATGCCTACCATCAACTGGCGAAACAAAAGAAGTTCTAATTTACTTCAATTTTTTGGATTGTTTGTGAACAGTGTGTTTTTTACACACTTTGCAGTATTTGTTGAGAGGGAATGTTCCATCTCCAGATTGTTTCTTTAACTGTTCGTTATTTTTGTTGTATTCAGTGATATAGCCAAATGCACCGCAAGCATCACACTTGAGTCCAACTGATTGTCTTGGTCCTTTTTTCTTTTTTGCCATAGTGTTCCTTTAATTGATCGAGACCGAGCATTGTACCATACTTGAGCCAAAGGTGGGATTCGAACCCACGACCCCCTGTTTACAAAACAGGTGCTCTAACCACTGAGCTACTCTGGCACGCTTTCCAAAATTGACCCCCACATTTTACCAGAAATATACCCGGCATGAAGTGGCAAGCATCAGCTTGACAAAATATGTACTTTGAACCATAATTAACATAATTATGAACCATTCATCAGTTTCACTTACTATTCACAATCTCGATCCAGTCTTGTACCGGGTGTTAAAACAAAAAGCCGACACAACTGACGTAAGTCTTAACCGCTTAATCAAAACACTGCTCACTCAGTCACTGGGATTAAACAAAACCACTAAAGTATCAGACTTTTCTGAATTCTCAAAACAGTGGACTAGAGAAGAACTCAAACAGTTCCAACAAACTCAGGCACAATTTTCTACGGTTGACGCAACTGATTGGCAGTAAGGTATGTGCTATGAAAAAAGTTTTACTTGATACTAACGCTTATTCTGCCCTGATGGTAGGCAACGGCTTAATCTTACAGACTCTTGAGAGCGCTCATCAAGTCGTCATGTCCCCAATCTGTTTGGGAGAACTATTTGCTGGTTTCAAGTTGGGAACAAAGGAAAAAACAAATAAGGCGATACTTTCTGAGTTTCTCAAGCAACCTACAGTAGAACTGACACCAATCACCGCTGAAACCGCCGAATGGTTTGCCAGAGTATTTACTGATTTAAAACAAAATGGTACTCCTATTCCATTAAACGATGTCTGGATTGCTTCACAAGCAATGGAACACGGAGCACAATTACTTAGCCTGGACAAACACTTTCAAGTTGTGCCAGGTTTGAGAGTTGTGCCAGGTGTAGGATTCGAACCTACGAAGACGTAAGTCAGCAGATTTACAG
>DAOQVB010000093.1:0-2950 GCA_035341315.1 Candidatus Woesebacteria bacterium | reverse complement strand
ATATCTAGTTTTGTTGCCAACATGTACTCACCAATAATATTTGGCGCTGATATATCGACTAGATCCCAATTGTTAATTCTTTGAGTATGACCCAAATAAAAGTCGAATAATACTTGTTTTTTTTCTAATTCTACCTTCGGGAATTGGTAGATCAACATAATCAATGCTGTCAACCGATGCTCGTGGATTGGACTCGCTAAAAGATTTTCCACCAGACCCAATTCTGCAACTTCATAGTACTTTTTTGCCACTATTCGCTGATCTGGCACTACCACGCCCAAAAATACATCGCCCTCACCATATTGCCCAGGACCAGTCTTAAAAAAATGCTGAAGTACGAGTTTTTTCTCTGGATTAGCTCGTGATTGTAAATCTGAAACAATTTGCTGAAAAAGCGACATTAATTGATTCTACAACAGAGCTATTATTATCGTCATTGACTTACTTATACTATTTGTTATAATGACGATACCTCAGAAGGTTCTTCCTCACCGGGAGCTACGTTCTGAGACTAAAAAATCTCGCCCCAAGCGGGATTTTTTAGTAACTTACGCCCTAGAAACGTATTGCTTTGTTGCAGTATCAACGATGATTTTTTCACCTTTTTTGATGAATAGGGGCACCTGAACCAATAAACCTGTTTCTACTTCAGCTTCTTTTTTGGCTTGACCAACGGTATCACCTGCCACCGCATCATCAGCCCGTACCACCGTCATGGTAATTTTCGTTGGCAGACTCACTCCTATTGGTTTGTCCTCAAATAGCAAAACATAGGCTTCCATTTCTGGCAGTAGTAGTTGTAGTTGATCCTCCAGCAAACCAATTGGGACGCTGGCTTGCTCATAGTTCCGTTGATTCATGAACACTACTTCATCAGCATCATGATACAAATACTGCATTTTGACACTCGAAATATCTAATTCTTCGACTGTTTCATTAGACTTAAAAGTAAATTCAACTGTGCTCGTCGTTTGTAAGCTCTTCAGCCGGCAGCGCATAAACGCCGAGCCCTTACCTGGGCTAGTAAAGTCTGCTTTCGTGACTAAATACGGCTGATTCTTAAACCGAATATGGGTACCTTTGCGTATGTTTCCAGCTTTAATACTTGGCATAAGTGGATATTGTACACTAAGTATTATAGATACACATACCATGCTTTTAGACCTATAATTTGACTAATGTATATTATATATGTATAATAAATCATAGATATGAATCAAGCTTTTAAAAACTTCGCCACTATATTCGTCCTGAGTATCAGTTTGTTTTTTTTAAGTAATACAAAGGTGCTCGCAAACGCTTTCAATTTTAATTCTTCGACCGGACCCGATACCTTTACCTGTTATGCCAGTGATCTAGGTTGCGAGCAAGTCAATCATGTGTACTTTATTAACGCTACAGGAGATTTTCTGTGGCAAACTACCGCGTGGACATCGAGTCCCAATCATATGCTTGAATACTATAGTTGGACGAAGGATTTTACATGGGAACAAGATACTAATCCGAGTCAACAGCCGATTGAATCACATCTTGGAGTAATTTTGCCAGTACGAATGAAAAATAATGGAATTCCCGGCACATATCAAGGTACGCTGTATGTTGACGCAAAAACCTGTAATCGGGCTGTTACTCCGTGGGACTGTTACTTTCGTGGCGCTGCATCGTATACAATGACCATGACAGTTCTTGCCGATCCAACAGCTACCCCCAGACCAACCACACCACCACCAACAGCTACTCCAACAACTCGACCACCAAGTGCAACTGCCACACCAACGGGTTCGCAACCTACACTCACACCTACACCAACAACTCCCTCTGGCCAAGCAACACCAACCCCAATCAGCGGAGTGACTTCACCAACACCCACAAGTTCAACGTCACAAACAACTGCAAATACCACAACTAATTCAGGTACTGCAGATTCAACCGGAACTCAAACAAAGCCAAAGACTTGTGATGTCACTGCTCCAAATGCACCCAAATTACTTTCAGTAAAACCAGTCTCCCAAACTTCAGTTACTTTGGAATGGTCCGCCGTCTCTGAAGCAACACATTACTCTGTATCTTATGGCACGAAGTCAGGTACCTATCTGTATGGAGTATCAAACACTGGTAATACAACTTCATTCACAGTAAAAAGTCTGGGTAAAAATAGCACATATTACTTTGTTGTTCAAGCCATTTCTGACTGCGCCCCTTCAAAAATTTCTAACGAGCTCAGCACATTAGTTGATCAAACACTGCCAGAGAAGTCATTTGAAGAATTAGTGTTGGCAATGGAAAGTTCAGAATCAGCTGGCATCACGGACCAAGAACCCGATTCTACAGCAGTTCATAATCAAAAAGTCACTCAGGTCTATCCACTCAACCAACTACTTGCGCTCGTCGTGGGAGGATTTGTTGCAATGGTAATTGGACTAATCACTTTCATAAAAAAATCTCCAACGAATCCAATTAGTAGATTTATTTCAAAAATGATTTCAGCGTTGTCAAAATATAAAGAATTGATTAATCGTTAATTGCAAAAAGTTCGCTGATTGGAAAAGTAATGACATCTTGAATATTTCTCGTATTAGCAAAGAGCATTGCGAGTCGATCTATTCCAACAGCAATACCACCAGTGGGAGGCAAGCCAGATTTTAGAGCTGCTAAATAATCTTCATCCAGTTTATATTCAGTTTTTCCTAACTTGGATCGGAAAGCTAATTCCGAACGAAAACGTTCCTCTTGCTCATCAGCATCAAGAAGTTCGGAAAAAGCATTGCCCAATTCTAATCCAGCCAAATACACCTCAAACCGCTCCGCATATCTCGGATCATCAGTTTTCTTTTTGGCCAAAGCTGCAAGAGGAGTGGGGTAGTCATAGAGTATTGTTGGTCGTTTTCTACCCAAGTGAGACTCAATTTTGTTGAGCATGATCAAATGAAACGCTTCTTCCCAGGTCAGA
>DAOQVB010000092.1:0-2979 GCA_035341315.1 Candidatus Woesebacteria bacterium | reverse complement strand
TTGTTGGTGTACAATGCCCCATTAGGTTCATTATTATGCCTCCAAAGTTAAGATTTCCCTCTATTTCCAGAGATAATAAACTCAGCGAGATGATCGGTCTGATTTCATTTCGGAGTATTTTTGCTGGGATCCTGCTTGTAGCAATAGTATATGCGTTCTTTTCCGGAATCATGACGCAATTTTACGCGAGTGTGGTTTTTGGTTTTTACGCGTTGACTCAACGAATGTGGGTTTCAGTGATTCTACTTGGTGTTTTTCAAACAATTATTCTCATTCCATTGCGCATTATTCGAGTTCGACGTAGTCAAAATATTCAAGAATTTCAAGATAAAACTGAAGATTTAAGTCACTCGGTTCTCCAACAAAAAAAACTCAAACAACAGTTTGATTTTGGTAACTCAACATTTCTGTTTTACCTAGTAGATTTTATGATTCAGCTGACTTCTTTTTTAACTATTGGAAGGTTGTTTCTTAAAGATTTTTATAATTCACCACTTCACCCTAGTTGGCTGTATTCATTTATTCCCTATCCCACGTATCCAATCCAAGATCGCATATTTCAAATTCCTTATATTGTCGTGTCAAAAACTCATAATTTTGGTTTGACTGGTGTCATAGTGTTATTAGCTTTGTTTTCTGCTGTGATGATTGGTATTGAATTCTATCGACGGTGGAGAAAAACCAAAACTCAGTCAAGTCACAAACCATTGAGTCAATTGCCAACTAGGTATGTGATTACCTATGGAGTAATTGTGATAGTTGCCAGTTGGTTGTTAGCCCACCATTTCCCCACCGGGTTTGACTTTAGAATCTTTACAGGTGATGTAGCAGTGCCAAATCCAAGGTTGAATACTGTGACTGCAGTCGTTACTTTTTTGACGTTACTATGGTTTGGGTACAAGCGTATTGGCCGAGTTTCTGACCTAGCAAAACAGGCCAACATTAGTGAGGAACATATTGAAAAAATCGAAAAAAAATTGTTTTCTGAGTCAGTCAAAAACTCGGTTTTAGTTGGATTAGGTGCTTACTTTATTACCAATCATATTCCTTCCGCATTTGAACTATCGGTGTTTACTTTAGAGGTGATTTCGTTAGCATCCCCACTAACGTTAGATAAATTGGTGCTGAAACTGGGTAAAAAACCTGAGTCTGTTCAGGAAATAAGCCCAGAAAAAGTGACTCAAGAATAAAGCTATCTCTTCTGAATGAACTTGCAAATGTTATACTGAATCCACTATGAAAAAAATCATTTCTATTGTCATGGTTTCATTAGTAGTATTGGGAGTGCTCTGGATATTACCACTTGATGGTTTGGAGTGGGGCAGTATCAACCTGGGGGTTGATCGCACTATTTCTGTGACGGGTACCGCACAGCGGGAAGAAAAAAACCAATTGGCTTCATTTAGCGCTGGAGTAGAAGCAGTGAATGCAAACAAAGAAACCGCTGTTTCTGAAGTGAATCAAAAAATGGAAGAAATTATCACTCTGTTAAAAGATTTTGGTATAGCTGAAGCCGATATTCAAACGCAAAGTATGAGTGTCTACCAAGATCAAGAAAGTTATTATGAAAATGGTGCTCAACGATATCGGCCAGGTCAGTGGCGAGTCAGCAACACTGTGGAAGTTACGGTGCGAGAAGTTGATGCGGTGAGTCAAATTAATGACATGCTGGCCAAAAGTGGAGCAACCAATGTTTATGGTCCCAACTACCGCACCGATGACTCACAAACAGGCGATGATTTGCTATCGTTGGCAGTGGCTGACGCGCAACAGAAGGCTGAGACTTTAGCCAAAAGTCAAAATCTCAAACTTGGTAAAATTCAACAAATCACAGAGATGGGTGCGACCAATGTTTGCCCAATTATGTATGATCGAGCCATGGGTGGCGGCGGTGGTCCTGCTGAAGCCGGAACTTCTACACTCAGTAAAACAGTTAGTGTAACGTTTGAGATACGTTAGGATTATCTGGATGAAACCATTTGCGATTACGATGTCTGGAGGCAGCCTAGGGTGTCTTGCCTATGCTAGTTTTCTAGAAACATTAAAAAAAGAATACAATCTGGAACCTTCATTGCTAGCTGGATTGAGTGGTGGAGCTGTTGTCGCACCACTCATATCCGCAGGATGTTCTGCTGAGGAAATATATCAAATAATTAAGAACTTGCTTAAAATGACAATGTTGGCTCATCATATCAGGCACTTTGAGCTTATAGAGCATCACAAGGCAATTGAGTACTTTAGAAAAGTCCTACCAATAAAAAAATTTGAAGCTTTACCAATACCAGTTTTGATATTTTCGAGCAATATCGTTCAACAAACGACCGAAGTGATAGATTCTGGAGATATTGCATCGGCAATTGTGGGTAGTTGTTCTATCTATCCGGCATTGAGACCAATCAAAAGATTGGGAAAATTACTAATGGACGGTGGGTATACAACTTTTTACGGTGCAAAATTTATTAGAGAAAGAGGTTTTTCAAAAGTAGTGGGTATAGATGTAACTGGAATTAATGAAGGTAACATGCCACTTTTCTTGAGACAATTCATTCGTCCGCTTAACACCTCTGTGGCCCAAGTAAAACAATATGAGCTTCAATCGTATCCAGTGGACTTGGATATTAGACTCTCTGTTAGGGCTCCGATTTTTTATGAACTAGAGAAAAAGAAAGATTGGATACTGCAAAGTGGAGTATCAGCCGCTCATGAATATTTTCCGAAAAATAAAAAACTGTTGTCGAATTGATTTTTTATTAGTTAGCAACCGATGACCACTAAGCAGTGTGAAATTTAAGAATAAGTTACAGACTACAATGACAAAACGCTATTCTCAAACTCAGTATCGATCGTTGTACGAAGAGTCAATTGCAAGTCCGACAAAATTTTGGCAACGCTATGCTGTAACCGAGATTGAGTGGTTTCAGCCGTTTATTACTGCGTTCACTTGGAAGTATCCTCACTACACTTGGTTCGACGGTGGCA
>DAOQVB010000091.1:0-3084 GCA_035341315.1 Candidatus Woesebacteria bacterium | reverse complement strand
TTGGCTTTTGCATGAAAGCTCAAAACGGGATCTTGGCCACTGCGACAGTATGCTTCAACTTCAGTGAATTGATGAGTAGGACAACTTTTTGGTTTTATAGCCGTAGCGTGTTGTGAATCAGAGTCAGGCCCACCAACAACAGAAATTGCGACAGCTACCAAACAATCCCCTTTGTGCGTGCTGTGATAGAGGCGTCCATGATCAGTGATACTGTCCCAGGAATTTGCCCAGTGATTAGGCGCGCCGATCTGCGTGATATCAGCGTTGGGCAGTTGGACACCGCTGACGGTGCCCAACAACCGGCCATTATCTTGGCGATCAAACATACCAATTAAAATTCCGTGGGCGGCGCGCTCGCTAAATTCTTCTAAGGTTGCAGCTAAGTGTTCACCCCAGCGTTCATTATTAATCGCGACAGCTTGTTTGAGCACTTCGGTTTCATCTGCAGCCAGTAGCCGAAAAATATAGTCACTTGTTTCTGCAATTAACAGCGTTTGTAATTGGAGCGAGGACTCAAATTGCTTTTTAATTTCTACCCGCTGAACTTTTCCAGTAGAGGTGAGTGGTAGCTGGTCTTCAGCGATCATCAGTCCCGCTTTTGGCAACTCATACTCCTTGAGTTGGCTGATTTTGTGCTCTTTGGCATCGGCTAAAATTCTTTGTGCCATAGATGAGTCGTCGCTGATTGCCACAAAACCAATTTCTTCACCCATACGAGCATCAGGAAAGCCAATAACGTAAATTTGTTGTAAATCTGTATAGTGCTGCAGCAGAGCATTTTCAATTGCTAAGGGAGAAATCAGTACGCCGCCACGTTTAATTATTTCTTTTGATCGACCTTTGAGATAAAAGAAGCGGCGGCCGAAGTGTTCCTGCCAGTACCCTAAGTCGCCTGAGTGAAACCAGTCAAACGCAAAAGCCGCCGCTGTTGCATCAGCATTATCCAGGTACTCTTGCATGATGATTGGTCCGCGCACGCAAATTTCACCTACCTCGTTGGCTTCAGCCTCTGCACCATCTTCTTTTAGGATTGTGACATTGGTAAACGTTAGTTCAGTACCAACCGAATTACTTGCCACTATTTCTTGATATTGCGCTTCAGTAAGATCCATGGGTACTCCGGTACTGCGCAGTGAGGTTTCTGTTTGGCCATAACCCTGACAAAGCTTAATCTTAAAAGTGTCGACGAACTGTTTGACCGTGGTTGGTTGGACGGGCGCTGAACCGATTTGGATTCTTGTCATTTGTGTTAATTGATCAGCGTGCTTAATAAATGTCGAAATTTCGCTGAGTTGGTCAAAGGCAATTGTGGGCACAATTGAGGTTCCCGTAACTTGATGTTGAGCTAGCGTTGGCCAGAATTTGGATTTTGAGTAAGCAGGAACCAGCACAATTGTGCCACCTCTCAGTAGAGTAGTAGTAGCAAATGTTGTTGAGTTAATATGATGCAGTGGCATTACCACCAACCAGCGATCTTCGGCAGTAAACTGCAGCCAATCAGCAATGGATTCAGCATTTGCTAACAGGCTTTTCCAAGTGAGCACAGCACCCTTGGGTAGGGCAGTGGTGCCAGATGTATAAAGTATCAGTGCGGGTGTCTCCTTCGACAGGTTTTGTGCTGTCACACTGAGTTCATCGAAGTGGACTAACTGTAGAAACTCATCAACACCCGTCACTTCAACAATGGTAAGCTCTGGAATTGCACTTTGAATAACTGCATTTTCCTTTTTCGTGTCCTGGTCAGAACGAGTGAAGAGTACGCTGGATTTTGCCTGCTGAATTTTATAGATCTTGCGCTCAGTGGTGTCACGAGTAGAGTCGAGGGGCACGCTCACTTTGTCACAACTCCAACACGCAAAATTTAACAGAATTACCTCTGGAGTATTACTAAAACAAAATGCAATTGAGTTGCCATTAGATTCACTCAGTAGATACGCTTGGGTTTGCCGCACTAAATCCAAGAGCTTGGTATAACTCCACTCTAATGGGTTTGCATTGCTGTATGAATCAAACACCAACGCCGGTTTATTTGGACTTTGGTTTGTCCAGTATTCCAATAATTCAATGGGAGACGCAAATCTCGGTTGATATTCAATCAGTTGCTGATTTTTCTGCAAACTATGTGGCGACACTGGGCTAGTATAATGGTCATTCGTTGGATATGCAAAAAATTAGTACGACAGACTTGGTTAACCGCCTGCTTTTTATCATTGGCGTTATTTTTGTGATACTCACAATTTTCATCGCACTTGACCCACTCCAATTTATTCAGTTTGGTTACTTTGGCGTGTTTGTGTTCAACCTGTTTGGACCAGGGACACTTTTAATTCCTCTTATTGCAGACCACTTTAATGTGGTGATGCTGGCTTTAGTGTCTGCGATTGGGATGTCGCTGAACGACTCAGTTGTCTATGTAATTGGCAGAAGCGGTCAGTCAGTGGTAAAACCTGGCAAACGGTCGGATAATGTACGCGATTGGGTGGTTAAGTACGGCAGATTAGGTTTGTTTTCATTCTCGCTACTTCCATTGCCCATTGATATTGTTGGTGGCACCGTGGGGTATTTGTCGTTACCATATAGCTACTATATCGTACCGACGTTTGCTGGGAAATTTTTGAGATTTTTAGCCCTTGGTTTAGTAGTTATTTGGTATTTTTAAATCATGTCAATTTTTAAACTACTAAAGCAAGGAATCATCTTACTGGAGACTGCTTTCTTTAGTCGGTATTCAGATCCGGAAAAGTATCAAAGTTATGTGGTTGAATCCGGCAGGCAAGCATTAGCTGAAGAGGTAGCAACGGTGGTTCTAACAACAGGCGGCAAATCAGCCCAAGCGAAGCGTAAAGTGCTTGATGTTGCCGCTGGTACTGGTTTGGTTTCCCATGCCTTGTTGAAAGCGGAATGTTCCGTCACTGCGTTTGATCATTCTGCACCGATGCTCGATCTTTTGAGTCAGCAATTCAAGGGCATCAGCACAAAAGTTGGGGACATGAACCGACCCTGGCCGTTTGCTGAAGCGCAGTTTGACACCGTAACGATTGTGTGGGGCAATCGATACATTGTTGATCCAGAGCATTTCTCACA
>DAOQVB010000090.1:1492-3126 GCA_035341315.1 Candidatus Woesebacteria bacterium | reverse complement strand
GCATGAATTGACTGTATTCAATGGCGGTGGTGCGAGGGAGCAGAGCAACGAGGATTTTTTCCCCATCCAGAGGAAATACTGGTATAAGGTTGAAAATGGCGAGCATGACGTTGAGCGAAACGATCAGGGTGATAATTGCGCTGGCGCCAAAGATACTTAAGAAGCCTAACAGACCTAGTTTGAAAGCAACAGCCACGATCGTTGCCAGGATGAGATTTGAAGCTGGGCCGGCCAGTGCGATTAACGCAACGTCCTTGACGGGATTTTTCAGGTTATAGGGGTCAAACACAACTGGCCGGCCCCAACCAAAACCAATTAATAAAATTGCCAAAGTGCCAAGCGGATCGAGGTGGGCGAGGGGGTTGAGTGTAATGCGACCCTGACTGCGGGGGGTAGGATCACCCAGGTGATCGGCGGCCCAAGCATGAGCAAACTCATGAATGGTAATCGAGGCCACCAGCACAACTGCTAAAATAGCGAAAGCAATAGGACTAGAAAAAAGCAGGTTTAGCATTGAAATACTGATTATACAACATGGTTGAGGGGTCACATCTTTGTCGCATGTGAGTTGCTGTGGTACAATACCCTCCTTATGCCAAAATTTGCTTTAAAATTTCCAAAAACCTCCCATACTGGGAATAAGGTTTCTCACGCCAAGAATCGCTCCAAGCGTAGGTTTGGATATAACTTGCACACAGTTACCGTGATTAATGATGGTGAGCGTTCAAGAATGCGCGTACCCACCAAATTGCTTAGAATGCTCAAGAAATCTGGGGTGACTACTCATTACAAGCCAGAAGTAGCCGCTAATTCATAATTTCACTTTTTCCTGGAGCCATGCTTTAGTGTAAACCATTATTGTATATGTGGGATGTCATCCCCAATGAAACCATAGGGGGTAAAGCGAGTTTTCAAAAGTAAAGCAAATATACAAGAGTAAAGTTGTTCTATGGTTGTGATTGGTCTCGGTCAAGATGAGATCGGCTTTGGTTGCGAATGGAATTTTTTATTTGGTTCCAGAGGGCTGGTTGTTGTCCCTCAAGCTGTACTTGTTTCAGAATTAGTCGATCTGTGGCTGTTTGTTCAACAGAAAGAATTTTGAGTCGACGCTCTCCTTTAGTGGTAGGTACTAGGGTCCAAAGTTGAGGCCAAGGCGAGAGCGCGCGCGAAGCGCGCGCAACAAATTCAACTGGATTAAGAACGCTAGGGCTTGTGTTGAGATATTGCCACATTTCGGCGAGAAACGGTGGTAATTGTGACTCAAATTGGTCAACGGGTAATTTCGAGTCAGATTGCATTAAGTTTAATACTAGTTCCCAGGGCAAAAAACTATCTGCTTTCGTCAGTTCGCGCGCAATCGGCGTTGGAGAAGTTGCTGGTTGTGGGGTTGGAACGAGATTGGCAAGTATAAACTGCTCGATCAAGTTACAGATCAAGGGTGTAATTGTGGCAAATGCAGTCTGGTAGTATTCGACTTGAGTCCAGCTTGGATCGACAGTAAATGATTCCTGATGAATAATTGGTCCGTGATCTAATTGATTATCCATTTGCATGAGTGTTATCGCTGAAGTTTGAGCGCCGCTTAACAACACCGCTTGACCAGGGCTACTGCCACGCCATTCTGGTAACATTGA
>DAOQVB010000090.1:0-1392 GCA_035341315.1 Candidatus Woesebacteria bacterium | reverse complement strand
TAAAAGAGGGTTAATAACTTGGGGTCAACTTCTTCCCAGCGATCAGGATTAATTTCTTTGAAAACGGGTAGGCCAGTTGTGGCGCTATAATCAGTGAAGAGAACTCCGCGCAGGTGGTCGAGCTCATGCTGGATGACGCGTGCGGCTAAGTTTTCAAACACCTCGGTTTGAGTACTTAGTTCATTTCCGACAACTTGGTCGAAAGTTACTTTTACCCACGAAGATCTTGGTACCGCTCCGTAGAGTTTGGGCATAGATAAACACCCCTCCTCAAATGGTTTTTTGTCACTCGCTGATAGACCAATAGTTGTTTGCTCAGATCGATCGATAATAGTTGGATTGATAAACAATCGTAATTGCGGTGATTTACTCAAGTCGGTCGCTACAAGTGTGCTAAAAACGGCAATTTTCTTGTTTACTTGGTTGGCTGCCAGTCCCACTCCGCGAGGATTTTTGGTATTAGTTAATGTTTGGCCTAAATTTTTCAAAAAAGTTAACAACTTTTTATCCACTCGGGTCACCGGCAACGCTTTTTGACGCAACGTGGGGTGGGGGATAGTAATTATTTCCATCATCAGATAGATAGTATACCGCATACTTGAGAAAATAGACTAGGCCTAGAGTATTTATGCAAAGTCCTATAAAATATTTGATGAACGATCGGTTATTTGAACACTCTCTTAGAATTCCATCTTATTAATTATTTATGACTCAGAAAGATGATCGAATTGATACTGCTGTTTTCTTAGATAAATCGCTTCGACCTGCAGTGCATTTATTTGGAGTTACTTGGGCATTATTGGTAGCAAGAAAGCTTGTACATTCTGATATACCACTGCCAAAACTCAGATTTCTCAATTGCTGAGTGTAGAAACCTACGGAGACCATTAGCTCAAATATTTGCCGAAATATTTAAAGATATGATTAATAGCGAACAAGAATTGCTTTTCAACAGTCACGACGTGGATGTCCTGAGGTTGTTTGTTCGCTCTGCAGGTACATTTTTACACAAAGGATGGACCCAGACCAATATAAAAGCAGCTTGCAGTTTAGAAAACAGTTGACTCAAGTTGCTGAATATTTGGTTCCAATTGTAAATGTCTAAACAAAAGATATACCTACTGTTTTAAACTGGTTTCCAAATTTATCACTTTTTGTTTTGATGGTGGCTTACATGCTATGCTGAATTCATGACGGAAAATGTTCCAGCACCTGAAGAAGTGTTGGCTGAAGCACAAACAGTAATGAATGACAACCCGCTTGGCTTAGAATATGGAGATATAGACGGCCAGTCAGAGGCTAAGAATCCATTGTCATCTGGCGAGCTACCTTCGGCTAACTTAAGACTTTGGCGAACAATGCAGAGAGCAATACGCGAGCTTATTGACAGTT
>DAOQVB010000089.1:0-3215 GCA_035341315.1 Candidatus Woesebacteria bacterium | reverse complement strand
CTACATATAAAACAGCGAATGCAGTGGAAAAATGGAAGCCCATGCCAATACTTGCGCCTAATAATAACCAAAACGTTGTTTTCTTTGGATATTTTTTAATTTTTTCTAACACTATTAAAATTACCCAAGTTACCAAAGTGAGTGGATAGGGATTTGAGGCGTTGGTAGTGGTAATAAACCAAATGGGTGCAGACGTCAGTATGAGAGCCGCAAGTTTGCCAAAATATTTATAGACCACCATCAGTTGAACCAAGCCTAGTAGCATCATGGTGAGTGGGCCAGCGAACGGATGGAAGTTTAGCAGCCAATACAGTGGGGCGAGCAAATAGTACCAGCCTGGCCCAAAGTACAAGCCAGGGATGCTCGTCCAAGGACCAATTAATTTTGGCGAGAGACTCGTCACCAAATCCATCACTGCTAACGAATCTTTGCCATGATCAAAGGTAAAAGCGAATGTTTGGAAAAACAGTAGGGGCAATCGATTCAAGACATAGAGCGAAACTAGTAGAACTAGCACCCAATATCTTGAAAGTAGTTTGACACTCTTTTTCATTACCTATTAGTACTATATCCAATAGTAACAAAAAAAAATACTGGATTCTCTAATTAGGTTTGGAGTATACTTTTCACCATGCAAGTTTTTCCACCTTTTTTACAGAAGATCATGTTTTCATTGGTGTTTGTACTTTCTGTTACTGCAGTTGTGACCATTTTTTATACTCTGTTTATTAATGTAAACCAAACTCCAACCAGTCAATACTTGATTGCAGATATACCAACCGTTTCACCTACGTACCCACCGATGATTTTTCCGACTGAAACTACGGCACCAACTCCAGATATTGAGCCAACCAACACGATTGACCCAACTAATACTCCTCTGGTATCTATACCTAGAATTTCCACAGTTGGTTGGAAGAGTGTATCAAACAATGGTGTTAATTTTTTGATACCCCCAGATGCTCGCTGTTCTGGAACTGACGATGCTTGTATTGGCGTAGTTACTTCATTCATATATGAAGGGAAAACGATAGAATCCAACATGATTATTGCAGTCGAACCCTATCGTGGTGGCTCAAGAAGAACTCAATTTATTGAGGATCACGAGCAGTCTTTGGTTGAATCATGTAATCCCATTTTTGTTGAATCTCTTTTTGGTTCAGTCAACGCTCTGCAAATTGCATCATCCTATGACTGCTATGGTGCAGGTGGAATTGTGACTGTGGTTGGAGATAAATTAGTCACATTTTATGCGTTATCGTACGATCCACAAACCAATGAAATTGAGCGTTCTCCGATTAGGGATACGATTATTTCAACAGTATCTAATTAAATTTAGTCAGTTATCACTATATTTTGCGACTACTTGCAGCTCAGTAGAATAGTAGTACAATAAGATTTAACACACACAATATGTAGTGTGGTGTTGGGTCGACCAGCCTGCGGTCGACGCGATTAAAGGAATATCCTTATGAACAAACGCGTCCGTCGTTTCCTGTTGCAAGTATTTAGTTCCCTCAATGCTCTCTTCCTCACGTTCCAACCGCTTGCGGCGTTGCCGGTGTTGTTGGCTAATCCTGTGGTGGTACAAGCTGAAGCGAGTGTGAGTGCCGATGCAGTGGATTTGACGTTTGACGCGGGTAGTCATGAATTTCAGTTACGAGTTAAGACGGATCAGGCGTTGCCCTACGTTTTGACGTATCTGGATGAAAAACAAGATCCTCAGGTTGAGCAAGCCGCTCAAGGTAACTTAGAGAAAATGGACGAAGGTGTGTTTGGTGCCGATGTCTATGCGGGCACTTGTTCAGGTGAAGTTTGTACACCAATTACTTTTCTCAGAGGGACTTTGGCTGTTGGCGAATCATTTAAGAATTCATTTCAATTAATCAATGATGTGATTGTGTTTGATGGATCTGATACTACCGTAGAGCAAGTTTGCGTAAATTTGGATGAAGTGGGCATGACTGCTGGCGATACATTATGGAGTGTAGATGAAACTACTGGTGTAGCAGAAACCAAAACCAAGGTTCAGCCTGGTGTGAGTTATCAATTTCCTCTGGATGACGCGGTCAGCGTGACTTTTTCGTGTTTACCCAAGGATGAAAGCTTGCGCTCCCCACTCAAGATCCAGCAAGTATTAGTAAGCGAGCTTAGTTTACCTGATTCCATCAAGACAAGTGCTGAGTATGCGTATGATATTACGACGGAGATGGAAAATGGGACGTTTGAATACGAGTTGACGTTACCGAAAGCGGAGGGTGTGGAGGCAGAAGTGGTGTATTTAGAAAAAACCTTGGAAGAAGTTAAAACATCAGTTTTACCAGAAGAAGTAATTACCATTGAAGAGACAGAGGATGTTGTAGTTGAACAAGAACTAGGTAGTGACGAGATTATCTTGTCAGGTCTTGAACATTTTAGTATTTACTTGACAACCTATACTAATTATACAGTTGGTTCATCTGGCGTGACAAACCCAAATTATGCTTGGACATCAAATGATCAGTATGCTGTTTTTGATACAGACGGGGATTGGGCTGAGTACCGATTTGATAATCTTCCAATTCTTTCAGCTGGTGACACCATAGATGGAATTAAGATAACGTTTGAAGGTAATACCACCGTTACTTCTGCCTATTTTGACGTAGCAGTATATAACAAATCATCTAATTCATATTCGACTTCAAAAGCATCCTCATTGTTTGGCATCACACCTCCAGACTCTTCAGCAATGTTTGCTGGTGGATCAAACGATAAATGGGGAAAAAGTTGGGCTAGTAGTGACTTTTCTAGTAACAATTTCAAAATCAAAATCACAAAAAAATTCTCAGGGACCATTAATCTTGACAGAGTTTGGGTGGAAATCTACTACACCCCCACTCCAACACCCGTAGCCTGTACAGAGGGTAATGCGTGGGCAAGTGAGGTTGGGGATGCTCAACAAGGAACGTTGAAGAATGACGACCCTATTACCGATATCACAAGAACAAATCCTGCGAGCACGCTGGGTACCAATGATGGTCAGTTTTTTTCACTCGGCTATGGTGGCTCAATCATCGTTGCATTTCCTGGATACATAGTCGATGCGCCAAATGCACCCGACCTCTCATTTCATGAAGTAACCAATGGCAGACTAAGTTACCCAGTAGAAAAAGCAGGTGTAGCCGTTAGTCAAGATGGTATCAATTGGACACAACTTGGTGAGGTTACCAATAAGG
>DAOQVB010000088.1:0-3240 GCA_035341315.1 Candidatus Woesebacteria bacterium | reverse complement strand
GTTTTATATTCAGGCAACGGCAGAGTTACATCAAAGCGTTTTATCCCTAGCACTAGTTGGGAGGGCTCGACCATAGCGCTCATTCTACTACAGCCAATTCTTGTACGATTGTTTGATCTGAAAGATGATGGGTCTGAATTAAACGTAGTTTTATATCAAGAGTGTCGTTAAAAAGCTTGATCCCTTGCCCAAAAAGTACTGGCTCGATTGTGAGATACAAGGTATCGATCAAACCAGCTTGCATAAATTGCGTGTAAACACTCGAACCACCGCAAACCGCAAGTTGCGAATATCCATCTTGCTTTGCCAATTCAACCACCTCTTTTGGCTGAATATTTACACCAATTACTTGGTCGGTATCATATGATGAATACTGCTGAGTATTTGATGTTAAAACGTAGTGTTTCCTACCAGGCATTGGTCGTCTCATTGTTGAAAAAGTAGTGGAACCCATGACAACTGCGCCAGCCTCTCGAGTTTTTTGCATAAAAAACTCGCTATCTTCCTTGCTTCTCCAAGTTATGGAAGAATGATCCGCTGATCTTCCTAAAAAACCATCAAGACTTAATGCGGCAATAATAAATACTTCCATAGAGCCTCCCTATTGAGTCGGCAGTAATTCTTTTATACTATCAAATGAAAATTGAGTCTGTTTGGCTCCTCCTTGCAATGTGTTGAGCGTATTCATATACCCACCAAACAAATTCATGACTTGAGGCAAAACAAATTGCGCCACAAATCCAGCTATAACTGCAAAAAAGAGAAATTGAATCACCACCATGCCAACTGCCCGACTCATACCGGCTAAAAAATTACGCCAAAGCAGTTGTTTGTAGCTGACGTCATAAATCGTCTGACCTTTATTTAAAGTGTCTTCATCAGCTAAATTTTCCACTCGAGTTAGGATATCTGTCATAGTGCAACAAGTATGACAGAGCTAGCCCTTGGCTGGCAAGCGCGGCTCAATGATTTGCCAAATCATTTCCTCAACTTCTTCTAGCGATTTAGCGGCATCAACAACCACCCAGCGGTTGGGATCTGATTTTGCCAGATCTAAATAAGCTTGACGTACTTTATGGTGAAATTCATGACCCTCCATATCGAGTCGGTCTTGCTTGTCACTCTCTGCTCTTCGTTGTAAACCAACCTCCACAGGTAAATCAAGCAAGAGCGTCAAATTTGGCAAAGTATTCTTAGTAGAAATATCATTGAGTTGGTCAATCAACTCACGGCCAAAACCACGCACTACACCTTGATAAACCACGCTACTATCGCGCGAGCGATCCATCACCACCACTTTACCGGCCTGCAACGAAGGCAAAACTATCTCGCGGTAAATCTGCGCTCGCGCCGCCTGAAATAACAACACCTCTGTGGTGTAGGCTATCCCCGTATTCTTGGCAGACAAAACCACGTCCCGGATTTGCTCACTGATTACTGTGCCACCAGGCTCACGAAGCAACACCACATCATAGCCAGCCGATTCCAGTTTTTCTCTCACTCGCATAATCTGCGTGGATTTTCCCCCACCCTCACCACCTTCAAAAGTAATTAAAAAACCTTGTTGTGTTTCGTGCATTATTTTTATCCTTTCTAGCGAGCAATAAGTATTTCGTTAGTTGTACCGGGGTATATTTCTCCAGAAGTAAACGGCCTTCCAGCTACCACTCGATGCATCTCACTTTCAATTGAGACTAATTGTTCGAATGTAAACACCTGACTATTCTTACCAAGTGTAGCAACTAAATCAATGGCCAGAAATCTGAAGCTTTTTTCATCCTGATGATTGAGTATTAGTGCTTCATACTTCAAATGATCCGTTGGTACCATCCCTGTAACCCTATCAAGCTTTGCCAATTTAAGGGCTCTCCTAATTAATCGTAAACATCTAACGCGATGATCAAATGCGGCCCCAAACTCTTCCTTTGTTAAAGGGACTTTTACTAATCTTCCATCTGGAGTAATGATGTACTGGAGTAATTTAAAGTATTTTTCTGGATAATTTTGTTCGTTTTTATCTAAAACCATCTGCATAATCGCTGCCGAGTCTATCTGCCACTCCTGATGAGTTGCCATAGAGCCCCAAACAATTAAATATTCTTCAAGAGCTGCTACGGGATTAGAATCAAGCACACCAGCAGCGAGCAATTTGAGTCTGTCAAACACATCGCTCCGATTGCCCTGACCATTAATGTGGTTATAAACTTTATCAAAGTTAAAATCTAACTGAGCAGTAGAGGCAAATCCTAAAATCAAGAAAAGCTGATCGTATACTTCTGAAAAAAAACTAATAATTTTTTCAGTGTTGTATTGCTCCTCAGAATGCAACGGAAACGACCGAAGCTGTAGTAATGCAGTTTCCACTTTAATTCTCAATTTATCTGATGCTTTTCCTTGAACTATATCCGAAAGTAACTCAACCAGACTTTCCTCTATTTCAGATAAAATTAATCGAAGTACTGTTTCCGGACGAGAATCCGCCCATTCCATCAGTGGTCGTTTTTCAAGAAATCTTCTAACTTTTTGTAAGTGCTGTTCAAACTGAAGTTGTTCTACCCGAGCAAGACGCAGCTGATCGTTTCGAGTTGCCGGCATTATCATCTGATTTCGCGATTCCGTCGCTACTTGTTCAGTCAAAAACTGCATGGTTCTTAGCTAACCACAACATGTAGTGGTATTTCAATACTTGAAAAACTATTTGTAGTAGTGTAAAGCTGGTATAATTCTGTTCGTGAAACAAAAAAACGGCATTGTTCTCTCTACCGCTCAAATTTCTTCCCTAGTTTCTCGCTATCGTAAAGAACATCATACTATTGTTCTTACACAGGGTTCTTTTGATCTTATTCATATTGGTCATGGCAGATATCTTGATAAAGCCAAAAAGTATGGCGATGTGTTGTTTGTGGGAGTGGATAGTGACGAAAAGGTTAGAAAACGCAAAGGTCCAGATAGACCGGTTGTACCTGAATCCGAACGTCTGGAAATGTTGACGTACCTAAAGTCGGTTGATCATGTTGTTCAAAAAGAATTAACTGCACCTAAGTGGCAATTAATTAAATTGATACAACCAGATGTATTAATTGCCACTGCGTCAACGTACACTCCTACTCAAATTAAACAACTTAAGCAATGGTGTGGCAAAGTGGTTGTATTAAAATCTCAAGCCACCACTTCAACCAGCGCCAAACTGCGTCGCCTGCAAATTGGCTTTGTCCAGGCTTTTAGCGAAAACCTGACCCA
>DAOQVB010000087.1:0-3243 GCA_035341315.1 Candidatus Woesebacteria bacterium | reverse complement strand
TCTGTGCTTTTCATAGTTATAGTATACCAGAGTGCATCAAGTTAACCATTTGTTACTACGGGTTGTATGCATTACAATGCCAACATATGGCAGAGAAAAAACCTGATACCCAATACCGAGATTTACTCAAGTTAGTTTTAGAAAAGGGGATGAGATCGGAAGCGCAACAGGAAGTTGACACGATTTCCTTGATTGGTGCGCCACCAATGCGGTTTCGTTTGAGTGAAGGTTTTCCCATGATCACCGAACGCAATATGGCGCCAAAATTGAAAAGTGGTGATGCCACGGTATGGCAATTTGCTATTGCTGAACTGATTGGATTTATTAATGGGGCGCGAACGCAGGCAGAATTAGAAAAGTATGGTTGTAACTGGTGGAAGCCTTGGGTCACAGAAGCAAAGTGTAGTAAGCGTGGCTTGGAGACGGGTGATCTTGGGCCTGGCTCGTACGGTGCGGCATTTCACGACTTTCCCACAGCGGAGGGTAAACCCTTTAATCAATTCAAAGAAATACTAGAGCAAATGCGTGAACTGCCGCACCTCAAAACTCACTTTATTAGCCCCTGGATTCCGCAGTATACGATCCGAGGCAAAGGGAAAACGCAAAAAGTGGTGGTTTGTCCTTGCCATGGCTGGTTGCACTTCCGGATTTTTGACAACAAATTAATCGTTCATATGTTTCAGCGATCTGGCGATGTACCAGTTGGAGTGCCTAGCAATATGGTTCAGTATGCCGCATTAACAATGATGGTTGCTGAAGTATTGGGCCTGGAGCCGTATGAATACGTCCATACAATTTCTGATGCACATATTTTTGTGGATCAAGTTCCAGCGGTCGAAGAGATGCTTAAGCGAGAACCACTTCCATTACCCACCATGCGACTCAGCACGAAACGGGACGATTTGTTTGCCTACAGATATACTGATTTTGAGTTACTTAATTACCATCCCCATCCTGGAATAAAAAACATTCCTGTGGCAATTTAGTCGTTATGAATTTGAAAGAGGGTATAATCGTACTATGAGCAAAACCACGCCCAAATTTGTTGATTTTGACAATGCACGCTACGAAGATCAAGCAGCGGTAATGGCCCAAAGCGAAGCCGCAGGTGTTTGTCCGTTTTGTGCGGAAAACCTAGGTAAATTTCATCAATCACCAATCGAGTGGGAGGGTAAGCACTGGGTTTTAACTAAGAATGGTTGGCCATATGTTAATACAAAAGTTCATTTATTGGCGATTTTGAAATTGCATCAAGAAAGTATCGATCAATTGAGTGATGCCGCCGCCGCGGAGCTTTTCACTGCGCTTAAGTGGGCGGTTGCGAAGTATCAGATACCAGGCGGCGGCCTCGTTGTCCGTTTTGGTGATAGCAATTATTCTGCTGGTAGCGTATTGCACTTGCATGCACATATTATTCAACCAGATATTTACGCACCAAACTACGCAGAAAACCCCGTAAAAGTCAAAATTGGTAAATATAAAAAGACTTCCTAATTTTTCAGTCTTGGAAAGTTTTAAACATGCGATTAGCTTTTTTTGATGTTGATTACACGCTCTATAAGGGATTTACTGTTGTTCAATTTTTCAAAACATTTGCCGAGAATAATCACAGGCTTGACCTAATTAGTGAGCGGAAGCTGTTGGAAACTGAGGTTAAACACGGCACGATTGATCATCAGCGTCTGGTAGAGTGGTCGATGAGTCTCGCAGCTCGCGCAGTAGAAGGTTTTTCAGTCGATAAAGTTGCTCTGGAGATAAAAAAAACAATTGATGCAGAAGGTGAATTCTTCCCCTGGGTCGGTCCTTTGCTACTGTATCTAAAAGAGAAGAATTTTCGTGTGTATTTAATATCTGCTTCCATCGAGCCAATGATTGCAGAAATTGCACTCAAGCTTGAAATTCATCACTACTTTGCTACGATGCTTGAAGTGGTCAATGGTATATATACCGGAAAAGTTTTGTATGTCCGAAATGGACAAAGCAAGATTGTTACACTGAACTCCATTATTAAAGATATTAGTGAACAAAACGACGTCATCGCGTTTGGTGATAGCGATGGTGATGTGGCAATGCTTTCAGCTGCTGATCAAGGTTTTGTGATAGATCCGGTGGAGTATAGTGATAAACTTTTAGCTACAGCAAGGAAAAAAGGTTGGCCAATTCTTAGGCACGATACAGCACTTGAGCAAATTAAACAGACGCTGACTGAAAAATTTGGTATCTAAAATAGACGTCTACTTTTTGGGATACGGTTTGAGAATTGAGCGCGATTTTTTTTCGACTACGATGTTTTCCACTTGAATAATTTCCACTCCAGCTTGTTTAAGCAATTCTTCGCCATCTAAGGTGGCGTACCCTTCAGCAAAGTAGAGTTCGGCAACTCCTGCGTGAGCAATCAGCCGCGCGCAATAGGGGCAGGGAAAGGTGGTGACGTATAGTGAAGCATCTATGGTAGCAACTCCGCGACGCGCGGCTTCGGCAATCACGGCGCACTCAGCGTGTTCTGCAGTTGAATAATTCATGTACTCCGACTGATGAAATAATTGCCGTACATCACCAACTATGTATGGGGTCATATCAGTGGGTTTGTGTCGGTTGGCAGCCGAAAAAAGTATTACATCGTCTTTGGTTAGCACAGCTCCAACGTGTCGCCACCAATCGCTAGACTGTTCGGCTGCCCAATATGCTTCGGTAAACATTTGGTTGGTAAGTTCGTTTACTGTCACACTCGTATTTGGCACGATCGGTTTTTCTTCGGTGGCTTTGGTTCTATCCCAGCGGAGAAAAATCGGTGAATATTCAACTGGAATAGTGGGGTAAAATTTCTCTACTACAAATCTGGAAACATCTTCGTCTGGAGCAACGATTGACACGATCTGCTTACTAGAATCACTAGAAACAGTGGCGCCGTTCAGAACTTCAACAGCTAAGTCAGGATATAACCCAATTAATAGCTGTTGAGCTGATGGAGTGGAGAGCGCCCGGATTTCTTTCCGCAAGTAACCCATATCTGGAGAAAGTGTTTGAGCCCAGGCTGAATCTATCAGTAAAATTTTTTCAACCTTATCAATTACTGATTCAAAAAATTGTTGATAACCCGCATGCCAGACGGGAATATATGCAATTAATGCTTTCATAATTACTGTTTCAATTCTGCAAATACTTCACCAATCGCTTGCTGAACTTTCTGGGTCAGGTTTTCGCTAAAAGCCTGGACAAAGCCAATTTGCAGGCGACGCAGTT
>DAOQVB010000086.1:0-3310 GCA_035341315.1 Candidatus Woesebacteria bacterium | reverse complement strand
TTATCTTTGGTGTAGATTTATACGATATAGCAGGATTATCATTAATTATGAGTGAAGCAGGTTATACAACTTTGGGCAAAACAGGAAATGAATGGAGGTTAACCGAAAACTCTGACTTCATTGTCACTACATCTGCCCTAAAATCAAAAATTGAGGTGCTAGTATGAAAATTGGTGTAATCTCTGATACTCATGATCACTTCCCAGGCATAGATTGGGCACATCAGGTTCTAGTCAAAGCGAGTGTTGATGCCATCTGTCACTGTGGTGATTGGGTAGCACCATTCACAATGGAATATTTTGTTTCGGCTTTTAGTGACTTTAAAGTACCTGTCTATAGTGTTTTTGGTAACAACGAAGGAGATCTGAAACGTATTTTAGAGAGAAATCAACAGCTACCCAATCCAATCACGTTTTCACCCAAAACTATGTTTCCATTGCTTTTTGATGGAAAAAAAATCGCTATATACCATGGTCATGATTCTGATTTACTTGAAGCATTAATTACAAGCAGGCTTTATGATGCAATTTTTACAGGTCATACTCATCAGTATCGCAATGAAGTTCGGGGCAAAACTTTAATCCTCAACCCCGGCTCACTAATTCCCGCACGATTAAGCAAACCAAGTGGAGTAGTATCACTGGCTATCTACGACACAACCTCAAATACAGCCACTCATCATAGTATAAATGTAGATTGAAAGACTTTATGACACCATCTTCCGTCGATCTAAATGACAGAAAAAGTATTGCAAAACTGGATCAATCCAACATGCTTGGATCAATTGAAGCGCTTGGAAAACAAATAGAGCATGCCTGGCAAGAAACTCGTGCAATTTCAATTAAACCAGCAACTCCCATTACACAAGTAGTAATCGCAGGGATGGGTGGATCAGGTTTGGGTGCAGACGTAATTAAACACTTATATACAGAGCAACTCACTGTTCCACTAGACTTTATTCATGGCTATTCACTTCCTGCCTATGTCAATGAATCTACACTAGTCATTCTTTCAAGTTATTCTGGCAATACAGAAGAAATTCTTGAATGTGCTAAACAGGCTCAGGCAAAAAAATCAACGATTGCATGTATCGCCGCAGGCGGCAAACTCGTTGCATTAGCCAAAAAACATCATTGGCCACTCTACGAAATTAAACCAACTCATAACCCATCCGGACAACCAAGGATGGCTATCGGTTATTCGGTCATCGGTACAATTGGACTGTGCGAGAGAGCGGGAGTTGTGTCAATTTCTCAATCCGAATTTGATACAACCACCGAGCTTATTTCTAACCTTTGCCGCGAGTACGCAGTTGAGATTACTCAAGACCAGAACTTTGCAAAGTTGCTAGCATTTACAATGTTCAACAAACAGACTGTTTTAATTGCTCCAGACTTTTTAGAAGGCGCGATTCACGTTGCCGCCAATCAGAGTAACGAAAATGGCAAAACGTTTACCACCTACTTTGTAATTCCAGAAATGAACCATCATTTACTTGAATCTCTGCGCTACCCCAATAGTCTCCAGGATACTCATGTGGTTCTATTTTTTCAAACTTTGCTTGCAAACAGCAGCAACCAGATAAGAGTTAATCTTTCGCAACAAATATTTGAAGATCATGAAATAGAAACTATGCTCATTGCGCTCAAGGGGGATACAAAATTAGCTCAAGTTTTTGAACTGATCACAATGATGGCCTTTGCCACCTTCTACCAGTGCATGTTAGAAGGAATCAATCCAAGCCCTATTCCGATCGTAGAATCTTTCAAGGAATTACTAAAGAAAAATCGATAGTCAATCTGCCTATTCGTTAGAGTAAATGGTATGATTACTACATGTCGATCCTGCCCATCGTCGTCCGAGTAGAACAATTTGCTGATTTCTCACAAGCCAATCTTGGTGATCGAGCACTTGATTTAGCTTGGTTACGTCAATTCGTTTCAGTTCCGCCAACGCTACTCATTCCAGCTGATACTTTCGATAAGGTACTCATTAGTACTCATAGCGTACTCAAGCTGCAACAGTTGATAGATGACGACCAAATGAGTCCCACTTCCAAACAAAAGAAAATTTCAGAATTTTTTACCAAGCTCTTATTACCCCAATCCTTCATAACGCATATTCACGCTGAATATCATGAATATTTTTCCAATCAACCAGTACGAGTATTTTCTGCTACTAGTTCTGCCGGTAGTACTCTCAATGAAGTCCGTGGTGAAGTAAATCTGCTCATCTCTATTAAAAAAATTTGGGGGGAATTGATTCTAAATTCTATTAAACAATCAAAAAAACACCATCAATTAGTACCGCCAAATATTTTAATTCAAGCGATTCCGATCACAAAAGTAGTTGGATTTGTAGCCTCGCACCACCTTGGCGGCATGCACAAAGCGGCGCTCGTCATCCAGGCTCAAGCTGGAGCAGGTAAAAAAGAGGGAGATATTGAAACATATCAAGTTGATGTTCGCAGTCAGGCGATTATTGTGAGGCCAGACATACAACCCCAACCAAGAAATAATAAAAAAATTGAACTTTCTTTGCTCAGTGATGCTGAGTGCCGCCAGCTGGCGGCACTCAGCATTCCAATAATTCGTCAACGTCTGCGACCAATGGTCATCCATTGGTCGCTTACTCAAGCAGGGTTTGTTTTTTACGATCTGCTCCAACCAAGTCAAACAAACACCTCCCATCCAGCAACTCAAACACAACCAACTTCCGCAACTAAGGTATATGTCGCTTCAAATAGTATTGCAAGAATGTCAGCATCAATTCCGCTAGTAGATGGCGTAGGTCCAATTTCTGCAAGATATTTAGTCCATGCTTCCGGTCTTCACCCAATTGGAGCCCTCAGAAATACTGCTACCCAAACTGTTTTAAAACACAATATCCGTCGAGCTTTATTTGAGTTAGTGTCTGTTAAAAGAGATCTAACTATTCTCTATTCTTTATATACTGCTACGCCCACTCAACGCGCCAAATTATTTCTTTCAGAAAGTGAAAGAACAGCGGAGGCTGAAACGGCTATGCTATCTGGAGCAAGCTTTTTACTCACGTTTCCGCAATGGCTGGATTTTGAGCTTCAGACCCTCGTTGAATTTCTAAAACAAACCCCAATTCATTTAGATCTGGTATTACCAGAAATCAAAACACCTGCTGAAATCCCCTTGCTTCTTAAGCACATACAAAAGAGTGGATTGCAAAAAATGCCAAATGTTAAAATTTGGTTAGAAGTAGCTACACCAGCTATTGCTCAGAGCTTACATCTCTTTCCATTAGATAATATCTCTGGAATTTTAATCAATCTAAATGA
>DAOQVB010000085.1:2256-3319 GCA_035341315.1 Candidatus Woesebacteria bacterium | reverse complement strand
CAATGGCACAACGAAGAGCAATTTTGCACAATATGCATCAAACAAAAAGTGGGGTGCGGTTTAGTTACGAAATTGCGACTGCTAATTTAATTGGGTTTCGCAGCGAACTGCTCACAACAACGTCTGGAGAAGGCGTTTTACACAGTAACTTTTTGGAATTTAGACCGATGGGCTTCCAAAAGAGTTTTGATCGCGGTGGGGCACTGATTGCAAGTCACCAGGGTATGGTAACTGCGTATGCTCTAGAAAAAGCCCAAGATCGCGGCGTACTATTTGTTGATCCAGGCGCAGAAGTATATATTGGACAGGTAGTAGGTATTTCCAAACGCTCAGAGGACATGCAATTTAATGTAGCGAAGGGTAAAAAATTAACCAACATGCGGGCATCCAGTGCCGATGCCACGGTGGTGTTAACTCCAAGTTGGAAACCCTCGCTCGAGCAATATCTCACCCTGATTGGTCCCGATGAATTACTTGAAGTCACACCAACTACACTCAGACTGCGCAAAAAACAATTACAGCCATAACTTGTACTATATGGTTATTGATTAGCTTTCACGCGTTTTAAATTATCATTGAAGACGAAACTGAGTGGATCAAGTGAAACCGCTTTTTCTAATTGAGTAATTGCTTCTGCTTTTTGACCCAAATATGCGTAGGATAATCCTAGGTTGTTATAGCACCAGCCATACTTTGGATCGTACTCAACGCATTTGAGTGAGTAAACTCTCATTTGTTCAAAGTTGCCTCGGTCTGCACTAATCGCGCCGAGAGTGACATACGGTGCAGCATACGCACTTTTTAATGCTGCAGCCCTCAATAAAAGAGGTTCTGCCTCAGTACTTTTTCCCAGTTTGTATGTATGTAAGCCCATCCAGTAATTGGCATACGCTTTATCTTCATCTGTTTCTGCCAGAGTTAGCGATTTTGTTGCCATGGTAAGGCCTTCAGCATATTTACCCTGGTTGAACAGCAACTTTGCTTCATGAATGGAGGTTATGTACGCATTGTTTTTACCGGTAGCCGTCTCATTAACTTTGGGATTTGTTAAATAGGTAATAAT
>DAOQVB010000085.1:0-2156 GCA_035341315.1 Candidatus Woesebacteria bacterium | reverse complement strand
GTCAGCGTTATCAGGTGTGGTGTGTGTAATTTCTTATCTACCACAATGGTGAGCACATCTCCATTTGATGATGCCGTTTGGTTGATGGCATCAATTAACCGATTGAGCTCTGCCACGTCAATGGAGAATTCGCGATCCTTCAATGCTTCAAGAAAAGAAACAATGGCGGCGTTTTCTAGACTCATGGTGTAGTGAGCATAATCCTGGTTATTTATTTGCATGGATGGCTCATAGTTAGTAATTTTTGTGCCAAAAGCTAATAGAACAAAAAATTCAAAAGGGGCGATGGAGTATTCTGATTCTTCTATTGTCGCTGCTGAACTTTTCTGGGAATAATGCGCCCAGCTGGAACCATTAATTACTGGTTGTATGGCTGCCAACGCAGGGTCGTCTTGTAAATAAGGTTCGAAGGAAAGTAATTGATTGTACATTTGAGTCATGTGAGAGTTGGTTGGTTTAAGATACTCATCACTTTCACTCGCAATAGTTTCCACGGTGGTAGTCACTGTCTGATTCAGGTCACCTTGGGCTGTGTACGTAATTTTGCTGGCACTCAGTGCTGAGCTGTCATAAAATCGATCTCCCTCAAAAGTTAATGTAGATTGATTAATGAGTGGAATATCTGCTCGAAAGCGAAATGACTCAGCAGCAACTAGATTTGATAAAGCTGTGGCTAGATACCAGCGTGGGCGGATGAATGTCCAATACACATAGCTAACGGAAGTTAACACTAAGATGAAACCCAAAGCTAACGCTGATAAAAAAATATTGCGAAGCGCATGCGACTCAGAACCAGTAGTGACGGTTGTGTTTTGAGAAGTGTAATACTGAGGTGGAGTAGCAGGGCTGATTGTCGTTGGCGAAACTTGATTAACTAGCGGAGATGGAACAAGTGGTGGAGCAGGGGGTGGTGCAGGAGGTACGTTGGGTACCGGAATACTGTTGGAGGTTTCGTCCACAAGCTTGACGGGGGAAGCTTCATCCATATGACTAACGATAGCAGTAATTCTTACTGCTAGGCAAGTAGTAGCTAGAGATCGCTAAAATCTTCTTCAAGCACTTTGAAATCTGTTAGTTCTTTGTCGAGATCGTCTAACTCAGTCGAGTCAGATTGAGGTTGTAGTAAACGAGCTTCTTCTTGTTGCTCGGTGGTCAAATCGGATGCCGGTAGATTTTGATCTACAGAATTAGTATTCACGACACTACAGGCAGTCATGAGAAAACTACAGAGTAGTAGCAGCGAGCCGACGGTGGTGAAACGTTTGATTGTCATAGTTATTCATCCTGATTTTGAGTTTGTACTAAAATACCGACTGCCTCATGGAGTAAATCGCGAGCAGTTTTGAAATCTTCTCTGCTAGCTTCAGCAAGATCACGAGCTTCAAGCGCAATTGCTCGTTGCGAGTCGTAGTTAGTCGCATCTATCGAGCGAAATGTTGCTACTGCTTCAGCACCTTTGCTTTGAGCCGAAGTGATATATGATCTAGCTTCGGTGACTTTTGCTAGTGCTTCGGTGGTATTTTTACCATTTTTACTCATCAGTTGAGCTCTGGTTTCAATCCGATTAGCCACATTTAATAAATGTTCTGCATACAATGAAAATCGACGTTCAAGTCGTTCTGCGTGTTGTTGAGCAAA
Source organism: Candidatus Woesebacteria bacterium (assembly GCA_035341315.1). Classification (GTDB taxonomy): domain Bacteria; phylum Patescibacteriota; class Microgenomatia; order UBA1400; family PJMF01; genus DAOQVB01. The sequence continues at coordinate 518 of DAOQVB010000085.1, read as the reverse complement.
GTCAGTTCTACGTTCCTGTCGATTCTCAACTCGCTCTTCTCGTCTTTCTTCAAACTGATTGGCTCTTTCTTGTGTGACAGTTGCCTGAGCCTCTTGTTTTTCTTGGCGTAGTTGCTCAATCTCTGTTGTTCGGACTGTATTTTGTACTCTCATTTGTGGAGGATCCTCAGTTTCCAGAGCGAATGCTGGAGAGTAAGTTGTGGTGTACAGCGCGGCTACAGCGAGGGAGACAATAATAATATTTGGAAGTTTATTCATGCTTTGCTCCTTTGTTATAGAAATTGATATACAAAAGATACAATCTTATTTATAACACTTTTTCTGTAGAAATCAAAATAATTGTTAATCTTGACAGATTGGTAATAGTGTAGTCTGATGAAACTATAAAAGATTTCATGGTTAGACATTACTCAAAACAACAAGTGCTCGATTTTCTTCGTTCGGTTTCTGTCATGAACTTGGCAGTTTCAAGTGATGATAAGCCCATATCATCTGTCTTGCTTTTTCATGTTGATGAT
>DAOQVB010000084.1:0-3441 GCA_035341315.1 Candidatus Woesebacteria bacterium | reverse complement strand
TTGTTTGATCAAACTGGTCAGATGAAAGTCACGTGGTTTAATTGTCCATTTATTATCCAGACATTAAAAAGTGAAGGCCAATTTTATTTTAGTGGAGTTTGGAATGAAAAATATCAAACACTCCAGCAACCGGTAGTTGAGCGTGTAACAAGACAAACTGCAATTCATACAGCCAGATTAGTTCCATTGTACTCATCTGTTACTGGTGTGTCTTCAGGCTGGATGCGTAGGATCTTTACCACTTTGTTTGATCATTTGGAAATTGAAGATCCACTCATCAAACAAGCACAAACAGAGGTTTCACTTCTTGACGCATTACGCCAATTACATTTTCCTGAAGAACCAGAAAACGTCATTGCCGCCAGACAAAGAATAGCGCTCGAAGAATTGCTGAGTTTAATGCAACAAGCTGATCAACAAAAAAAACAGTGGGCAAAAATTAAAGCTATCAAGATTCTTGAAAACTCATCGGGTGCTCATCAATCACAAACGCTGGTCGATCAATTGCCATTCCAACTAACTAATGGTCAACAACAATCACTGCAAGATATTTTGGCTGATCTAACCCAAACAAAACCGATGAATCGCTTACTTCAGGGGGATGTGGGGTCTGGTAAAACGGTCATCGCTCTTTTGGCGGCTCAACTGTGTGTCACGCAAGGAAGTACTGTCTGCTTGTTGGCTCCTACCAGGATTTTGGCCCAACAACACTTAACGACTACTCAAACTTTATTTCCCAATCTACCTTGTGAATTAATACTGGGGGGCACAAAGTCAAAACAAATAGGAGATGAGTCTGCTGCCAAACTCTATATAGGTACTCATGCTTTAGTCAGTCGAATTAGTGAATTACAACCTGCGCTCGTTATCTACGATGAGCAACAACGGTTTGGTGTGGTACAAAGAAGTAGTCAAACCGAATTAAAACTAAATGCAAAAAGTACAACGCCTCATGTGCTTACCATGACTGCCACACCCATTCCGCGCAGCCTGATGTTGACGGTATTTTCTCACCTCACGCTATCTGTAATTGGGGAAATGCCCAAAGAAAGAAAACCCACCATTACTTGGTACATCCCAGAATCAAAACGTCAGGGTGCATACCACTGGCTGGCTGAGTCGATTAAAGAACCAAATACATTAGCCATGGTAGTGTGCCCGTTCATCGATCCCTCAACCTCTGAATCTCTCGAAAACGTAGCAGCGGCTAAAGATATGTACGAAAAAATAGTTACTCAGCTTCCCAATAACACCAAGGTGGCTTTACTCCATGGCAAACAAAAGAAAGATGAGCAAAAAGCTGTAATCGAGGCAGCCTTTGCCGGAAAAATTGACGTAATTGTTAGCACACCAATTGTTGAGGTGGGCGTAGATTTGCCCCAGGCCTCAATTATGATTATTGAGGCGGCAGAACGGTTCGGCCTCTCTAGCTTACATCAGTTGAGGGGAAGAGTGGGGCGAAGAGGTCAACAGGGTTATTGTTTGGTTTTTTCTGGCTCTTCAGATGTCAAAGCCAAAGATCGACTAAAAATCTTTGCCAAAACTCTTGACGGCCAAAAAATTGCAGAACTAGATCTGGCCAATCGCGGCGCCGGCAATCTATTTGGTGTGGAACAACACGGATTTGATCAACTTCGGTTTGCCAGCTGGGCAGATACTCAGCTCATTGTCCAAGCTCAAAAAATCTATAAAAAACTCCCCAAGCACTGGCAAACCGAACTTTTTCCAGTACAAATATCGAGCTCGATAGCTGCTAATTAACTAAGAGTGTTTTATAGCCAGTTTCAACCCCTTGCGCATACTTGACAAGACAGGTACAATCAACAGCTTATGGGAGCATTACCTAAGAACAAAATCACCAGAGCCGAACGTGGCAAACGACGTAGAGGCAACACTCCAAAGTTGGTTAAGGATATTCATACATCCAAAACTCCGTTGCACAAACGGGGCTTACTGGCGAGTATAGTTCGACAATCAAATTTTACTAAATCCTAACTGCATGTCAGAACACCAAGGTAATCGCCGAGTTCAATTGTTACAGCGATTGTTTGCATTTACCTTTACACCGGCACAGCTTGAACGCGGATTATTAGAGTTTGAAGAATCAAGTTATTTTGGGTTATTACTCAGAAATATTGATCAACTTGACCAGCTCATCGCGGCCTCTGCCACTGAGCGCCCACTGAGTGAAGTCAATAAGGTGGATCTGGCAATCCTACGCCTACTTGTGTTTGAATCACAACAGAAACAAACACCACCAAAAGTGCTCATCAATGAGGGTGTAGAAATGGCCAAACAGTTTGGATCGGAAAGTTCGTCCAAGTTTGTTAATGGTGTTCTTGGTAAACTATTAGTAGTAGAATCTGAAACATAGACATGGCAAATACGTACCACACTCCACAACTAGCCGAGATTGTGATTGATTTAATCGCTCAGCACATTGGCAGTGATCCAATCTCAATTGAACTTATTGCCGATTTGGAAGAAGACCTTGGTTTGTTGGATCAAGACATAAGTCAAATACTAACTTTAATCAATCGACAATACGAAGAACTACACCTTACTTTGGGTGAACTTGAAACCAATGAGGTGCACACTGTTGGAGATTTAATTCAACTGATTGACGATGAACTAGCCTTCGCCTAACTCTTACCTATGCTACCGGTTTTCCAAAATCCTCAACTCCTGACCACCGCCCTCACGCACCGTAGCGCCCTCAACGAAAAGGGGAGCGCCAAAAAAATTCAATCATATGAACGTTTTGAGTATCTGGGTGATGCCGTGCTTGAATTAGCGGTAAGCGAATTTGTCTTTCATCAATTTCCCAAAGAGCCAGAGGGTGTGCTTACGAGCTACCGGAGCGCGCTGGTAAAAACAGAAACGCTGGCAAAAATCTCCGTTAATCTAGGTTTGGGTGAAAAATTATTTATGAGTCGCGGCGAGGTCCAAACCGGAGGCCGAGAAAACAAAGGTATTCTAGCTGATGTTTTCGAGGCAGTAGTTGGAGCGTTGTATTTAGACCAGGGTTTTCCTGCCGTCGTCGCTTTTCTGGAAGCAGTTCTCTTTCCAGAATTCCAAACCATCATGCAAACAAAAAGCTACCAAGATGCTAAAAGTGTTCTGCAAGAAAAAGTGCAGTCGCTTGGTTTTTCCGCCCCAACGTACCGATTGGTTGAAGCAGTGGGACCGGATCACTCAAAACAATTCACTATTGAGGTACTCATCAATGGTGTTTCTGCAGCAACTGGCATAGGGCAAAGTAAGCAACAGGCGCAACAACAGGCTGCCCAAACTGCGCTTGAGCAGTTTAACCAAGACTTGTATAATCCGTCCTCTAGTTAAATCAAAAGGAATCAGTATGTTAAAAATAAAACTCGCTCGATTTGGAAAAAAGGGGCAACCACATTATCGTATTGTAGTCAACGAAGCCAAAAGCAAACG
>DAOQVB010000083.1:0-3698 GCA_035341315.1 Candidatus Woesebacteria bacterium | reverse complement strand
GTTGTTAGCCTTATTACTCCTGTAGCTTACCAGCATGAATGCTTGGAATTGGTACGTCGGAACAGAGGTACGTTTATTTCAGCCCAACCAATTGCTGGTCAGCAGCAGCTGACAATTAAAATGCCACTCGCGGAACTGATTACTGACTTCCACGATCGTTTAAAATCAGCAACTTCTGGATTTGCCTCTCTTGATTATTCAGTCGGTGAATTCAGTCCTGCTGACGTAGTCCTAGTATCAATAATGCTAAACAAAGATCCAATCGAAGTATTAAGTTTCTTAACGGTTCGTCCACAATCGGAAAGTCGAGCGCGCAAGATGGTTGAAAAACTCAAAGATATTCTGCCAAAGCAGATGTTTGAAGTTGCAATTCAGGCAGCCATTGGCGGAAAAATTATTGCCAGAGAAACACTCAAAGCCTATCGGAAGGATGTGACTGCCAAACTTTATGGAGGTGACGTGACTCGCAGAAAAAAACTGTTGGCCAAACAGGCCAAGGGAAAAAAACGCATGAAGCAGTTTGGCTCAATTAGCATTAATCAGCAGACATTTTTACAACTTCTCAAGCAATAAGCGCAATCTTTGATATAATGAATAGGTTGTATGCCAGACATTTTTAGTAGTTCTAGTACACCTCCGGAACGGGTGCAGATTCATAGAAAGCATCGTCTTGCGCATCGAGTCGATCAAGAAGGTCATCTTTTAGATACCAATGGAGTAATTTCCAGTACTCACAAATCCAGAGATGTTTCTGAATATTCTCATTTAATGAGAGATATGGAAACAACCCATAGTCCATTTGCATCATTTGTGGCAAAACCGTATAAACTTAAATTTAGTACCCAAGCGCCCAATGAGGTTGTCATACTCTTGCTTCGTCAGCATCCGGTGACTCAGGTTTGGTGGATCATTTTAGCTTTGCTTGGGGTGGGTTTCCCGTTCCTCTTGCAAAAAATTGATTTTTTCAATTTTTTGCCAGCCAACTACCAAATGGCTGCCATGGTGGGCTGGTTTCTTGTCTTACTCGGTTTTATTGTTGAGGCATTCTTGAAATGGTATTTCAATGTTTACATCATTACTGATGAGCGAATTATTGATGTTGATTTCAACAGCTTACTCTTTAGAAATATTTCGAGTGCCAAAATAGATAACATCGAAGACACTACTGCCATGAATGCTGGATTTTTATCAGCCATCTTTGATTTTGGCACAGTGGTAATTCAAACAGCTGCAGAGAAGCGAGAATTTGAATTCGCAGGGATACCTCATCCTTCAAAGGTAACGACGCTAATTAATGATTTAATTCTCGAAGAAGAACGCGAAAAATTGGAAGGGAGAGTTTCATGAATCCCACGATTGCACCAATTTTTGATGGAATATTACAAGATCCTAACCAATTACTTTTGGGATTTGTCAAAATGCTCTTTGTGGTTGGCGGGATGCTCTATGCGCTTTTCGCATTGCTAGTTATCCGACAAATCCAACTCATGAGAACCACAGTCCATACTGGTTTTTCTGCCGCCCTCATGTTAGTTGGAATTAGTCACTTTCTGCTCTCTGTAGTAGTTGTAATATATTATCTGGCTCTTTAAACCACATTCATGGCCATCGTACATAGTAAGTTTTCACTAGGACTGCCCAATCCAGAAGGCGAGTCTCGATTTTGGGAAAAATCTACTAACCAGAATTATTCTTGTCTCATTTTTTCCGTTGTTGGTAAAACAGCGCGTGAAACCTCCGCTTCCATAGAGAAATTCATCCAAAGTACCACGATGACGGATGCTCAAAGTTTATTTGAGGTTGTTAGCACCATAGAAACACGTTGCCAAGAAAATAGCGTCGATGTTTCGGTGGTTGGAGTGATTATTGAAAATCAAAAATTGTATGTAGCTTCCTTGAACGGTGGTGTTTTTCTTGTGAGAGGATCAAAAAGAGGCGCATTATTGACTTCGCAACCAATAGTGCAGGTGCTACAAGGTGTATTTAAGCAAGCAGATGTGTTAGTGATTTATACCAATAGTGTCCAAAAACAAATCCAATTATTGTTTTCCAAGGGTTTTGCTTTGGATCAAATTCAAACACTTGCTCAAGAATTTCAGCGAGCGATTAGGAAAATGAATCATTCTGAGACAATGGCGGCGGCTTTTATTGCTTCACCAAAGGAATCTGAAAATGAATCTAATGAGTTACCAACAGTTGCGGTGAAAGAGAAACAGAATCAACTACTGAATATATTCAAATCTGGTCTCACTTTTGGTTTAGAAGCGATTAAATCAAGCATTAATTTTCTACTTTGGTTTGTTGGTTCAATTTTGAGAAAATCAAAAAAAAGTGAGCAAAACGTACAAAGAACTTCTTTAGTAAAATTATTGTTGCACCCCGCAAAAACATACGTAGGGGTACACATTCCTAGGAAGCAATTGGTTGCATTGATTATTTTTTTGATTGCTACCTTATTAGTCACAATTACCGTTGTTGTGACTCACTATAAAACGTTGGAGGTAAAGGAACAGCTCGCGGAGAAATTAATTCCGTATCAGCAAACGCTGTCGGATTTAGAAAAACAGGCCAAAACTGCTCCCGCACAAGCATATTTGGGCGTGCAGCAACTAATTCAGAATTTATCCACTTTAGAATCAGAATATTTGGAACCTCAGTCGGCACATAAACAAGTTCTGTTGACTCTACAACAGGCACAGAATTTGGCACAACAACTGTATGAATCTCAAGCAATCGAACAATTACCAATTTTTGATGATCTGAGAAAAATTTCTCCTACTTTCATAACTAGTTCTTCTTCAAGTAACAACGGCAACCTAATTGCACTTGATGCTCAACAACAATATGTTATTTCGTATTCACTTGCCGATAAAATTGGCAAAGAAGTGGTTTTAGATTCAACTAACCAGTTAAGAGTTGTAACAAGCACTGAAAAAATGTTTCTTGCCCTTGGTGGAGGTGTTTTTGCACTTTCCACTCTTGATTCGCAATTAGGTATCAATGAATTGCTAGAAACTTCGGATGCAGTCACTAACAGTCAATTAATTGGAGGTTATGAGAATTTTGTGTACTTGCTTAGCGCTGAGTCGAGAGCAATTTTCCGTTATGAAATAAAATCCGGAAAATTGGTTAACCGCGCAACCTGGATTGGATCCAGTTCTGGCGTTCCTTTTGGCGATAGTGTCAGCATGGTAGTAGATGGAGATATATGGCTGGGTACGAATAATGGTCAAATCACTAGAATGCGATCGGGAAGAACTGTGGAATTTACTGTAGCTGGTTTATCGGAGCCATTTGAATCAACACTGTTATTAGCTACAAGTCTTGAAAGTCCGAACTTGTATGTTTTAGAACCTAAGAAATCAAGAGTAGTTGTACTTAACAAGGATACTGGAGAAGTTGTCAACCAAATTCAAAATCGCACACTTGGTTCGGCAAATACTATTGTTTATGATGAATCTCAGCAACTAGTTTTAGTAGTGAGTGGATCTATTTTGTACCGCATGCCGTTATAATAGGTATATGGCGGTAATCAAAAATAAAATAGCCTTCCAAGAATATGCCATAGAAAAAACCTGGCAAGCAGGCATTGTTTTGACGGGTCCAGAGACAAAAAGTGTACGAATCGGTCAAGCAAGTCTGAAAGGTAGTCACGTTAAGGTGATTGGTGGAGAGGTTTTCTTATTGAATGCTCAAAT
>DAOQVB010000082.1:0-3777 GCA_035341315.1 Candidatus Woesebacteria bacterium | reverse complement strand
ACACAAGGAACACTAAGCGCAACTCCCGAGTGACCGTGAAAATTATGGAGTGGGATGGAAACTGGCAGTACTGATTTGGAATCAGTGAGCACACACTTCACGATATGAGACAGCACCGCAGCAATGCCGTAATACGTTGCGCCTTTTGATTCAATAATAGTGTAGGCGGCCTTGCGGGCTTTTTCGTAAGCTTCAAGTGCTTTTTTATCAGAAAAATTTGGAAATTCATTCAAAGGCTGACCTCCAACAGTAGCTTGAGAAATGACGGGAAAAGAACTATCACCATGTTCTCCCAAAATGTACGCATGAATGCTTCTGGGATTAACCTTTAAAAATTCTGAAAGATGAAAACGAAATCTAGAAGTATCCAGTACCGTGCCAGATCCAAAAATTTGACCCTTGGGCAAGCCCGCCATTTGATAGGCTTTATACGTAAGTACGTCGACGGGATTTGATACCATAATTATAACGGCATTAGGAGCGACTTTAACAATTTCTGGAATGATCGATTCCATAATTGATACATTTTTTGCCGCCAAATCGAGGCGAGTATCTCCTGGCTTTTGTGAAGCACCGGCCGTTACGATTACCACATCGCTATCGGCTAAATCTTCATATGATTCAGTGGCATGGATGGTGGCTTGGTGGAGAAATGCAATACCATGTTCTAGATCAAGCTCTTCACCGATGATTTCTGCTTTGTGGCGACCGTACAAGACTAGTTCATTGACGACTCCGCTGTGTAGGATTGAGAATGCCGCGCTCATACCAACACGTCCACAACCAACAATGGCAACTTTATTGGAATCTGAGGGATTTGTTTTGGGCATACTTTTACTATACAGAAAAAAATAATGAAGTTCGACTAGAATTAGGTTGATGAATGAAAGAGGCCACTCACCACTTCGGTAATATGTTCAGCAGTAAGTTCGTGTTTTTGATACAACTCATCTGGTGTGCCTGATTCGCCAAAACTATCTTGGATTCCAAGAATTTTAAAAGGTGCTCGGATTGTTTCCTGTGAGAGCAACTCGGCAATGGCGGAGCCAAGGCCTCCGGCTACTTGGTGATCCTCAACCACTACTACAGCCTGTGTTTGACGGAAAGCCTGTAGGATTGTCGTTTTATCAAGAGGTTTAATTGATGGTGAGTTGATAATCCGTGCTGATATTGCGATGTGTTCAAGCAACTTGCTCGCTGTAATTGCGCGCGCGACCATGGTGCCGTGAGCAATTATTGTGACGTCTGAGCCTTGCTTGAGCACTTGCGCGCGCCCCATTTCGAATGGTTTTTTCTCAGTTGTTACTCTTTCGACGGGCAGTTTACTGGTACGAATATACACAGGCCCAGAGTGTTGAGCCGCCGCTAAAGTTGCTTGAAATGCCTCTTCCTCATCGGCGGGAGCTAGCACGATCATATTGGGGAGCGCTCGCATCAGTGCAATATCTTCAAGAGCTTGATGAGTGGCGCCATCTGGTCCGGTTGCTAACCCCGAATGTCCGCCAATAATTTTTACCGGTAAATTGCTATACGCAATGGCGCTCCGAATCACTCCCCAATTTAATCCGGGGCTAAAAACTCCGTAGCTCGTAATGAAGGGTATTTTTTTGCCGATTGCTAAACCAGCGGCAGTACCAGCCATGTTTTGTTCGGCTACACCTACTTCAATGAATCGTTGTGGAAATTTTTTCGCAAATTCTTCAACTTTTGTTGATTCGGCTAAATCAGCAGTTAAAACTACAACCTGAGGATTGGTTTTGCCCAACTCAAGTAAAGCTCTGCCTACCCCGTCACGTGTTGCTAACATAGTTACCATTGAATTCGATTTTGCAAACTTCTAATTTGTTGTACAGCTTCAATTGTATCCGGAAGTGTTGGAGTTTTACCATGCCATTCTGGCAAATTTTCCATAAACTCTACTCCTTTACCAGGGATGGTATTACAAATAATGGCGGTTGGTCGATCATGAATGGCTCTCGCGTGATTGCAGGCTTCAATCACTGCAGAAATATTATGTCCGTCAACCTCAAAAACCTGCCAGCCAAAGGAAGTAATTTTTTCTTCTAGTGGCTCGATCGGCATAACTTGTTCAGTAAAACCATCAATCTGTATATTATTTCTGTCTATGAGCGCTGTCACATTATCTAATTTTTTTGCAGCGCCAAATTGGTAGGCTTCCCAAGTTTGACCCTCTTGGTGTTCACCATCACTTAGTAGGCAGTACACACGATTAGGCAAAGTATCCATTTTGAAGGCTAGCGCTAATCCAAGTGCTTGCGACAATCCCTGACCAAGTGGCCCAGATGTATTTTCAATTCCAGGCAGACTACCAAGGTGTGGATGGCCTTGTAGTCGACTGTTAAATTTTCGGAGTGAATGGAGTTCTTCTTTGGAGAAATAGTTTGCTTCTGCTAATGTGGCATACAAAACTGGGCAAATGTGGCCATTTGAAAGCATCACTCGATCCCGTTCAGGCCAGTCTGGTTGGGTGGGATCGTGTCTGACGACGTTGCCAAAATATAGTGCGGTGAAAACGTCCGCCATCCCGAGTGAGCCCGCGCTGTGACCTGAGCCAGATTCAAGCAACATCAACACAACTGACTGTCGGATGGCTTGAGCAATTGTTTGCAATTGTTGGTCTTCATTTGCTTCCACAACTCAAGCATAGCAAATTACGAGTACAATGGGTAGCCATGAGCGACGAATTTACTTTTTCTGGATTTGAAGAAATCCAAAGTCTAAAAAAAGGAATGTTGCTGGTGGATAAGCCAGTAGGTCCGACCAGTCACGATGTAGTGGCTTGGGCAAGAAAAATATTTCAAGTGAGAAAAATTGGTCACACTGGCACGCTGGATCCATTGGCGAGTGGTTTATTAATATTGTTGATTAGTCGTGATTTCACCAAGCTACAAACTCAGCTATTGAAACAGGATAAAACATATCTGGTAACTGCTGAATTGGGTATTACCAGCGGCAGTTATGATTGCACGGGTACAATTTCCCAAACAAATGTTGTGGTTCAACCAACCGAAGCTCAAATTGGGGTTGCGCTGGATCAATTTATAGGTGAAATTGATCAAGAGGTCCCCGCTTTTTCTGCAGTCAAAGTTGGGGGGAAAAAACTATATAAAATTGCTCGTCGTAATTCGACAATTTTGCCTCAGTTGCCCAGTCGAAAAGTGGTGATTTCAAACATAGAGCTCATTGAGTATGCATGGCCAAACGTGACGCTACGAATCGATTGTAGCTCTGGAACCTATGTGCGCTCGCTTATAAATGACTTGGGTAAAGTACTTAATGTTGGTGCCATGGTGACTTCACTCCGTCGCGAGCGCATCGGCACAGTAACCATCGAACAAACCTCTGTTTGTCCCTATATTATTTCGCGTTATCGTTCACCTCTAACGATTGAAACCAACCGCGACGATATAAAACAGCAATGATGCTATAAACGCCGATATCCACCCAGGTTTCTTCGATCTGTTCATTGGTTGGTTCATTGCCAGTCATCAGCAGATGTTTGAGTCGTTCAACTTTTTCACTTACTCTCATTGCGATCCCCAATTCTTTATTTGCGAGGATGTTTCCCTTGCCGTAATCTCTGTGCTTTTTGAGAAACATTTCTAACAATTCAGCAGAAACTAAGTCAAAAGCCGCATCTAAAGTTTTTGGAGGTGAGATTTTTTTTGTCATGTTTACTATCATAACCTATCATTAGTCATTTATTCATAATCATAAATTACTGCTTGCAATGGTAATTTGTTATCTTGTACACTG
>DAOQVB010000081.1:0-3801 GCA_035341315.1 Candidatus Woesebacteria bacterium | reverse complement strand
GGTATGGCGAATGGGAAACTTAACTGTACGATGCGCATGCCAGTGTTGATCTTGCCCAGAAAGACTGAGAAAAACTTGGCGACCGGCTAGATTCATTGCTCGAGTTTTGAAGGTGACTTCTTCAGTTAAATTAAGCAGAATTTGCAGGATTTCTTTGGTTTGAGCGGTGGTACGCCAACCAGTGATGGATCGACCTACGGTGTATTGGTGGGGCGGTGGACGGCTAACGATTTCGAGTAAGTGAGGTTCCTGGCCGTAGGCGATTTTTTTGAGTTCCACCGCCCAATATGGACCAACTAATCTGGTTAGATCATCATCTGAGTAAAAGCGGATCTGGTACGGATTGGTTACTCCAAAGCTTTTTAGCTTTTTTTCTAACCGGTAGCCCACACCACAAACATCTTTAAACTTGGCCTGCGCAAGCATGAGATCAATATTGTTTTCGTTGGCTGTAAGAATTGAGTCGCTGCCACTGATTTCCGAAGCAAGTTTGGCTAAAAATCGATTGGGGCCAATACCAATATTGCAAGTGACCCAGCTGCCCAAGGTTTGTTTGATGAGTTGTTTGATGTGGAGCGCCAACCGTTTTGGATCCGGGTACAAGTAGCGACGGCAGTCGCTAATGTCAATGAAGGCTTCGTCTAGTGAATAGATCTGCACGGTTGGCGCCACTTGGTTAAAAATTTGATACAGCTGTTTGGTGGCGGCTAAGTAACGATCAAACTCGGCTGGTAAAACAGTGAGGGTGGGGCAGCGACTTTTACCATCAGCCACGTAACTGCCAGTACCAACTCCAAAACGCTTGGCTTCTTTGGAGGTGGCAATCAAGACAGTGCGGCCGGTTTCCTTGACCACTCCCACCGGCCGCCCTCGCAACGCAGGATTTTCTTGCTGCAAAATCGTGGCGAAATAAGAATTCACATCGACGTGGAGGAAAGTTTTTGTCATACTAAGTAGTGTTATGCTGAGTATGTCTGTTTCGATGGGCTCAACATGACATACAGCTTAGTAATACACGAACTAGACCCGAAACAGCAAGACTAGTTTTAACTTACAGATAAATAAAAAGAGGAATGAATGCGAGAGGCAACTCAACCTTCAGCTGATGAACAGAACCATGACGGCGGTGTGGAATAATCGCTAGAGATAGTGGAGCAGGAAAAACCCAATGCTAGAGAACTATTTTTAGGATTACTCAATGAAGTTAAGACGCAAACAAGAGAACGCTATCTTCAAAGATTAAAAGATAGCAATAATTTGCCAAGTACAGATGAAAATCAGCCGCTAACTTTTGAAGAACTTTTTGAAAACAATGAAGATATGATGCCTCGAATGAGACAGCGAGTTGATGTGATCTGTCAACAAATGATAGATGAGATTGCAGAACTTTCCGATGCAGAATTAGTGCGGCTCATCAAAGAGAGAAAAACTAAAGAAACACCTGATTCATCTTTTGAAGGTTGGTTGAAAAAGATTATGACGAAGGTGCTATCAGAAATGCCCAAAGCGGAAGCTGAAGCGGCTGGAAAAATGAGACTTGCTGTGTTGAATGAGCAAGCGAATTCGCTTCTTTCACTCAAAGATCTCGAGTTACTGCCTTGGGTTTTAGCGCTGGAGGATGACAAGATTGTTGATATGGGGCAAAATAAAATCGGTGGAGCAATAAAAAATAAGTCAGATTTAGTTGAGATTTTCGAACGTGCTTTAGATCAAGGCAAGCCACCACTTGTCGCAGAAAAACCAATTCAAAGAAGTCTGGGTAATCGATTGGGTAGGATGTTTGGAGGTCGGCCGGCTTCATCAGGACCAACAGAATCAAATGTTATGAGTGAAAAGGCGGGGGAAGCAGAACCTAACTCGTATGATTTAGCAGTTCAATTAGCCGACAGGTTTATTGGTGAATTAATTAGGGTTGACGTTTCTGAAGCTTTTTCTACTCAACTAGCAGGAGCTATTGATGCGCTGTTACGCAAAAATCGCCCAGATATTATTCAGGCTGAGCAAGCAATGGCAGATGAAGAGGCAATGAGAGAATTTTTTAGTCCCGCAGAAAAATATGGTTCACTTGAATTAAAAGGAGCTCAAGACTGTGATCCACTATATGATGAAATTATCAGTGGACTTGATTTTCCTTTAAAGGCTACGTATACGAACACTCAAATTCCCTATTTTTCTATCACGTTGTGGAATGCTGAGTTTGTACGTATTTTGGTGCCACCTTTTTTTCCGACATCCCAAGATAAGAGACTTATGTTAGTATTTACGAGTTCTGACGTCTCTACCGAGAGTATTAGTTCCTTTGGGGCACCGGTTCTTGCCAATATAATAAAGAACCATGTGACTACGACTGATACTGGTAGTGCTCAATAAGTCATGTGATTAATTTTATCTTTTCAAGATTATTCCACCCAAACCTCTCTGAGATACCACTGCTCAGTTTCTCGGTTGAATTCTAATCGATAAACCTCATTATCGACGGTCACGCTTACCATGCGTTTGCGCACACCACCATCTTTAATATCAGATTGCATGGTCACTTGATCGATCATTAGTATGCGTTTGCCCCAACGGAATTTTTTTGGCACAAATCTGCCATGGCTATAGCTACCTACAACATCGATTGCTTCATCAACAGCGTGATACATCAACCACTGTCATACCAAAACAATACCCGAAGAGTCAAGAGTGGTGGTTTTTTTGTGCAAAGCGATTTTCAAGTATTGCTCTCAAGTTTTTCAGACCTTTACCAAGACCACGTACTGGTTTTTCTTCTTGGTCATTATTAGTTTGATTTAAACCAAGAAAATCTATGATTGTGGGTAATTGAGGGTGCGATTCTGACACTGCTTGTTCTTCTGCTGGTTTGAATTGGTAATAATAACTAGCCTCATGGGGTAATGTTTCTAGTAATTCAAGCCAGTTGATAAATTGATCTCTGGGAACTAACTTCTTAAAATTTGAAACGTGGGTTTTAAGAAGTTGTGGAATGGGAAATCCAAGCATTGCGTTAAGTTGTTCAGATCCAACATTGAGACTGGAAAAACAGACAATTGTAAAGCCAGATTGATTAGCAAGATTTTGGAGGAATTTATGTAACGCAACAAGCGTAGTTTTACCATGTCCTGATTCGCTGCCAGAAAGTCCTCTAGAGTATATCTCTGGTGAAATGAAGACAATTTTCTGATCAGGGTTTGTAACCCAAACGCAGATGTCGAAGTAACCAAATTGATTAATGTATTCGATTTTTTTTACGTGTAACGAATCAACAGTATAGTTATTGCCAGTAACTTGCCTGCCTGTAGCTTCACGCATCGCATGCAGTTGAAATTGTTCAGTCAAGGGACTGAGTTCTGGCTGGGAATCTCGGTCATAAACTCTTCTCAGAAATTCAGCATGCATCGCCTCTAGTTCCATTCGAGAATGTTCAACCGATTTTGACATTTGAATATTGGTTACCCAATTAGTAGGTTGGTAATAAAACCGATAATCGGTGAGATTAGTCTGGAGATAGGGGAGTTACCACTCCAGGGAGCAAGTAAGAAGAGTAAAACAATCATGCCATAGCGACGCATGAATTGACTGTATTCAATGGCAGTGGTGCGAGGGAGCAGGGCAACGAGGATTTTTTCCCCATCCAGAGGAAATACTGGTACAAGGTTGAAAATAGCGAGCATGACGTTGAGCGAAACGATGAGAGTGATAATCGCGCTGGCGCCAATTGCGCCTAAGAAGCCAAGTAGACCGAGCTTGAATGCAACCGCTACGATCGTTGCCAGGATGAGATTGGAAGCCGGGCCGGCC
>DAOQVB010000080.1:0-3816 GCA_035341315.1 Candidatus Woesebacteria bacterium | reverse complement strand
AGTTTTTTTTCATACTAGTGGACAAGGATGCTGAATACTCAGAAACTGCTCTATATACTCCCTGACGTGGCCTATGTGGCTGAATTGCTTCCTGGCAAAAAACCCCATTCATTTTCTATTCAATCTTTCAGACAAATCAATGGTGAGTATCTAGATGAAAATACATTTATTGCTGAAAATGTTATCAAGTTGCTCTCAAAATTGGAGGATGATAACTATCACTTGGTATTACCAGACAGTCTTTTCACTAACACTATAGTAACTGTCAAAGAAACTGAAGATAAAAAAATTGAAGCATTTATTAATGAAAACCTTCTTCCACAACTTGAAATAAATCGTGAAACCCATCAAATTGCCATCAGTAAACTTACCACTCTTAAGGGTGAGTCAAGAGTTCAACTCTCAGCCCTCGAACAATCATTACTCGCCCCACTCAGAGTTGGTTCGGGTAAAACAAAAAATAAAATTGTCGCAGTTTCTCCTTTGAGCTGGACATTAAAATCAGTTGTTTCGCTCGAACCATCCATCACCATATTACAAATGGGAAAAAATCTCTTCAGCGCCCTTCATTATATTGGAGTTGACCAAGCATTTGAAACTATCGTCGATGATGTTGAAGCGATTGCTGAAACTATCAAAACGTTAAAAGGCAGTGAGCCAAATATTCAAACGGTTTATCTCGTAACTAATGCAGTTGTTGAAGAAAAATTAAAAGACCTACTCAGCGACACTATACCTCTACAACAACTTAACTTGCTCAAAGAGGACGATGCAAAAGTTCCATCATACGTGAAGTACTGCATTGAGGCAGGGCAAAAAACCATTTCTATTAGTGATTATCCGGTACCAAAGTTTACTCTCGGAAAATCCACATCTGAAGACGAAAGCATTCAAGTTGAAAAATTGACTGAGGATAAAAAACCACTAGAAATTGAAGCGGCTGATGAGCTACCAACGCTACCAGAACCAAACCTACCAACAATTTCCGCCACAGTAGAAGATCAACAGGAGAATGACTCAATGCCAGCAACAAAACCCAAATCAACCAGTGAAAATGAAACTTTAATAGAATCAAAGCCCGAGGTCGTTGAAGAATCAAAATCTGATGCTGCTCCAATTGTCATGGACAATGCTAGTTCGATCGATTCTGATACTTCCACTCCGAGCACGGGTGATGTAGACTTATCTCAGTTTGCTGTTCATACTACAGATGATGTGGTCACTCCAGTAGTTTCGGAGGAAAAACCAACCGTAGTATCTGCCACCAAACCAATTAAAAATCAATCTGGAGTTGGATCTATGATAAAAATGATTGTTATCACCTTAGTAGTCTTCATCGCCACCGTAGCTGTTGGTGTTGGTATAGGATTTGGATTGCTGACTTTGTCTAAATCAAAAACTCCAGTTACTCCCACCCCCACCGAAGTTACTGAGGTTGCTCCAACTGCCACTCCAGAACCCACCCCAGTGGCATCGCCATCTGCTGTCCTTAATCCAGAAGACGCAAGTCTACTCGTGGTTAACGCTACCACAAAAGCTGGATATGCGAGCACAATCAAAGATATGTTAACTAAGGCTAAGTTTGGATCTATTACCGCTAGTAACGCCAAAGGTGAATATGCCACTGCTGAAAACAATTTAGTGCTGATGGCTGAAGAAAACCCAGCTCTTCTACAACAACTAGAGAAAGCTACCAATTTAGGCCTAGCCTTTGCTGAAGGCTATAGCACAGAAGACGCAAAAGGCACGTACGACGCCGTAATAGTGTTGACTAAATAAATAGCTTGGGTATAATCAGCTAGCGTTTCAGCTCCTCCATCAATTGTATGATAGAAGGAGCTAGGACGTTTTTTTGTTTTGAAAAAGAGAAACCATACTTTATGACAGGAATACACGTTTCGATCAGCGCGGAAACCATCTTCCACCTAGGTTCTATTCCTGTCACCAACTCAATGTTCGCAAGTTTAATTATTTCTGCTTTTCTCATCGGTTTTGCCGTGATTACCAGATTAAAGCTTCAAAATACAGACAAACCAACTGGTATCCAAAATGTTGCAGAGTGGCTGGTAGAAACGTTGCATAATTTAGTGTTTTCCGTGACTGGAGATATAAAAAAAAGCGCTCGTTTTTTCGGTCCTGTAGCCACTTTTTTTATATTTATCTTGTTAAATAACTGGTTTGGTTTGTTGCCAGGCTTCGGCACCATTGGATTCACTCATACTCCTGAGCCAAAGGAAATAGTAGTTGAAGAAAACGCTCTTGTAGTACCTGCAGAAGAAATCATTGAGCCGGAAATAGTTGCAGAAGATCATTCGGTTAAAACACCAGAAAATCTTACAAAAGTTGAAGCCACAGAAACTGCAGAAGCTGAAGAAAGCCACGACAAGGGTGTTTTCGTACCCTATCTTAGAGCCGGCACAGCGGATCTCAATACCACCATCGCTCTCGCATTAATTTCATTTACCCTAATTCAGATATTCGGCGTTCAATATTCACAGTTAGGTTACTTCAAAAAGTTTTTCAATTTTTCAAGCCCCATTGACTTCTTTGTGGGAGTTCTAGAACTTATATCCGAAATTGGCAAAATAATCTCATTTGCATTTCGTTTATTTGGAAATGTTTTTGCTGGTGAAGTTTTATTAGTCGTCATATCAGCCCTAGTTCCAATCTTAATTCCAATGCCATTTTATGGCTTGGAAATTTTTGTTGGTCTGGTTCAAGCGCTCGTATTTGCGATGTTGTCCTTGGTCTTTTACAACATCGCCACACAGCATCATTAATCGTTAATCGGTAACATCGTAGTAAAAACAAATATAAACGTATTAGAGGAGGAAAAAATGTCAAAAGAATTTGCAATTGCTTTCGTCATGAGCGTTGGTGCAATTGGTCCAGCAATCGGTATTGGACTCATTGGCATGAGTGGCCTGAGTGCTATTGGTAGAAACCCAGAAGCCGCCAGTAAGATTCAAACCAATATGATCTTAGCTATTGCTTTTGCCGAAGCTGTCGCAATTTATGCGCTCGTGGTTGCATTGATTTTAAAGTTCGTTTAAATCAATCAGCAGGGTGACCCGAGCTAAATAGTATATTGAAGATAAGGAGTCGTATGGATATTCTGATACCTCAGATCATCTTTCAGGTGATTAACTTTCTAGTAGTACTTGGGTTGCTCACATATTTACTTTACAAACCAATACTACAAATTTTTAAAGAGAGATCGGAGCGAATTGAGAAGGGTCAAAAAGCAGCTCAAGAAGCTATCAATCAACAAGAAAAACTGGTTGAATACGAAGAAAAGAAACAACGCGAACTTGAGAAGAAAATAGCGACAAAGTTAGAAAAAGCTTCAAAAGAAGCTGAAGAACACAAGGCACGATTAATGGAAAAAGCCAAAGTTGATGTTGATGATTTCATTGACAAACAACATAAAAAAACCGAGCAAGAAAAGGCCCAAGTACTTGCTAAAATGCAGGAAGGATTAGCGGATGCAGTTGTGCTAGCCACCGAAAAAATTCTTGCAAAAAAATTAACCAAGCAAGAAAAAGATACGCTCGTAACTCAACAACTCGAAGAAGCGCTGCAAGGAATGTAATCAATGAAAACAACTAAAACAGTCATTATTACTACTGCTCAAAAACTGACCGACAAACAGCGATCAATTTTGAAAGAATTGATTGCTCAAAAAATTGGCACAGCAATTGCTATTGATGAAATTGTTGATACTTCAGTGATTGGTGGTATTAGAATTCAATTGGGTAATCAAGAATTTGACGCTACAATTTCCGGAACACTAGAAAAAGTAGATTCCTTGCTGGA
>DAOQVB010000079.1:0-3839 GCA_035341315.1 Candidatus Woesebacteria bacterium | reverse complement strand
AAACTGGTTCTGCCCCACTCTTTCACCTTCCAACCAAACAGTGGCAACTCAATGCCAATCTAACTCCGCAAGCTTGGAACGGTGACAAATTAGCCGAATCGCTTGAAGTCGAAACCATTACACTCAGCTCACTGATTTCTCAACCTACTGACATCGTCAAATTGGATATTGAAGGGGCTGAACTACTAGTCCTCAAAGAATCGAGAGACGTACTACATTTTATTCAACATCTCTGGGTCGAGTTTCATCCCTCTGGAAAGAATTCTCTACCCGAATTAACTCAACTGTTAATAAAACAAGGTTTCAAGATAACCATTTGGCAAAAAGAAAAAATTGTTTCCTTAGAAAATGTTCGTGGACTATGCTTGATTCACGCCACCAAAAACCAGCTACCCCCAGGTGAATAGTGGAAACTCACTCGCCAAAGTCTTAACCTCTGAGCAAATTTGCTTGAGCAACTGATCTTGGTCTGCCCAAGTTTTGAATTCTTTAATGAATGCTCTTCGTTGCTTAAGATCTTTGGGTAGCTGTTTGTTAGTAGTGTGCTTTACAACTGTGGCAATCCACCGTCCGATCTGTTCCATTTCGGGCTCTTTCATACCCCTAGTTGTAACTAATGGTGTACCCAAACGCAAACCAGAAGGATAAAATGGTGAACTTGGTTCGGTGGGCACGGTATTTCGGTTGGCATAGATCCCCGCTACATCAAGCGCATATGCAACTTGCAGTCCCAAACCAGGTCCAAATGAGCTCAAATCAACCACCATCAAATGTGTTTCTGTACCGCCACCAACTAGCTGTATACCCTCTTTAAGCAAGGTCTTTGCCAACACTTGAGCATTTTTCTTAATTTGTTTGGAATACGCTTTAAATTCCGACCTTGTCGCTTCTGCTGCGGCGATGGCAATCGCCGCCGTGGTAGCATTGTGAGGCCCTCCCTGCAAACCAGGAATAATCGCTGAGTCAATTTTTTTGCCCAAATCTGGATCTCGCTTCAGTCCTCGATCAGTTACTAGAATCATTGCACCACGAGGGCCACGAAACGTTTTATGGGTGGTGGACATAATCACATCAGCGTACGGAACTGGAGATTGATGTTCACCACCAATCACCAAACCCGTTACATGCGAAATATCTGCCACCAACCACGCTCCAACCTTATCTGCAATCTTTCTAAATTTTTCGAATTCAAGTTCAAAAGGATACGCAGTATTGCCCGCCACAATCACTTTTGGTTTGTGCTCTAGGGCAAGTCGCTCAACTTCAGCAAAATCTATTCGCGCATTCTCTGTCACTCCATACTGCACGGAGTTATAAAATCTGCCAGAAGCAGTTACTTTTGGGTGTCCGTGAGTGAGATGTCCTCCCATCGCCAGCTTAAGCCCCATCAGGGTATCACCCGGCTCCATCAAGGCAAAATAGATTGCCATGTTCGCTGGCGACCCAGAATAGGGCTGCACATTCACATAGGGCACTGAAAACAGTTGTTTGATTCTCTCTTGAGCCAACACTTCAATCTGGTCTATAACTTGGTTTCCTTCATAGTATCGTCTTCCCGGAAATCCCTCAGCGTATTTGTTGGACAAACAAGACGATAGTACTCCAGCAACTTCTGGAGAAACCGCATTCTCAGATGGAATTAAACCAATTTTATCTAGTTGGCGCTGTTCTTCTAGTTTGATTAAGTGAAAAATTTTGTCTTTTGGCATCAAAACTACCTTTCGTACTAACTGAATAGTAACACAGAAAAGAAAAACTAAAAAAACTAACGGGCAGATGGCAGGCAGCCGAGTTTAAACTACGAATGTAATCGTAACAAAAAAACAAAACGGGGGAAAGATGTATCACTGGGTCAGAATGGGTTAAGTTACACAAGTATTTATCTAACTAACGTTGGTGCTGAAGGTGAGATTCCATGTACAATCCAGCTTTGGAGTGAGGTAAACAAAAGATGCTGCTGATCTATATCCAAATCTGAAACTCGCACTGCCACTCGATCAAATTGCTGTATGGTCTGACCAAATTCGGCATCTGGGTGTTCTCTGCCCTCCTCAACTTGAATATTCGTTTCTTTCAGTGGCCGAACGGAAACAGCTTTGATGAATTTTAAAAATGGTGAGTTTGCATCTAACAGAGGTAGGCCTACATTAATCCCTGGATCTATCCCTCCTTCAAGCAAAGTGGCCTTATCTGCCATATCAATACCCCGTAACTTTGCAAAGTGATTATCAATCAATTCTTGAGGTAAAGTTTCAAATTCTATTACCACTTCTACACCGGTGTCATTTATTTTCTGACCAATTTCAACTTTCTCACCTTCGTCTGTCATGTGACGAATCAGCATAGCGGATGCATTTGCTATGGTATACGTTAATTGAAATGGTCCTGACGCATACAGTTTTTCAAGATATTTTTTAAAGCTCTGGACCTCAACTTGGTTACCTGAGTCAGTGATTCTAGACAAATTCAGTAAGTGTTCTGGAGCAACTTCTGGATTGGGCACAAGTTCTCCGCCTCTTTCGGTAAGTGGCGAAGCAATTGCAACTACATCTCCAGAAAAAATCAGGTTGCGTCCATTTAATTCTGAAAATAATTCAGAATTTTCCTCATTAACCATAAAATCGTCCAGTAAACTCTGAATTTTATGCCTGGCCACTGCCTTTGCATCAGCAACAGCTGGCTCTTCTCCTGGCACACGCACCGGTTGGGCATTTTTTATTACCGACCGACCATAAATCGTATTAAGATAGCCTATTAATTCAGCTAATCCCTGATGTTTTCTATCATTGAGTGAAGCATTGATGATGCGCAAAACAATTTCTTCCGAATCTTCGATTAAAGCACCAAGTTCTTCTACATCAATTGAAAGTAAAAAGGCTGAATACAGTCGGTTGATAATCGTCTCGACTTCATTCAGCACTACTTCTTGTTCGTTCAATAGCCAAAATTCTGAAAGTAAAAATAGCTCTATCGCTCTCTTTTCATTCTCTGCATAAAACAGGTGTTCTTTATTATTATATCCTTCTCTGGAATCTGTGATTTTCATAGGTTACAAAAAATCCTCACCGTTACTTTTACTCAGCTTGGTGTCACTCTAACTGTGGTGAGCAGCTAGATGCGTTTCTTGGGAGCAAAAGTCCTTTGTGAGGCTTCTGCTTTGTTTTGGTTGCTTTAACCAAAAACCCTATGTATTAGGCGTGTATTTTACCACACTAGGCCCATATTTTTCAAGTAGTGATTTATCTGTTCTTCCTGTAAATCTAATTTTTGCCATTTTTGTGTCAGCAACTCCCCCATCTCTCGCTTTTCAAACGGAAAAATAATCCAAGCGTTGGCGGTAAAGGCAAAATAATCTGGTTTTACCACAGAATGTTCTTTATAGAAAAGGGTTGCGGTAGTCACTGAAGCAACATTTCTTTGGTGCAATAATTCAGAAACAAATTTTAGCGACCCCCCGCTGTCTGCCACATCATCGAATAGCAAGACGTTTTTCCCTGCTACATCAATTGGTAAATCCTGGTACACATTTGGCTGCGGTAGTTTCTCGTTGATACCAGAATAAAATTTCACACCAATACTGGCAATTTCATCGATTTGCAAAAAATCAGCCAAGGATCGCGTCATCGGCCAGCCACCCTTGGCAAGCGTCACAATCAGGTCAATAGGTTTATCTGCATTGATAATCTGCTTAGAAATTGCGATCGTGAGTTGCTCCATTTCATTCCAAGTCGGTGCAACATAGGTGGTTTCATCTGGGGGAAAAGAAAAGCTTGGGATCGAAATTTGCGAGTTCATACTATATGGTACACCACGAACCTGATACTTGTGAAGCCAGTGCT
>DAOQVB010000078.1:0-3984 GCA_035341315.1 Candidatus Woesebacteria bacterium | reverse complement strand
CGCTCCATGAATTAGCTAGTTGGCAAGCTCTCGCTGATAAGGAAAGAAAAGCTTTTTTGGACCAACTGACTCTAGTAATCAACCCCTGGCTAGAAATTGCGATTGTTGCCAAAATTGTAGATATAGGCCCATACCATACTCAAAGATATCAATTTGCTGGTTCTCCACAGCTAGTTCGAGAGGGAAAATTTTGGAATCCTGGTTATAATGGTTTGGCTGCTATTTTCTTTCTTGAATCTAATTCCACTCATTTGAAAACTGGACCGCTATCTTATGAACGCTAAAGTAATACAAAGCTTGACTGCAATAGTACCAACATTACGATGGTCAGATGATGTGACAATCCAGCACCTACAATTATCAAACAGCCTGACTGTTATAGCTGAGCAATTAAGTCCCAACCAACAGGCTGAACTAGCCGAAATGATTCTAGACGCGGATACTCCTCCCAATAAAATAGCGAAATGGCTCACTGATCAAATTCCTCAAATCACATTACTTCTGAGAGAATTAGAATCTAAAGTTACTCTCATAACTAGAAATATGCAACCATGATTACAATCGCTTTAAATATTGGCTCAAGATTTCCTGTGAATCGGAAGAGAATACGTTCATCTGCTATGAAAATTCTAAATGAATATAAAATAGAGAATGCGCAAGTCGATATTTCGGTAGTTGGAGTACGAAAAATAACTGAACTGAATGAAAATCGATTGGGTCACGATGGCTCAACCGACGTTTTGTCATTTCCTCTGCACGAAAAGAAAGCACTAGATGATTTCCCGCTTCCCAATACAATTCCGCCACATCTAGGAGATATCGTTATTAGTTTCCCAGCTGCACTTGAACAAGCGAAGCGATTTGGTAGACTGGTGGACGACCAAATCTGTTTTTTTGTAGAACATGGCATGTTGCACCTACTTGGATACCATCATGAAGATGAAAACTAATCAATCACTCGCTTGGACTACTAGCTACCGCCCCATTTCCTTATCGCAACTCCATCAGGTTTCTGTCAGAAATCAACTGATTCAATACCAAAATGAGGGATCATTTCCACAAGTACTGCTCTTTGCAGGACCCAAGGGAACAGGTAAAACTACCTCTGCTCGCATTATTGCCGCTCTTCTCAATGATCCTAAAAATACCAAAATTGTAACTAATAATTACATCCAACATCAAAGCGAAAAAAAAGCACTGAGTGACCCAGACGTTTCTAATGAGTTAATTGCAAAGATTCTCACTGGCACGTCATTTACTGTTCATGAATTAGACGCTGCGAGCAACCGAGGAATTAATGAAATGAGAGCCATTAAAGATCAGGCTCAACTGTCTCCAATTGAAGGCATAATTTCGGTTTTCATCCTCGATGAAGTTCACATGCTAACAGCCCCCGCCTTTAACGCGCTATTAAAACTTCTCGAAGAACCACCCTCACACACCACGTTCATACTTGCCACCACAGAACTTCAGAAAATACCAGAAACTGTGGTGTCAAGATGTCAGGTAGTGCATTTTCACCAGGCATCGCAAGCTGAAATACAGTCTGCGCTTGAGTTCGTAACCCAATCGGAATCGTTACAAATTAACGCAGATGTGCTGGCTAGAGTCGCTGATTTAGCCAATGGAAGCTTTAGAGATGCCGTAAAGTACTTACAAAAGATTGCTACATATAAGAATCCTACTTTAGATCTGGTGGAAGCTCTTATTGCTCCCTCCTTTTCTGCAAGAATTGATTCAATTATTACTGCACTACTAGATAAAGATTCAGCAATGATTTGCAAGTTGTTTGTTGATCTTCGTTCGGAGGTCTATGATGAGAAGCTATTTATTACTCAGTTATTAGAAACTATTCATCAAGATTTGTTACTCCACTATCTACCAGAATTAGATTCTCAGCCAGTCCGCACAGTTGCAATAAACCTGTTTTTACTAAAAGAATTTACTCAGTCCATTTCGTACCCCCCCAACCCCATTCCTTTTTTGAGTCTAGAAATCACTTGCTTAAATATAATTGAGCGATCTCAACAGAAGACAAAAAAAGGGAGTGGTGACAATGGAACAACGGTAACTAAAAAAATAACACCTCAAAGAATTGAGGTCAACAACTCAAGCAATTCCAAAGGGGATGCACAGAAGTTGCTTGAAAACTGGCAACGTTTTTTAACTGAAGTAGCCAACCACAACACTACATTAGCTGCATTATTTCGATCTGCCCAGCCGAAGCGAGCAAACGATCATAGTTTAGAAATAGAAGTGTATTATCAATTTCACAAAGAACAGCTCATAAATCTGAAACATCACGCTGCGATTCAACCAGTGCTCAATACTTTGGTTGGCGGCGACGTGCATTTTGATATATCAGTTGTAACTGCGCCCGTAGCGGCAGAGCTTCTTGATGAAGTTCCCACAAGTCTTCCAGAAAGGGTCGCCGCCGCACTTTTACAATCAGATCCCCACTCTGCAACAGATGTAGTACAATCCAACTAGTGTAATTTAGAAAGGCTACTATGCAAAATCCATTAAAAGCGCTCGGTGATTTAAACTCATTGCGTCAACAAGCCAAACAAATGCAAGATGAACTTGGTAAAGAAGAAATTGTCATCGAAAAAGGTGATATCCGGGTTGTGATTACCGGTGATCAAAAAATTAAGCAATTTAGTGTTCAGGGAATTTCAAGTGAAGATGCAATTGCTGTTCTCAATGAAGCAATTAAAAAATCTCAAGAATTAGCGGCTAAAAAATTACAAAGCATGACCGGCGGTCTGGGTGGTTTATTGGGTAAAATGGGTCAATAAATGTCGCCACGCTTGCTCGTTGCCTCAACCAATCAAGGCAAGTTGACAGAAATTAAAGGTATTCTCAGCGATCTAGGCCTAGATATTGTTAATCTTTCTGAGTTTCCTACCCTCGTAGTTTCGAGTGTTGAAGAAACTGGTATTACATTTGCTGAAAATGCCGCGATCAAGGCCAAACACTACGCATCAATAACGCAATTGCCGACGCTTGCCGAAGACTCTGGATTAATTATCACTGCTCTCAATGGTGAACCAGGGGTTCAAAGCGCTCGCTGGTTTCCAGGTTCTGACGAAGCTCGCAGTCAAGCCATTCTATCAAGAATGAAAACTATTTCTAATCGTTCAGCTTTTTTTCATTGTTCAGTTTGCCTGTATCACCCACTCACTCGAGTGACACAAACGTTTGATGGTGAGGTGGAAGGCACAATTGCTCAAGAATGTCGTGGGGAGGATGGCTTTGGCTATGATCCTATTTTTATACCAAACGGGTACTCTGAAACTTTTGCTGAGCTTGGCATATCAGTAAAGAATAGCTTATCCCATCGTCACAAGGCACTCGAGTTAGCTAAAATCTACCTTCAAAATCACCCAGAATTTCTTAGCTTGTAGTTTCAAAGAATCATTTGTACAATCATGCCTCATGATTCATACTGACTATTCTCCTCCAGCGGAAATTCTTAATAAATATGCCCAAGTATTAGTCCACTTTGCGCTTGGACAAACAGAGGGCATAAAATCAGGCGAAGTAGTGCAATGCCTCGTGCCAGACGTTGCTAAGCCCCTGGCGTTGGCTCTACAAAATACACTTTTAAAAACTAGAGCACATGTGTTAATGAGGTTGTTGCCTACAGGATTCGATAGCGACTATTATTCCCTGGCTTCAAAAGAACAATTGACTTTTTTTCCAGAACAACACCTACAAACCAGAGCAGATTTGATCGATCACTCAATTGGAATCTTAGCTGATCCATTTCCCGAAGAATTAAAAAACGTCGATCCAGACTCCATTATGTTGGCTCGAAATACTCAAAAACCCTATCGTGATTGGTTGATGGATAAAGAAATCCAAGGTAAATTTACTTGGACTCTGGCTCTCTGGGGAGTTGATGCCAAGGCGAAGATCGTTGGTTTAAGTTTAGAAGAATATTGGCAGCAAATAATTAAAGCTTGTTTTCTTGATCAGGCT
>DAOQVB010000077.1:0-4007 GCA_035341315.1 Candidatus Woesebacteria bacterium | reverse complement strand
CATTGTTCTCTGAACACTGTCGCCTTTTCTTGCTTTGAACTCGCTCATCTCAAATCCATCTACAATACATAAAAACCAGTCGCCACTCTCAAACATTTCTCGGAATAGTGCATCATCAATCGCTTGTGCTAATAAACTATTTGGATCAATTGAATAGTATTCAAGCCAATTGGACATTGATGTCTCATACGCATCTATTAACTCTGGATGACGTTGTAGTACTTCTAAATTAGTTGAAAAAGTTGGTTGGGGACAATTAAGTGATCGCATCATTGCATAGACTTGAGAGTACACATCATGACCGATTTCGTATAATGATGGATTGCTAACTCTTTCGCTTTCATAGTTATTAGAAGAGGTTAAAACGCTCGAAATGGCAAATAGCATGCAGAGAGTTAAAAATAGCTGGATAAAATTAATCGTTGTTTTTGTTTCAACTGAAATTTGTTTTTCCATATTTTTTTTGAGGACGGAAAACTATTTGCTGGTCAACTCTTATACTTCTGAAGTAAATCAAGACTTTTACGCAAATCATCAAACAAAGGCGCTTCTACTCTCGCAACCTGCTTGGTTCTTGGATGAGTAAATTCGATGCTACTGGCGTGTAAAAAGTGCCTGGGACACCAAGTAATATCTTGTTTGTAGCGATTGCGACCGGCGTACAGCCGGTCGCTCACCAGCGGATGCCGAATATGTGCAAAATGCACCCTAATCTGGTGCATCCGTCCAGTCTTTGGCAAACATTCAACCATTGATAGTAATTCAGTTGGCTGTGTTGGGTCCTGATACTCGGCTACAACTTCATATACCGTGACAGATGGCCTACCGTCTGGATGCACAAACATTTTTTGTCGTTCGCGTGAACTTCTCATGGTTGGATAATTCAATTCAGCCCGCTGAACACCCAATCTACCATGTACTAAAGCTTGATACGTTTTTCCCACCAACCTCTCTTTAAATTGAGCGAGCAAATCCACCAAAGAACCTGGGTTTTTTGCTAAAAGCAATGCTCCACTCGTATCCTTATCTAGACGATGAACAATGCCCCCTCGCTGACTAAATATTTCCTCTGGGGTACCATATTCCAAAGAAAAATTGGGGGGAATTAATGAATGCCACTCACTACTAGCCTGGGGAATTGTTTGATTGATCGAATACGAATTCCACCATTGTTGGATCGTCTCACCTCGGTTGGTACTAGCGTCGTTTACAGTAATCCCAGAAGGTTTATTGATCACCGCTAGATCGGCATCTTCAAATAGTATCTCTATCTCTAACATACTCTATAGTATAGTCTACTTTGACTCGTTCCTTATATTTTTGAATTCAACCACTAACAACCAAATTACTGCAATGACCACCATCCAATCAGCGAGATTATTTTTTATATTCAAACCAGGAACTATCAGCCAATCAATCACTCCACCATATTGCATCCGATCAATTAGGTTGCTACTTGCTCCAAAAACTAAGAGTAGCAGAGGGTAACCTTGCTGGTGGTGCCAAAAAAAGAAAGCCAAAATACTCAGCGCTACTATACCAGTAATTAGAAAGAACCAAGGAGCTCCAGCTAAAAATCCAAAGGCAATCCCTGAATTTAGAACAGCATAACCTTGTTGAAAAGCCATGTACTTACTCAACTGATCTGCAACCAAACAACAAAAACAGAAAAAAATAAAGAGGGTTACTCTCCTTCTCATTGTCGCTTTTTATTTTTTGCCAAAACACCTGATCGATTAAGTAACAAACCAAAACCAAACACTACGCCAAAAAGACAGAGTGCTCGGTCCACAATCTCGGCTAAAGCTATCGATTTACCTAATGGGAAAAACGAAACTGTCAAAAATATCAGCCCAAGGAAAATCAGGCCAACAGCGGTGATAAATCCCGATTTAGCTACATCTTGGCCAGATTTATACCAAGCAAAAGTTCGATATCTATACTCCAACCAATACAAATAGCGGCTCATGACTAACAGTAACACGCCCGCTACTAAGATAGCTGGTTGCAACTGAAATTGTAAGAAGATACCAAATTGCACCACACCAGCTGCCAATACGACTCCGGGTAACCACATATCAAGAATTCCAAAAAATTCCCAATTTTGTTTTTTGCTAAACCGAATGAGTAAAAAGATTGCAGAGACGAATCCAAAGGATAAAGAAAGACCACCGTGGCTGAAAATGTTTAACCAAGAAACCAAGGTCCAACCAAATGTATCAAAGTGCAATAAGACATACGTAAATCGTGCTACTACAATCCCTCCCAAAACCGAAAGTAAAAATCCATCAAATAACTGATCTTCCGCAAAGTGCTCTTCTTTACCACGCTTCCAGAAAACAAATCCGGCGCAAAGTAAGGCTAAAACCAAAGCAATGTTGTAGATCATAGTTTTTTGAATTTTATTATTCTTGTGCCGAGAGAGGGAATTGAACCCTCACTCCCTTGCGGGAATCGGTTTTTGAGACCGACCTGTCTACCTATTCCAGCACCTCGGCTTTGTTCATGCTACACTTATAGTATAGAGCGAAACAATTGTATCATCGCCTTGCTTTTTTGTTGCAACTAACCATGCAATCG
Source organism: Candidatus Woesebacteria bacterium (assembly GCA_035341315.1). Classification (GTDB taxonomy): domain Bacteria; phylum Patescibacteriota; class Microgenomatia; order UBA1400; family PJMF01; genus DAOQVB01. Next base: position 1,427 of record DAOQVB010000077.1, on the reverse strand, counting down.
ATTATTAACGACATAATTCAAACACTTTTTGACCCAAGCAGCATTTGGTCGGTAGTTGCCAGAGGAGCAATCTGGTTTGTAATCGCAGCTGTTATTATTGTCAGTGTGGACTCACCAAATCCCAACCAATCCTTCCGTCGTATGAAAAGTAATCTTGGTTTTTTAGTACTCTTTCTGGTACTCTCAGGCACACTGATGTATATGTTGTTTGGGTATACAAAATCGGCGTAATTTTTTTGTTCCTAATGCTGTGTCATCGCCTCTCGGTGTTTTTCCATTCCGTAAAATTTTATTCGTTCGCCACGGAAGTATAATTCAATATCTCCGATAGGCCCATTTCGGTGTTTCGCAATTTTGACGCTCACTGCCTCGCGTTTTTCTTCATCTTTTCGGTACAAAAACATCACTACGTCCGCATCCTGCTCAATAGCACCCGATTCTCGCAAGTCTGAGAGTTGAGGTGTTTTTTCTCCCCGACTTTCAATTGCACGAGAAAGCTGGGAAAGTGCCAAAATGGGGATACGGAGCTCTCGTGCAATATTTTTTAAACCTTGCGAGATTTCACTCACCTCTTGCACCCGATTGTCCATTGTTCTACCGTGAGCCAGTTGCAAATAGTCAACTAACAGTAAGTCAATCGAGTGCTCAATCATCAAACGACGGGCTTTTGTGCGCATATCAAATATTGAAAGTCCTGGGGTATCATCAATAAATAATTGCGCATCTGCCAGGACTCCCATAGCATCAGATAGCTTCAAAAAGTCTTGTTGATCTAATCTACCTGTTTTTAATCTCCAAGCATCAATATCTGCCTGGCCAACCAATAAACGATCAACTAGCTCTTCTTTGGACATTTCGAGTGAAAAAATTCCGACCTTCTTCTTTGCGTGCACGCTCACGTGTTGCGCAATGTTTAAAGCCAAAGCAGTCTTCCCCATACCTGGTCTAGCTGCCAATACAATTAAATTTGACTTCTGCAAACCAGCTAAAATTCGATCTAGATCTTGAAATCCGGTTGGTACCCCCCTCAGCTCCTCTCCAGATCTTTGCAATTCATCAATTCTTTCAAAACTTTCCACCAAGGTATCTTTGAGTGAAATAAATGAGCGCTTATCCTGTTGTTGAGATACGCTAAATATTTCTTGCTCGGCCAAATCCATCACACCCGTTGCATCTTGAGAATCATCAAAAGCCGCCTGAGTGATTGTTGAGGACAATGAAATGAGTCTTCGCTTGGTATAAGCTTCCGCAATCAATTGCGCATAATGGACAACGTTAGCTGCCGTAGGTACCACTGAGGATAATCGAGCGACTTCTTTTGCCCCACCAATCTCTTTGAGCGAATTTTGTTTCTTCAATTCTTCAGTCAGGGTCACAACATCAATTGGTCGTCGCTTTTCGTACAATCCAGCCATACCTGCGTAGAT
>DAOQVB010000076.1:0-4049 GCA_035341315.1 Candidatus Woesebacteria bacterium | reverse complement strand
TCACAACATCAATTGGTCGTCGCTTTTCGTACAATCCAGCCATACCTGCGTAGATCGCCTGATGCTTGGATTCATAAAACGCCGGTGGCGAAAGTAGTTCCGCCACTTTAATAATCGCTTCGGGATCAATCAGGATTGAACCCAAAACCGATTCCTCTGCTTCCAATGAATGTGGTGGAATTCTTTGTGCTGCCATAGACTACGCTTCGGATAAAGCTGTGGGGGTAAGAACCACAACTTCAGTTTCCTCGGGCAGTTTTAGACTAGTGATCTCTAATTTTGTTACCGGTTCAACCTCTACTCCATACGTGTGCAAAAATTCTTCAACAGTTTTTAGCTCTCCAAAAATAGATGGCTCATGTTTAGCTGTTTTGTAATGCATAGGAATAACAATAGATGGTTCAAGTTGCCGTATAGTTTTAACTGCCGCCGCTGGATCTAAGGTAAAAACTCCCCCCACCGGACAAAATAACACGTCAACACTCCCAATTGCTTCAACTTGTTCGGTTGATAACGGATGACCCAGATCACCCAAATGACACAATCGAATACCCTCAAGAAAAATGGTAAAAACAGTATTATTTCCCCTAAGTGCGCCAGCTACGTCATCATGGAATGTTGGTACACCAAAAACCGAGATACCACCCACTTCGTATTCTCCAGGTTGAGTGACAAGGAAAGGTCGCTCTCTACGACTGGTTGGTTTTAGTAACCCTATGGCGTTGTGATCAGCATGTTGATGAGACACCGTAATAATATCTGTGGTGGTTGATGGAAATGAGAAGCCAACAGAACTTTGAGAGAATGGGTCGGTTACCACACTCCCATTTTTTCCCTTCAATTTGAACGATGAATGACCGAGATAAACGATTTGCATAGTCCCCCTTGTGCCCTTATGTTACCATAGCACTGTACAAACGTAAGTCTTACTTTAACGGTATACTAAAGTTTATGCATAAAGAAACCATTATTGCGGTGGTTATCGGGTTGCTTTTTGGCCTCTTGGTTACGGTTGGCGTGTACAAACTGCAGTCCGTAAATGACTCGAGTGTGGCCACACCCCCTCTTGCTGAAAATATTTCCCCCTCAGCTTCTCCTTCTCCAGATGACTTGGCCAGATTATCAATTAGTTATCCAACCCAAGGACTTATTTCTGCAGATGCCGATATAACCATTACTGGCAAATCTGACCCAAATGCATTGTTGGTACTATTTGCCAATGATACACAACAAATTTCCGAGGCGGACGACAAAGGCGCATTTAGCTTAGCTCTAACATTAAAAGAAGGACCCAATTTTTTCACCATAGTAGCTGCTAATCAGGATGGGGTGACTTTCTCTGCAGACCGAGTAGTTGTATACGAAAAAGAAGTGCCAATTGAAGTTTCTCCAGAGGCAAGTCAAAGTGCCAGATAACATCTGGGAAAGTTAGATAAACCATGAACAATAAAACCATTTCAACTCGCCAGCTCTTCATTACAATTTGCTTCTTAGCAATTTTTTCTTGCTCAGTTAGTCAATCTGTAACTTCCATTTCTGCCCAAACGAGTACAAAAAGCGGGTCAATTGATGTCCGGTTGGAGGGTAAAGACATTGGAGATGGTGGTAGCGCTACCCCAAACCCTGAGAGTATTAATAAAGCCATTAATGAACGAATTAATAAGCAACTTAGTCAAGAACAAGAGAAAAAATTAACTAATATAATTGAAAGTATTAATCAACTTCGAAGAGCCATTTACGGCAAAGTTGAGCGAGTCACAGATGATTCGCTTACGATTACTACAGCTGATGGAATTAACAGTATTCCACTGCCTGAATCCGTTCGGGTCAAACAAGGCACAAAGACAATTAAAACCTCAGACATCGCAGTTGACAATTGGGTACTTGTTATCGGCGCCAACAGCGTTGATCGCTCAAAAGAAACATCCAATTCCAACTTTACACCTCAACAAATTACCGTTTTTACTACCAATCCAATTGCCGCGCAACCGATGGTTGAGCTTGGCATCATTGACAGTATAACAAGTAGTTCCATTACTGTGATAAGTCGGTCTTCTGGCATAAGTAATACTTTTTCGGTTCTGAAGACCACCAAGTTTCAAAATGCTAATGGCGCCCAAACAACTATCGATAATTTTGAAAAGGATTTAACCGTTTTAGTTGTGGGTTTTAAAGGAGAAAAATCAAATTCTGCAACAATCATTCGCTCACTCGCCACACTCGATAAACGCGAGGAAAACTAAGATGAGCAACAAGCGAGATCAGCACAGTTTGCGCAGATCTCGCCTTCTCTCACTTCTCCCATCACAAAGCGCAGTCCTCCTCAGTAGGGCTACTGACATTGATTACTTTATCGGTTTTTCAGAATTTTTAGAACCCACTGAGCGCGAAGCTTTAGCTTATTTTGATAAATCTAAGACAATACTTTTTATTCCTCCACTCACCGTGATGCCTGAAATCCCAGATACTACTATTGTTGGGGACAGCTCAGAAACAACACTCTTATCCCACATTAAAAACCCGAATATTCAATCGAGAGTGGAGACTCTCTTCGTGGACATGCGTTCACTTCTCGCAACCGAGTATCTTGCCTTGATCAATTCGTATGGTAAACCAATCCAGGCACTAGATCGTAACTTTGTTTGGAAATTACGAATGATCAAGGACGAAGACGAACAAAATGCTATTCGTCGGGCTTGTGAAATCTCACTTATTAGTTTTAACCAATTAGTTCCACAGCTGAAGGCTGGAATTACAGAAATGCAAGTGGCTGATTTACTTGAAGATTTGATGAAAAAAAATGGCAGTCGAAAATTGGCGTTTCCCACCATTGTCGCTTTCGGCTCACATACCGCTCTACCTCACTACCAGCCTGGGGAACTTACGCTCGTTGATGAAATGCCAATTTTGATAGATTTTGGAGCAACTTGGTGGGGTTATCGAGCAGACATGACGCGGACCATCTGGTTTGGTAATCATCCAATTCCTGAGTTCTCGAAAATTGAGCAAGCAGTTCAGGATGCATATCAAAAAGCTGTTGAACTTGTGGAGCGTAGACCTACAGTTCTTACTGCTTCGCAGATTGATGCAGTGACTCGTGGCGTGATAGAAAAAGCCGGCTACGGCTCGCAGTTCATTCACACCACCGGCCACGGCCTAGGACTCGACATCCACGAGCCGCCCTCACTCAACAGTCGCAACCAACAACTCATCGAAAAAAACATGGCTATCACCATCGAGCCTGGTATCTATCTGCCAGGCAAGTTTGGATATAGGCATGAGGATACGATTCAGATTACCTAAATCATTTTGTTGAAAACTGACTTTGATCAAGTTGAATACTTTCGGGCAAAATTCTGAAATGAGGGTTCGCTGGTTGCTGGCGGTAGCTTGATCGGCTTAATCGGTTTTGCCAGCGCAAATGCCATACCTAGATCAAAAATGCTTCCTTGAGAAAGGCCGTCCCAAACAAACCAGACCTCTCGTGCTGACTCCATCGCAAATCGATTGTCAGCACATATTCGTAACCCCCCAGTTTCATCAAGTTGGTTGGTTTCCTTTGCTGGATAGTACACTTGAAGATCTTGGGCCAATTCTTCTAGTAATTCTCGAGTGACATCATCTTGGTTTCGAACCGGACAAATGAGAAAGATCTTCTTTTGAAGATCTGGTATGGAGCCTGATTCAAACTCCGGTTGTTCTGCCCACGCAGTGATCATTCGAGGAAATGATTTGGTTTGATCATCAAAAGTGGGCAAGCTGTCGATCATGATGGGCTTTCGCAAAGCGAAAGCCATACCAAGTTGAAATAATCCTTCCTTAGACTGTCCGTCCCAATCTACTCGGACTCTATCAGCCTGGCGTATTTTTCCAAGCAACTTCTGCCAAGTGCTCAAGCCGCTCTGGTCGTTAGTTACATACTCCACCTTGGAAGAAAGTATGTATTCTACTGGCGTCAGTTGCATTTCCATAATACCTTCTTGTTCTGAAAGTTTTCTACCCATAGCAACACATTCTGTTAGTCTGAGCAGACTCGATTAGTCTATCAC
>DAOQVB010000075.1:0-4168 GCA_035341315.1 Candidatus Woesebacteria bacterium | reverse complement strand
GACTTCCTGCAATAGTAGCACTCAATTCAGTTATCGTACCAACTCTTAAGCTTGAGCTGTCCAGCCGAACTCCTCCATCGGCATTAGATTTTGAAATTAATGAAAAAAGGAATAATAACGGTAAAAACACGCTCACAAAAATAAAACTCATTAATTTGAGATTAAACTGCATAGCGTGCTCCCTTGCTAAATATGGTATTACAGCTCTTCAATCTGAACATTGGGCTCCATTTCGGGAGCGTCAATTAATTTCAGATATTTTTCGGTAGTGGTAATGCGTTTGTGACCAACTAATTGAGAGACATAGACTAATGGAGTCCCAGCTTTCAATTGTTCGGCCACAAAGGTATGGCGAAGGTCATTGACCTTTGCCTCTTTGATGCCTGCCATGCGGAAATATCTATCTAAGGCAGTTCTAATGTTTCTCACCAAAAATGGTCTGCAGGTTTTGGTCAAAAAGAAGGTCTTTTCTCTGGCACGTGGCCGCACTTCAAGATATTCCATTAAAGCTTTTTTAGCTGCAGTATTGAGTGGAACTTTGCGGCCACCTCGTGAATTTTGAGGAACAATTGTTACTACATTGCGCTCAAAATCTACATCAGTCAGCTGAAGTGCTGCTAATTCGCTAATTCTCATACCTGTTTGCAATAAAATTTCAACTACTGCGCACATTCTGGCATCACCACGTGCAGCATCACGCAGAGCGCGATACTCGATTTTTGACAATACTCTTGGAGGAGATTGATCAAATTTGGGATGGGCAATTATGCCAGCTGGATTCGTGTCAATGAGCTTTTCAGTTACCATAAAGCGAAAGAAGGCTTTAATCGAATTAATTTTTCGCGAAATAGACTTACCGGTGTATCTTTGTTTCTTGAGTAGTTCTTTAAAAGCGTCGATATCCTCAGAAGTGGTTTCACCTGCGTACATTTTGCCTAGAGTTGCCACAAAATCTACTAGTTGTTCTACGTCCTTTCCATAGGCCAACACAGTAGCGCGAGCCTTACCAGCATCCTGGAGACTACTTACGAATTGAGCTTGTGCTTCACTTAACAGTTTCTGCATACTAGAATGTCTCTACTTACTTGTCTTGTACTTTGGGCTGGCGTCTATTGTATCACGACTATAAACATGTCATGATGGATCTTTATAGAGCCTGAATACCATTCAAGCACTCAACAATAGGCTTATAGTATCATATTGGAGGTTAAATAGCAATGCGCAGAGTCCTTTCTCACCCAGCGTTTATGTTGCTCGTAGGAATATTGGCAGTTCTATTTGTTTTATCTTTGCGATCCACTCAAAAACTCACAACACAAAGAGGAATTCAGGTTGAAAAAAATCAACTAGAGGTTGAGTCTCTCAAAAGCAAACAGGAGCAATTACAGAAACAACTTGAGGAGTCTCAATTGCCCTTCAATCAAGAAAAGGTTCTTCGTAACGAATTGCGTCAACAAAAAGAGGGAGATATTGTGATACAAATTCCTTCTATCGCTCCACAAATTAGCCCTCCACCCTCTCCAACTCCAACTATAACCAACTGGAAAGTTTGGATGGAAATAATTTTTTAACGAAAATATTTATTTTTTGCCAATCTCCATGCTGCGATTGTCAGTGCTGCTTGAATCTGGTTGGAGTCAATTAACTCATCAAGTTCTTTGGGTGAAAGCAAAACTATCTCAATTTTTTTGGAGCGTGGTGTTCTGGTACTCAACTAAGAAACAGCAACGTCCGCACCAAGTAATCGAGATTGAAGAGGAGGTTTGATTCACAATTACGCTAATTAGCGTAACTACTTATTCTGGTTTCTGCGTAACAGCGTCTGCCCATTGTCTAGCAAAATTTTCAAGATCTGTGGTATCAAAAAGATTACAGCGACCTATATTTGAAAGCTCAAGTCGGTATGCAGTTAAGTTTTCTGGATTGGTCTTTAAAATCTCAGCATATTCTTTACAAATTGCCAAAGCACGTGTTTTTAATAGATTCCAAACCTCACCTCCGAGTTGCTCTTCTTTAACTTTAAGGACAAAGTCATATATCTGTATCAATGATGTAAATGATTGTATCTTTTGCTCAGGAGTTTCATCTGGCAGGTCTACCGGCCCTTTGTCGAATTCTGTGGGTTCCACATCTCCTTCTCCAGCCCGCCTAATTTCGTCTTGCATGTGTTCCTTTCATCAGATTTGTAAAAAGTTTTTTCTACATCAAATCATGAGCTAGCATATCATAAACCGCTAATCAATGGTATCAAGGCCTGCGAAATAACCACATGTATGCCTGGTTCAACTTGAAGTGCCCGATCTATCAAATGATCATGGATACTGTTCCAAGCCTTGCTGGTCAAACCTAGGTCCTTGATGACTTTATCGCCATCAATGAGATGAAATTCACGTACGATGCGACTGCTACTCATTGACAGTATCGCTCTTTTTTCTTTAGAATGAGTTAATAGTAAAGTCCTAAATTAACCTCTGGTTTTTTTAGGTTAGTATGGAGAATAGTATGCCTGTCAAAAAAAAGAAAGCGGCTGCCAAGAAGGTAGTCAAAAAAACGGTTAAGAAAAAAGTAGCGGTAAAAAAAGTAGTCAAGAAAGCGGTAAAGAAACCAGCTGCAAAGAAAGTTGCTAAGAAGAAAAAGTAACTACTTTATGAAACTCAAAAAACGGCGTTCACAAAAACGCCGTTTTTTAATAGCTGAATAACAACTAAATTATGTCAAATTTTCTCAGAGGCTTTTTATTTCTCATTTCTTTATTGTTGTTCTTTACGTCGTTTTATCTGGTATATATCCAGGTTTCTTTCTTGCAACATGCAAAACGAGCAAGCGGAACCATAGTTGATTACGTTGAACGCTGTAGTGGCAGTGATTTTGACAATTGTGATTCATCTTCAAAAATTGAATTTATTACTGATACTGGCGAAACAATATCATTTGTTAATCGTCTTTCATCCAAAACAACGGTCGAATCAGTTACAAAACAAAAGACCACTCCAAATACAACTGTAGCTGTTTTATATGATCCTCAAAATCCTCAAGATGCTCGAATAGACTCATTTATGAACAAGTGGTTTCTCCCGATATTTTCTTTAACTACAAGCGTGCTATTGATCTTGTTTGTTACGCTGACAAAAAAACGATAGCTTTTTACATCAAACAACCCGCGCGGTGTTAAGTTACAATAAATCAGACTTGACTATTTATACGTTCTGCATATATTCCAGTTCATGAAATCATCAGAAGTTAGTTATCAATCACTGAAAACTTCAGTTTCACGGGCTGTTTTGATTGCTTCCGACGTTGATCCTAAATCAGGTCAAAAATATGCTGACGAGGTACTGTTCACTATTCGACCGGGTTGGTCAAAGGTGCAACCATATGTGGCTGCACTTCCAGGCGGAAAAATTGAAGCTGATAAAAAAGATTTTTCTGGAATTGTTGAAGTTGACTCTGTAGAAAATCCGTGGCTAGTTTTAACTCTGGAGCAAATGATACAGGCGGGTCTAAAAGCCGCAGAGCGTGAAATTTTGGAAGAACTTGGAATTGTTTTGACCGCAAGTTTGCTTCAGTTTGTTGATGTATCCACTAATACTGCTGGTTGGACAACATATAGTTATGTTGGGAAATTAGCTGAAAAGCCAACAGTGACTGTGAGACCAGATAGCGCAGGAGCGCGCTGGATCAGCGTGCAACAATTACTTGAGGGTAAACCCAAATTACTATCAGGTCACTTAGGCATTGCTCGCAGGGCAATCAAAAAAGTACGTTGAAAACGCACTAAATATATTTGTACTTAGAAATCTGTTTAAATTAAACAACAAAAAAAGAATATTTTAGTTGGATGTTTAATTAAATTTTGCTATTGTTGCGGGGCCGGGAGTCGAACCCGGCCTGTAAGATTATGAGCCTCACGTGCACCGTACACTACCCCGCGCACTATCGACAACTTGATCGATGACGTCTGCTATTGTAACAGCATAGGAAGAAACGTCAATTCTTGGTATAATCCTGCTTTGCCGAAAGAAAACGGCATGTGCCAGGGTAGCTCAGTTGGTTAGAGCATGGGATTCATAAACCCAAGGTCGAGAGTTCGAATCTCTCCCCTGGTACTAAAGTATTTCATCCTCAAGTACTATTTGGGAAACGATCTTTCCATATTCTGAAAAATCAT
>DAOQVB010000074.1:0-4320 GCA_035341315.1 Candidatus Woesebacteria bacterium | reverse complement strand
ACGTATGCAAAACATGAGGGCTCTGTTGCAGCGCCCACAGCCGGATTGCATTTCACCAAAGAACTAGACAAAGAATTGGCTTTACGAGACATTTCAATTCTCCCAATCACCCTACATGTTGGGTTAGGCACCTTTGCTCCACTCAAAGAAACAGTTTTTGCAGAAAAACAACTTCACGCAGAATGGTTTTCGGTCAGCGATATGACGGCTCAACAAATCAACCAAGCTAAACAAGAAAAGCGACGAATTATAGCGGTGGGGACGACATCAGCCCGCACGCTCGAAAGTTGCACAAATTCTAAGGGACTAATTGAACCGAAAACCAGCGAAACTGCTCTTTTTATTTTTCCACCGTATAAATTTCGGAGCGTGGATGGATTGATAACCAATTTTCATTTACCTAAATCTAGCCTACTCACCTTGGTTTCGGCATTTGTTAGTGCACCAAATACACCAGAAAATTTCACATCATTCAATAAGAGTTTGATTGGTAAATCATACCAAACAGCAATAAGTGAGCAATATCGATTTTATAGCTTTGGTGATGCAATGTTGATAACCTAAACACCCAATTCGTAGCGCACAAACTTGCTTACAGCAATTTTTTCGCCAATTTTACCACTTAATTCTTTGACTAAGTAGCTGATGGTTGCGCCACCGTCGCGAATATATTCTTGCTCGAGCAACTCTTCCACATTTTCTGGATTCATAGCTGCAACTTGCATAGCGATATTTTTACCAAGAGCTTGAAATTCCGCATTACGTGCCACAAAATCTGTTTCGCAAACTAATTCAACTAATGCAGCCACTCGGCCACCACTATGAACATACGAAAAAATTGCACCCTCTTTAGTTTCCCTGTCCGACTTTTTGTCGGCTTTGGCTAAACCACGCTCTTTTACCAACGCCATGGCTTGCTGATAATTTCCCTCTGTTTCTGCAAGTGCCCTCTGGCAGTCAAGTACTCCCGCACCCGTCTCTTCTCTTAATTTTTTAATATCGGCAGCATTAATAGACATTTTTACTCCTTTTTCTTTGCTGAAGTTTTTGTAACTTTGGCAGATTTAGTGGTTTTTTTTACTTCTTTGACAACTGGTTTTTTGATTACTTTAGGACTAGAAGCTTTAACTGTTTTAGCAGTTACTTTTTGCTCCACTGCCGGTTTTACAACTTGTTTTGCTACAGGTTTTGTCACCTCTTTAGCTACTATTGGTTCAACAGTTTGTTTTTCTTCAGGAGTAGTCACAACTGCTGCTTTTACGGTCTCAGCAACATTAATTTTGCTTGGCTCTACTCCACCAGCTTTTCCAGCTACATACGCCTTTGACATGTGTTGTAAAAAGCACTCAATACTTTTGATTGCATCATCATTACCTGGCACAGCAATGTCTACCAAGTCTGGATTTGTATTGGTATCTACCAACGCAATCACTGGGACACCAACTTTTTCCGCTTCTGCCACAACTATCTTTTCTTTTCCTGGGTCAATGATGATTAATGCTGCAGGTAAATCGTTCATAGAGCGAATACCATCAAAAAATCTTTTAGCTCTTGAGACTTCTTTTTCAATTTTCACTAATTCGTACTTAGTCCTGCCTTTTAGGCTACCTTCAGCTAATTTTGCTTCGGTATCAACCATATCTTTGAGAGATTTTTTGACCTGAGACCAATTGGTCATCAATCCACCCAACCAGCGAGCGGTAATGTGCATCATGCCTGAAGTTTCTGCAGCCTGTTTTACTAATTCACGCGCTTGGCGTTTGGTACCGATGATGATAACTGATTTCTTCTGGGCTCCGAGTTGATATAGTAAGTTGTACGCCAAGCGCATTTGCTGAGCGGTCTTTGCCAAATCAATGATGTGAACACCATTTTTCTCACTATGAATGTACTGGGTCATTCTTGGTTGCCACTTACTTTTGTGATGACCATAATGCATACCAGCACCAAACAATTCTTGCAGATCAAAATCTGGTGCTTTATCTGGAAGTGAAGTAACGTCTAACATAACTTTGTCCTTCTTTCTAGTCGATTTTTTTCGACTAAGAGGTTTATTTGGTAAAATCAGGACCGTACACCAAATCAACCCAACTTTTTACAAGGTGGATAGTATATCACACCAATCAAGCCGAGGCCTCAGAGGTGTCAACTTGGATATTTTCGGACAACGAAGTATACTTTCTCGTATGTCATTAGATCATGTGTGGGAAACCCGAGAACCTACTGATGAAATTATCGGAAAGAGAGAAACGACGGCAGAAAAAGCTTTTGCCCTTATTGTAGATGCATTAACCTTGCTCGTGAGCAAAATCGAGGCAGGTGGCGATGAAGCAGAACAATTGAAGACAGTAGTCCGAGGTGCTCAAAAAAGCATCGAGGCTCTCACCGATACCTCCAAGCAACTTACATCAATGGTCGGTTCTAAGGAAAATTTTACGCTTGGGTGTTATAGACTGATACATGAATTAGAAGAAGATGGTGAATATGTTGATAAAGCAATAGTCGCCGCAGCGCGCGCTTTGTCGGAATTTGAACAATTAGAAACTCAGGTTCAAGCAAAAAGGGCAAATCAGCAAATCGAGAGCGCGCGCAGTATGCACGAAAGAATGAGAATCCGTGAGAGGCTAGATTCAAGAACTATCGCTCTAACGGACGATGATAAACTGGAAGTATATTTACAGTTACTGAAAAACACAATTCAAGGCCAAGACATTACTTAGCATCACCGCCAAACCGTCGCTCTCTTTGACGAAATTCTTCCAGTGCCAATCGGAATTGTTCCACCGAAAAATCAGGAAACAACGTGGGAGTAAAAATTAACTCTGAATATATTGATTGCCAAGGCATAAATCCAGAAAGCCTCTGTTCTCCCCCCGTTCTGATAATTAAGTCTGGATCTGGTATTTCTGAGGTGTTAAGGTTAGATGTAAATAATTCTTCAGTGATTTCATCTGAATCCAAACCTTGTTCCACAATTTTTTTTACAGCTTTTATAATTTCTGCTCTTCCCCCATAGTTCAGTGCAAATGTCACAGTAATTTTTGAGTTCTTGCGCGTCTTGTTAACAAAATCTAAACATTGTTTAGCAATATCATCTGGAAAACGATTGACTTCGCCAAGAATATTTAATTTCACCCCTTCTTTAATAAATTTTATTGCTAAATTCTTGAGGGCAAACCGAAAAACATTAAATATTGCCGAGAGTTCTTCTTTATCTCGCTTCCAATTTTCAGTTGAAAACGCCCAAAAGGTGACATAGGGAATTTTTTGATCCACACATTCTTGAATGAGAGGTTCGATGGTTTTCACCGCCGCTTCACGATGACCATCGGTGGGGCTTAAACCCTTTTGTTTAGCCCATCGGCGATTACCATCCATAATAATCGCCACGTGCTGAATGTCGGAATTCATAAGGAATCATTATAGCAAATCCTTCATTTTAAATCTTAAGTGCATCACACTATTTGTTGGGTAAAGTTACCTTCTACAAAACCGCTCGTCGTATAGCCTCCTTTTGCCAAGCTATAAATAGGTCGCCCACTGGATTTCCTTTCATTTTTTCTGGGTGAAATTGCTTGAGTAATCCGCTGACCTCACCTCTTTTATTGAGTCGAAATAACATTTCCACAACTTCATCTTCTTGACTAACATGGGTCACATAGAAACCATTCTCCTTAAGAACGTCTAGGTGGGGTTCAATCATTTCTAAACGAAATCCCTGCATGTGATAGCTGTTAACGTCAAATTGATGTAAAGTACGAAGCGCAACTGGAGCATGAGGCCCATATAGTTTTTTCACAACGTTTGTTATTTGGTGGATAGTTGCTGGATCACCAGGAGCAGATCGATGATTTGGTACTTCTTCAGGAAGTAAGCCAAGTAGATGTGCTAAAACCAATTGAAATCCTCTACAGGTTGCATCTAAAAAAATTTCGGGATGATCTAGTGCTGTTTGGATTAACTTCAAGTCGATCTGATCAGCTCGATCATCATAATCACCATCAATGTGGGCGCTTGAGTTATCAAGAAGCCCTAATGGAGCTATCGATTGTCCCACATGTTTGCCTCCTCGAATTTGGATCACTCGATGTTGTCTTGCCAAGTGCGAGACCAATTCGAGGTTGTTACCCCACGCACGAGTCACTGGTAGTTCAAAAATTTGAGCACCATCTGGCAGAACCTCATCGTAATTGGCTAGATGGCCAATTAACTGTCTTTCTCCGTCGATAATTCTTGATGTATCGGCTAGCACACGAATTCCCCTCCGATTGGTAGCCTCTTCGCTCGGTGGTCGGAGCAAAAACAACTGTTCTTCAAGAT
>DAOQVB010000073.1:0-4604 GCA_035341315.1 Candidatus Woesebacteria bacterium | reverse complement strand
TAATTATCTCGGCTTGAGTGGCAATTCATGCTGAGCGATCAACGGTATTACGTTCGATAAAATCCTTCAGCGCATCGACAAATTCTGGGATTACAAACTTTTTTAACATTCCAAATTGGTGTGTTGGGTAACTGGATGCAAATAGCATTTCATCTTCACGAAGCATTTGGGGTATTTCCGAGAGATTTCCAAGTGAATCAGAAAGATGGTAAATTCCCAGTTCGGTTAAGACTTTTAAATATGGTTGAGAACGTGCATTTGCGCGAACAATATGGATGAAAGGTCTGACTGATAAAGCAACCTCCTCAATAGTAGCAAGTAAGGTCAGTACCGCACGAAGAGAGTTCAGCGGATTTCTTATCCCCGTTCTCGCCTCAGCTCCAACGGCTATATCTTCAATGATGTACTGAGGATTTTTTTTCCACTTATCTGGAGATTTTTCTTTAGCTTGCTCTGAATCAGTAAAACCCACAAAAATAAAACTGGGATAATCAGATTCAGTCTGCATCCATTCTAATTCCACTCCACCAATGCTTGGGTCAACGTGAATTGCCGAGATTCGATCTGATTGAATCGGACTAACTCGTTGGGCATATGCCTCGAGCGTCCTAGGTCTTCTTACTTCAGTTTTCATGAGAATTCATTCTCAGTCATATTGATTTATTATATCTCAGCCTCCATATTCAGTGTAAAATGGACACATCGATATGCTACGGAAAATTAAAAAGTTGCTTCACAAGATTGGCCCCGGTTTCATAACCGGGGCATCTGATGACGATCCGTCTGGTATCGCTACTTATTCGCAAACTGGCGCTATCTTTGGTTATCACCAATTATGGACGGCTATCTTTTCATTTCCTTTCATGACAATCATTCAAGAAATGTGTGGCAGGATTGGCATCGTCACTGGCAAAGGACTAGCAGGAGTAATTAAGCAGAATTATTCCAAAAAAATCCTTTACTTCTCAGTGTTTATTCTGCTCTTGGCCAATACTATTAATATCGGTGCTGACTTAGGTGCCATGGCTGCCTCCGCTCAATTACTCTTCAATATCCCCTTCTTCATTTTGCTCATCGGTATTACTGCAATCTGTTTGCTGTTACAGATTTTTGTGCCCTATCGCACCTACGCCAATATTCTCAAGTATTTTACGTTCTCATTATTTGCCTATATCATCACTGCATTTGTTGTGAAACAAGATTGGATGTTGATTCTTACGAGCACTTTTCTGCCGGAGTTCACTTTCAACAGCGCATATTTACTCAACATCGTAGCCATCCTAGGTACAACCATTTCCCCCTACTTATTTTTCTGGCAGGCAAGCGAAGAGGTTGAAGAAGAAGTGAAAAGTGGCAAATTAAGAAGCATGGGCGCCGGGATTCCCAGGTTCACCAAGCGAGATATCAAAGATTTACGCATTGATACTACCATCGGCATGCTATTTTCTAACTTAGTGATGTTCTTTATCATTGTGACCACCGCATCAACACTAGGCCAACATGGCATAACAGAGATTCAGTCTGCCGACCAAGCGGCTCAGGCACTTCGGCCACTGGCGGGTAATTTTGCCTATCTACTTTTTGCCGCAGGAATCATTGGCACTGGACTGCTTGCTGTACCTGTTCTTGCCGGTTCGGCTGCCTATGCGTTCTCTGAGGCATTTGGTTGGAAAGAGGGCTTGTACAGAAAATTCAGTCAGGCCCATGCTTTCTATGGAGTGATTATAATTGCAACACTCGTTGGATTATTGACTAATTTTACACACATACCCCCATTCAAAATGTTGTACTATACTGCAATTTTGAATGGTATTTGTGCCCCACCACTACTCGTTCTCATTATGCTCATATCGAATAACAAAAAGATTATGAATAATTACACAAACGGCACAATTTCCAATCTGTTTGGCTGGATCATTACGGTGATAATGTCAATTTCAGCATCGGCAATTGTAGGGATTTTTATTAAAGATTTATTTCTTAAATAATCCTGTATACTACCCAAACAGCCATGAAGCTGAGAACAATACTTGTATCCCAACACCTCGTCTTCCTCTTATTTTTTATTGTGATTTTCGGTATTCTATTTTTCATTTTTAAACAACGTGGTGAGGATGCTACAAATCAATCAACTTCAAAATCAAGTGCTATAGAAAGCACTCAACCACAACTTACCCCCATACCATTTACTGAATTGACCATTCCTTTTTTGCGACAACAATCATATGGCGGTCAACTCGGCGAACTTAAACTACTAACTAAAACTACAAATTACACTTCTTATCTAACCAACTACAACTCAGATTCTCTTCAGGTCAATGGTTTGCTTACTATCCCAAATGGAGAAGAACCTGAGAGAGGTTGGCCCGCAGTTGTGTTCATCCATGGATACATTCCACCAGATTCGTATCGTACAACAGAAAAGTATGAAGCTTACGTTGATTATTTAGCGCGCAATGGCATGGTGGTTTTTAAAATTGATTTACGTGGGCATGGTAAGTCTGAAGGTGAAGCAAATGGAGCCTATTATTCAAGTGACTATGTGGTGGATACGCTTAACGCGTATGCGGCGTTGGCAACAGCCGATTTTGTTAACCCCAACAAAATCGGCCTCTGGGGACACAGCATGGCCGGCAACGTGGTGCTCCGCACCTTAGCTGTGAAACCCACTATTCCAGCAGCAGTGATTTGGGCCGGTGCCGTGTATTCGTACACTGACTGGGAAAAATATGGACTCTCAGACCACTCCTATCAGTTAACGCAGCAGAAAAGATCAGACAGAGAAGCTAAGCGGAAAATATTATTTGATACTCACGGTCAGTTTTCACCAGACAGTCCCTTTTGGAGCCAGGTTGCAGCGACTAACTATCTTTCTGATATTCAAGGTGCCATTCAGCTTCATCACGCAGTCGATGACACTGTCGTAAATATTGCCTACAGTCGCGACTTAAATTCTCTGCTTGATTCAACCTCGATCCCCCATGAACTTTTCGAATATAATTCTGGGGGACACAATATTTCTGGCTCAAGCTTCAACAGTACCATGCAACGCACTGTTGAGTTTTTTCAAACAAAGATGTAGTTAAAATGGCTTATACTACACATAACCTATGTCGGCGTCTTCTTCTCTACCCAATTTGTCTGGAGTACTCGAAAAATTAAAATTCATTATTAGCTTGCAACGGCAACAGTTTGGTTTAATTCTTTTCAATTTTTTGTTAGTTATTCTGTCCAGTGGTACGAGTGCAGTTATTCCCTACTTTACCAAACTACAGATTGACCAACTAGAACAACAATCGCCCCAATTACTTTCATTCTCTCACTCCCCACTCTTTGTGTTATTCCTCTTGCTCCTGATTCCAGCTCTCATTGAATTAATTAGAATTACTTTGTTTGATCGTTTTCAAAGTGAAGTAACCACCAAGATTGGTACCAAGTTAAAAATGGCCACAGAGACAATTATTTGGAAAAAGTTGCTCACGCTTGATGCGGGATTCTTTTTGAGTCAACGTAATAAGAAAATTATTACTGACTGCTTGGGTTCTTCAAGAGTAATCGAGAGTTTCATCAGCTTCTTGTCAAGTCGCATTAGCGGTGTTACTGGGTTACTCACCATCATCCCCATCTTGGCTTTTGTCAGCATCCCACTCCTTTTAATCATTAGTGCGGTTGCTCTCTTACAATTTTTTCTCAATAAAACTGTCAATCGATACAAGCAGGCCTACAGTCTTCTGGAGCGTCAACAAAGCGATCGCCAGTGGCGAGTGAGAGAATTATTAGAAGATCACACCTTTGATGTAATTGCGACTGGTGGGTTTGACCAAGCACTATCTGAGTACAATAAATCAAGATTGCTCTCAGATGATTTGTACTTCCAATCTGAGTCTTCCAACCGAAAACTCCGCGCAGTTAATTGGTTGCTGGATAACATCTTATTTATCTCCGCTAATCTATTTGTTGGCAATCAAGTGCTACAGGGAAACCTCAGCATTGGTACGTTCACCCTAGTTGTTTCATACACTTCACTGATTTCAAATACGTTGTATAGAGTATTAGAAAGTTTTAACGAGTGGTACTATATCGATATTGATCTAGAAAAACTGCAGTTTTTGTTTTCATTGGAATCTAGACTAAAAAGTAGCGACAATCCCAAACCAATACCAAAAGATCCAAACTCACTGAAACTTGAAGGGGTATCTTTCCGCTATCCCAATGCTTTCGCTGAAGAAAACCAATACTTGCAAACCCTGATTAAGAAGATTGAGAATCGATTAGTTAAAAAAGATTCATACTACGAGCAAGAACTCAAACGCTGGCAAGACCTGATAGAAAGTCAAAAAGACAAACCTTTTGTGTTAGAAGATGTTTCAATAACGTTAGAAAAGGGGAAAATAGTCGCACTAGTTGGTAAAAACGGATCTGGAAAAACAACCGCCACCCATTTACTGCAACATCATTTTGAACCACAGGTTGGTAGTGTGCTACTCAACGATCAACCAATCTACAATCACACTCAGTCTGAAGTATTAAAACAATTCAGCTGGATCAAACAACAACCGGTTATTCTTGAACGATATTCGGTAAAAGAAAATCTGCTATTTGGC
>DAOQVB010000072.1:0-4706 GCA_035341315.1 Candidatus Woesebacteria bacterium | reverse complement strand
TCAATGCCTACGACGGCTTGTACCACCTATCTCTTTCACGATCTTTGGTTGAATCGGTGCCTCCAATAGAGCCCGGCGCTTATGATCTGGTTGTGCAAAATTATCACTATTTATCCAATCTTATTATCGCCGATTTTGGTCGAGTTTGGCAGTTACCCATCAATCATTTATATTTTCAATTTTTCCCTGTTTTGATAGCAGTGCTTCTTGGTTTAACCGTTTTAAAGCTGCTCAAAACTTGGTCGAGTCATAAGACTACCGTTACTTTGGGTTTGTTGTTATTTTATCTTGCTGGAGAGATATCTTGGTTGCTGACTTGGATTCTCAAGTCTGGCACTGAGCTTCCTTTTAATAACTATATTGATAGTGGAGTTATCCAATTTTTAAATCCACCTCAGGCCTTCGCCAAGCTTTTATTTTTTACGAGCCTAATTTTATTACGAGATTTTTGGCAGAAAAAAAACTGGAGATTGGCCATAGTTTTGGGAGTGGTGATCGCGTCGATGTTATCGCTTAAAATTTATTTTGCCTTGTTTCTAGGGTTGGGATTGGCCTGTGTGTACGCAGTGGAACTTGGCAAAGTTTTGATCTTGCTAATTAGAAAGCAATCGTCTGTAAAGCAATGCTGGAGGGAATATCGATGGGATCTAGTATTGGGTTTAACTATCCTGGTGGTTGGAGCAGCACTCTACTTGCCAAGTAATTCTCAGGCAGGCGGAATTTACTATGATTTTCTATTTTGGCCAAGATTGCTACTCGGTCAGGGGAAAATCTTTTGGAATGAATGGTGGCTCCGTTTGCAGGTATATGAAGCAGCACAGAACACCAGAGCACTATTTGTTTGGTATTCCCTAGCAATTGGAGTATTTTTATCGGCGATTTATCACTTCCGACTTGTAGGATTACTGGTTGTTTTTAAAAGATTTCGTAGCAAGATGTTGAGTAAAGAAGTGATTTTGCTTGTGGTGCCTTCGATTGTGCTGACTCATATCGCCATGAATTATGTACAGATTTCTGGTGGTGGCAATATTTTTAATTTTTTTGTAGTAGCAATTACTAGCTTGAGTTTGCTAAGCACTATTGTGTTGGGTGAGCTATGGCAGAAAATACCAAAACTGAGATTTTTGATAGTGATTTGCATTGGAATGATGGCAATTCAACCGCTTTATAACACGTATGCGTATCTAAAAAACTATTACTACCGAAGGGATAAAATTGTAATTACCGCTCAACACGAAGCGCTGATGCAGTATCTTTCAGTAAATAGTACGGGTGAGGATACAGTAAGAACCTATCTACAGACGAATCCGGGCGCATTTCTTGATAACAACACACCATATTGGTATTTCTTCACCGGCAAACTCAGCTATTTTAGTGGCAGGCAGATTCTGCAAGATCACAACCAAGATGTGAGTGCTAAGAAACAAGTCGAACAATTCATCTTTCTTGATCCTGCAACTGCAAGTGACTCAGCCCGCATTGCTCATACAGCACATATTGGCCAAATTGTTCTTCAAAGATCACAAAAATCGACTGACGCCTTTCTTTTTCGAGCCAAACAGGCCACCTTTTCTAGCACCTTCATTTGGCAACAAGAATATGAAAATGAAGACTGGCTGGTGCTCAGGCCAGTACCGATGGATTAGCGCAATGATTCGGCGATTTTGATCAGTTCTTCGGTAGGGGTTCTCAAAGTTTGACTAGTGACGCTAATTAATACTCCGTCATTGGTATGCATCCAAACAGTCGAAACAATTGAGTTAGTAACCAGGTAGGCTGGCGTATTGGGAAATGAAGGAATCTGTATGGGATCGATTGTAACTTGCGATTCAGATTCTTCAGTTCGTGACTCTATAAACGCAAGTAATGAAAAAGGAGTGGGTGTTTTACTTTGATCGATCACAATGATCTGACTTTTCTCATCCTCAATTAACTGTGAAATATTTTTACCATAGTGAGTTCTAACGGTTGGAGAAGTATTAAAATCAGCATTTTCCCTCTGGTGGAACGCAGAAGCCTGCTGGATTTTTGGTGGTAAATACTGTGGTTGGTAAACATGAAAATCAACAGAGCCTGCCACCTCATCATATTTTAAATCAGGAAAGTAGGCTTGATAAAACCCCCAGCCAAAATAGACAGCTGGAATGATAGCGAAGAAAAGCGTGAATAAGGCTAGAATCGAAGTATGGTCCTTATGGGGTATATTGGCTGGTTGAGTAAAATTATTTTTAGTTACGAAGAGTAGAACGAAAAGCACGCCAACGCCAACATAAAATAGTGGTAGTTCTTGTAGCAACTGAGCAATGTTAGTAAGTTCATTCATAAGATTAATAAGAGTTTGATAAATGATTAATTGGCAAAATAAATTGGATAGACAAGTACTGAATGACTAGCTCTATAAATAAGATGCAGATGAGAGAGATGACTGCTTTGTTCCAAACGGATTTTGTTCTAAGCGGTAACATAAAGGATGTTGTGATTGCCAAGTAGCTAGCAATAAAAGAAAGCCCAAAAACAACTGGGTAAAACCAACCATTGTAGGTGAGAAACTCAAAGGAGAGTGAGCCATCAACATTTTTTACTAAGGCTCTTTGCATAATTACAACAGTGCCTGCTAGCATCACTATCTTTGCTGCGTAGAGCAAGCTTAGTATATTAAATCCAAGACTAATGAATCCTAAAAGCTTACTTCTTTTTTTTAATGAAACTGCTGTAGGGGAGCCAGGACCGTTTTTGATTGAGTTTTGGAAAGCAAAGGCTTCATCAATCATGGCAGTTGGCCAACCTGCCCCCAAGCATTGTGTGCGAATTGCTGCTTCTGAAATACCTTTTTTTTGTTCAGTGGTTATATAGTCGAGTAAGGTTTTACTTGGCATAGCGGGCGAGCAACAACTTTCATTGTACAGTATAATCAGTCTTCATAGGGCTATGATGTAATGGTAGCATTAAGGTCTCCAAAACCTTCCGTCTAGGTTCGAATCCTAGTAGCCCTGCAAGATATGATCAATCAAGATATGGAACACATGGGTGAATTGGGTGATCTTAAGGATACTAAGTATTGGTTTCAGCGGGATTTACAAACTATGAAAAAAGGTTTGAATTCTGCAATTGGAGTATTGCCGTACTTAATAATCGTCGCCTTAATCGCGTCTGTGATTATTAACTGTATTGAACAAACACTGTTTTTTTCTACGGTAGTTTTGCTAGCAGTCATGATTTTCCCGATCATTTTCTTAGGTTACTTTCTCTTCTATATTATGGTAAACAAAGGGTACAACATTCACTCTAGCGGCGGTGGCACCGTGATTGATGATTCTCGTGGAAAATAAGGAATAGTGATAAATAACGATTATATTGAAATTCCAGCGAGTGTTAAAAAGTGTATCGATGAGCTTCAAGTTCACTACACGCAATTGCTCGGCTCAGATTTAATAGGAATCTATTTACATGGTTCGATAGCAATGGGTTGTTTTAATGAAGTATCGAGTGACATAGATGTGATGGTTGTTGTTGAGGAACCCCTAACTACCGACATAAAAAAACAGCTCGGCCAGATACATCTTGAGCTCTCTGCAACATACCGAAAAAATATCGAGCTCAGTGTTGTGACTCGTGAAACACTGATTAATTTTGTATATCCAACCCCTTTTGAGTTTCATTACTCTGATGGTCACAAACAATCATTTTTGGATGAAGTAGTTGATTTTGAAACAGCCAAGCAGGATTACGACCTGGCTGCCCACTTTGTGATCCTAAAAACATATGGCATTACACTCGTTGGTGAGCAGGCAGAAATAATGTTCCCTGAGATTTCGAAAAAGGACTATGTGGATTCGATCACTCGCGACTTTGAGTGGAGTTTTTACAATATCATGGCTAGCTTTGATGAAAGGAACTGTCGTGTTCCCCCGTATGCTGTGTTAAATTCTTGTCGTGTGTTGGCATTTCTTGATTCTGGGTTGATCACGTCCAAACAATCTGGGGCAGAGTGGGCACAGCATCAACTACCTTCAAAATTTCAAAGTCTTATCTATGAAGCACTTATGGAGTACAAAAATGCTGGATCTTCTCACCCAGTTGAAGGAAGGTTGCTGAAAGAATTTGCTCAGTATGTGCGGCGTACAATACTTGAATTGAATGGTTAGTAATTGTAGAACTTTTCCATCACAAAATGAAAAGCCTGACCAAACTTAGACGGATTTGATTTAATTTCTTTTTTTAGTTGAGTGACGGTGAATTTTTCATAAGCCACTGATTCGTGGTTAAGCGTGGGAGTTTGGTCGGTGTAGATTTCATAGAGAATAAACAAGTGATTTTCTTTTCTACCAATGACCTCGCGGTTTAAGATAGCTTTTCCGATATATTTAGAAGTGAACGAGGTTAGTCCCATTTCTTCTAGGGCTTCGCGCGCAAGCGCCTCAGTTTCGCTTTCTCCTGCTTTGATATGGCCTCCAACTGGGGAAACATATTGGTCAGCATCTTGTCTGTCGCTGGCTTGTTTGACCAGCGTCCAGTTGCCTTTTGAGTCTATAACTTCAGCGATAATACAACGATGAAGTAAGCCTTTTTGATGGGCTTCTTCCTTTGAAGTTTGATATAAAACTTCGTTTTGTTGGTTGATGATATCCACCATTTCCATAGGTTATAACACTAATTGTATGCCAATGAGCGCGAGGATGGCTGCGAAAAATTTCAGCAGTAGATGC
>DAOQVB010000071.1:0-4742 GCA_035341315.1 Candidatus Woesebacteria bacterium | reverse complement strand
GCGGGAATAGCTCAGTTGGCTAGAGCGCCTCCTTGCCAAGGAGGAGGTCGCGGGTTCGAGTCCCGTTTCCCGCTCAATAGATGAAACAACATTTGCTTAGACTAATAATGATTGCATTGTTGTTTTTAGTGCTTTTTACTGTCGCTACCTTGCTTAAATCCAGACCTGTTGAAAAACACGGCTTGGGTGCAATCCCTTCAAACCTCCAAAATATAAGTACTCCATCTGCCCACTCAACAGCCGCGGGGGTGATTAGCCCCGCACAGAACAATGTTTTTAATGCAGATAAAAATACGTATGTAAGCCAGCAGCACAAATTTTCTCTCAATTATCCCGCTAGCTTAAAGCCTCTCGAATTAGCGAATGGAGTTGTTTCCTTCCTTCCACAAGAAGTCTATGAGAATTGCAGATTAGCTCAGGGATCAAAAGATTTTCAAGCATATGATCCCTGTTTTAAAGCTCAATTTAATTTAAATGGAATTGAAGTAGACCCAGCAGAGAATTATGCGGAATACAGCAGTAGCAATAAGGATATAGCGATACTCTCGACTTATACAGATACTCAAAATAGGATTTGGAATACTGGTTTGGTGTTGGGGCAGGTTTATAATTTTGATGCTTTTGGTACACTCGATAGTAAACTAATGAGAATATCATTTCAATATGGTTTCGAGGCACCCTCAGAAATAGAAGTAATTACATTTTTTAATGAGATTCTCTCAACTATTGAATCCACAAATTAAGAAAACACATTGTTACTTTCTTACAAACACAATGGCATTGGGAATATTTCTACCAGGGCCAACTTTGTATCCACCACTCCAAAGTGCAGTTGAGCCACCGCTATCTAGATTGAGCGCGTTGTCCATACCGAGAGTTTGGAGCGCATGAGCAGCTTCTGCGACGGTGGCTCCATGAACCACTCCAATATAGACAGTATTGTCCTTATTAGCTACAAAACTTCGGTTGCCTTTTGAACCTTTTTTGGGATCACCATCGCCGTTGAAACGCACTTGATTGCCACTGACTAACAGTGGGTAATTGGAAAGCATGCCATCTATGCCTGTATCTCTTCCCCACTCCGAGGCGGCACCCACAAAACGAATATAACTGCCGCCAAAAATTACTGCCGGATTATTGCTATACACATTATTACCTGAGTTGAAATAGACTTTATCTTTATTCATAACTAATAAATCAAAGGTGTTGGTTTTGCCGGCGCAGCTTGGATACGTTGCGGGGCAAAAATAGGAACCATTGACACCAGCATATCCCCCATTGCGACTCACATAATCGGATAAGGGCAATACTGGGCAGTCGTTACCGCAGTCTCCCCCGCTTGCAGTATCAACAATGACTTTCGTAGAACTCAGATCTCCAGCAATCAGGCTCACGATAAAACCACCAATATCAGTTTCGACTTTTTGTCGACTATACCCACTGCTTGGAGCAGTATTAGATACTGCAGCTTGAGGAGTGGGTGCGACTGCCGCCTCTGCCAATTTTTGTTGTAACGCTTTAATTTCTATCGCCACTGTTTTAAGCGTCGCGCTCGCAGAGGAATAATTCTGAGCTGCTAGTTGGGAAATTGAGCTTGCTAGTTTTTCCTCAATTTTCTGCGTATCGGCTTTATCGCCTCTTAAATCAAGAATTTCTTCATAGAGTTTAGTCGATTCGGTATATGTTTTTTGAATTGCGGAAATGGTGGCTTCCAGCTGGTTATTTCTGACCCGCTGATCTTCGGCAAGGAGTTTTTCGATGGTGGCAGAGGCGCTGGCTAGCCGATCTTCAATTGTCTGAAGTTCAGCTTGAGTTGATGCAAGCAAAATACCTTGAGTGCTTGAAAAATCTGATGCCGACTTATTTTTTAGTAGCAAACCCACAATAATTGCAATCAGAGAAACAACCAAAAGCAATCTGACCACCACGAAAAATTTAGAATTTTTTTGCCGAAGTACTTTGGGGGCAGTAACTTTTAACACGCAATTAGTATAAGTGATTTATTCTCCATCACCAAACGACTTCATCATTGCCTCAATTTGCTCTTGAGTTAGTTCTGGTGTCGATTCGCTAGCCTTAGATTCCATTTCTGTTTGTAACTGAGTAGCAGACTCCAGCATTTGACTCAAATCTTGAAATTGAATCGTTGTGGGGGGAACAAACACATCGTTCGCCAAGTCTTTTTCATCACATTTGATGGAGTAACCCAGGTCTTCCAATTCTTGCTGTTTTTCCTCATTGCTTAAATCTGGCAACACGTCGTCAGGTTGCTCTGTCATCTCTGCAACCTCAGTTTCACTTGGGATTTTCATTTTTGTACCTTGTGCAGAATCATCAGACCACATATAGAGATATGTGCCATCAGAAATCATATTTCCAGAACTAGTCGAATCTGGACTTAATTGTCCAAATGATCGAACCATGTTACCTTTCACTTGGTAAGTAAAGCTGGTTCCTTCTTGAGTATTTGTCATGACGCACTCGACCGATTTGCCCGATGCCATCGCATCGGCAACTTTTTGATATTCTTTAACGACTTGTTGTTCGAGGGGCGGCGTTTCAACTTGCGAGGATTTTTGTGGCAATAGCGAGCAGCCACTCAGTAGGATTCCAAGGGCTAAGACAAAGAGTAGTTTGTTCATATGGTGTTCAGTATATCATTGTTCTAAAGTTATAGTATGATATCTAATGATGCACAAAAAAGAAGAAAATCAAATTTCGAAAGAAAAACTTAATCCGTTCAAGAATGTTTTAATTATTGGAACAGGTGCAATTGGAAGTCTGTTTAAGGTTGAATTAACTAAAAATAATGAGCAGCTTGATGTAAATCTTGTCAGTCATGATACTATTACTGAAGAATTGCTGGCTGGAGTAGAGGTAATTATTTTGGCTACACCAAATCAAACGGTTAAAGAGATGGTTGTCAAGTTGTTAGAAAAAATTCCTGAGGATTCAGCAGTACCAACTATAGTTTTAATTCAAAATGGCGTTGGTGTTGTGGAGCAAGCACATTTAGCACTTGCAGAATCTACAAATCCAGATAGACGACTTTCAATAGTACGGGCAAGTGTTTTTACGCAGGTAACCAAAAAGGGAGACCAACTTGACTATAATGCAGAAAAATTACGTGTCGCTCTCTCACCCATAGGTTGTTCTCCAGAGGATTTTAGAGGAGTTGAGCAACTTTTATTATCTGCACATTTCCAAACTCGCAACTACGAAAACTATCAATCTCTTGAGTGGACCAAACTTTTATTTAATACATTGGGTACTACTTCAATGATTACTGGTTTACCCCCCTCAATTACTTTTGCAGATAAAGAGCTCTATCAGCTTGAAATGAACGCTTTTGCTCAAAGATGCAACATACTGCGTCAATGCGGTATTCCCATTGCACAAATCGATTGGGTTAAAACACAAATGCTACCAGTGCTAGAAAATTTCAGACATATTTCATTTTTTAAACCAGCCCGGAAAGCTTTAGCTGGCTTGATTAGCAGTCAACGGAATAATCAACCATCAGCTGCTTGGCAGAAAGTTGAAGCTGGCGGTGATTTGTCCGAAGCGATTCAGTATCATCAAGCATTTATTGACTTGGCAGAGCAAAATAATATTGAGGTGCCAGCGTTAGATCGTGCAATTGTGTTATTACTACTAGAACAGGTGAATGGGACACTTAATTTACAATCCATTTCACTCGAAGAGCGAAAAGAACGTTTAATGTTAAAATTAGAGTGAAGATAATCTACACCAGCCGTAACACCTGGGTTTGCAGATAGCACAATTGACACTATAATGATTAGAGCATGATATTTTCTTCATTTACTTTTGCGATATTTTTCATTATTGTTTTTATACTTTATTGGCAGTTGCCAAAAAAATTCCAATCGACTTTACTGCTATTTGCAAGTTATTATTTTTATTTTTCATGGAAGCCGGTCTACGGGTTACTAATTATTGTTACGACTGCAGTTACATATTATGCTGCGTTATTTATAGAGAACTATCCAAGTAAAAAAAATAGAATATTTTATTTATCACTAATTATTATTTTGGGTCAATTATTTATATTTAAATACTACAATCTGTTTAGCATTTCTACCTCATCCCTATTAAATGGTCTGCATATTCCTTTTCGTTTTCCTCAATTCCAGTTATTGCTTCCTTTGGGTATTTCGTTTTTTACCTTTCAAACACTTGGTTATCTGATAGATGTGTATCGAGGCAACGCAAGAGCAGAAAAAAATCTGGGAATGTTAGCACTATTTGTGTCTTTTTTTCCTACCATTTCGTCTGGTCCAATTGAAAGAGGTTGGCATTTAATTACTCAGTTTCAAAAAAAACAAGTATTTACTTACTCTCAAACAGTGAGTGGCTTAAAACTTTTTACCTGGGGTTTGTTTAAAAAACTGGTAATAGCTGACAATCTTGGGATTGTAGTAAGTAGAGTGTTTGATAATCTTCCTGATTACAAAGGATTGAGTCTTTTGATTGCAATGCTCTTTTTCTCAATTCAAATTTTTGCTGATTTTTCTGGTTATACAGATATGGCAAGGGGTGTTGCAAGAATGTTGGGATTTTCGCTTTTTGAGAACTTTAAAACTCCATATTTAGCTACATCAATTCGTGATTTTTGGCGACGATGGCATATTTCGCTCTCTTCCTGGTTTAGGGATTATGTGTACATTTCGCTCGGTGGCAGTCGGAAGGGTGAAATTAGAACTTATATCAATACAATTCTT
>DAOQVB010000070.1:0-4820 GCA_035341315.1 Candidatus Woesebacteria bacterium | reverse complement strand
CAGAGAGAGAAGGGTTAGTGCATGTTTCCAACATGTCAACCGAATATGTGGCGAGTGCCAGCGAGCTCTACAAACTTGGCGACGTGCTTCATGTGAGGGTTAAAGAAATTAAGGATGATGGCAAAATTGGCCTCACGCTTTTAACACCAGAGCAAGAAGAAGAAGCACGAGCCAACGGCGGAGGTCGCCAAGGTGGCGGACGTGACGGAGGACGAGATGGAGGTGGTCAAGGTGGGCGTCGCCCCTTTGGTAACCGTGATGACCGTCGCCCACCCAGACGTGACTACGGTGACAGACCAAGGCGTTAACCTTCTAGGAACTCACTAACTTCAAGTGGTGCTGGTAATCAAGATATGGTAGGCTAGGCATGTATGCAGCTGCCCAGAATTCAAACAAAAACCGGCAAATACTTGTTATTGGATTTGAGTGATATTCACGAATTAGTTGATGTCTTTGGCATTACTTGGGAAACTGATGAGCAACGTCTTCAGTTGGAAATACTCATCTCGCTGATAGTATCTCAGCTATCGCCATTGGTGAGTGGCATAGTGTTGGGACCGGAAATTGGCTTTTCTGCACTTGATCAGAAAGCACCTCAGGCTGGACTGTTACTTTCCCTAGAAAAACAAACAGACTTATTGCTGGTAAATGAAATGCCGAGCGTCTTTCCTCAATGGGGGGTGACGCATGTAAAAAATAATTATGGCATTCTCTTTACAAAGCTGTTTTATCACCCTCACGGAGAACTAGCTAAAGAAAAAAAGCGCCTCCTTGCAGAGCTTAAAGATGCTTGCAAGTATGAGGGAATTGCCAATGCGCTATCACTTTCACTCTATCCACCAGAGGGCCAGCCAGCCAATCAAGAGGCTTTTCAAGAGTCGCAACTAACTAGTATTCGTGAATTTCAAACCGTCACTAACTTGATGTTGTTGGAGTATCCCCATACCGCCCTAGCTGCCGCCACAATTACTGCTGAACTAGATATTCCCTGGGTTCTCGTTGATAGAACTCAAGATTATTTACATCTAAAAACTGCTTTGCGAACATCACTTGAAGCTGGCGCCGTAGGTATCTCGGTTGGAGGTGGAAATTTATTTTCCGGCATTCGTCCTTTTGAGTTGGACAAAGATAGGGTAACCCAAGAAAGTATGCAGCAATTTGAAACTCATCTGAAAACTGAAGTGCGGGATCGCTTACTCGAGATCAATCGTATTTTGGAAGAACAGCAGGTTGACGAAGGGTAACAGCGTGGGTTACAACTACTGCCTACAGAAATTAGTATGTTGCAAGTAATTCTAGATGTTGAGACAAAACTAGCTTTTGAAGATGTTGGTGGTTTTTTCCCAGAAAAACTGGGAATCTCTTTTGTGGGTGTTTGTGTGAGAAATTCAACCATGGAAAAAGGCGAATTGAAAGGTTTCTTTGAAGAACAGTTCCAAGAACTATTCGAGCTACTTGAGAGAGCAGATGTAATTATTGGTTTTAATATTGATGGTTTTGATATGCCCGCACTAAACGCCTATTATCAGGCTGATATCAATTCTATCCCTACGCTCGACCTTCTTGACAGAATAAAAAAACAGGCCGGACATCGAATTAGTTTAGATGCAGTTGCTCAAGCTACTCTGGGAATAGGCAAATCTGGCAACGGCCTAGATGCTATCAAATATTACCGCGAGGGAAACTTAAAAGCATTAAAAGACTACTGTTTGCAAGATGTGGAAGTGACGCGAGATGTGTATGACTATGGTTTTCAAAAAGGTCATGTTAAATTTCGTAACAAATGGAATCGATTAATTGAATGTCCGGTAGATTTTTCATTTACTGCCCAAAAGAATGCTGGATTACAGATGTCTTTGTTGTAGTTGTGTTAGGATGAATGGGTGAGAAAAACAGTATCAATTTTTGCACTTCTTGGGTTTTTTTTGCTCAGCAATCTCAAGGTTTTTGCAGCTTCTCATCCTAACTTGGTGGTCAATCAGACAGATATTTCGCAGATTAGAGCTAGAATTCAATCTGCCGCAACCGCGCAACATGCATTTGATGCTATGCGATCTCAGACTTGGATCAATGGAGCGCCAGCTTGGGCAATCAATGAAGGATGGTCAAGACAGTTGGTTGAGCAGAGTTTTGTAGGTTTGGTTGATAACGATAGTCAAGCAATCAATCGGGCAAAAGCAAATTTTTTGATTCATACTCAGGGGGTAGATGTCTACCATTTTTCAAAATTTAATGCAGAAGCGCAAAAATATCAATACGGCCAACCATGTACTGCGCTCGTCTTGGGATATGACCTTCTCGAACCCCACCTATCTGCTTTGGAAAAATCGAATGCACAGGCATTTTTAACCGAATGGGGTACTGGTTTATACCAATTCTATTCGGGAGATCCCAAGATGGTTTCTCACAATTTTCACACGAGCTCCATTGCTTGCTTGGGATTACTTGGATTGGCATTGGATGGAGAGGTTGATGCCGCATCAACTTGGTCTACTTTTGCTACAGCAGCTTTTCGAAACTTTTACGTAAATTATGCCTTTAATCTGGGGGGTGACTACACGGAAGGCTATGTCTACCAACAATATGGCATGGCTTCTGCCGTGATGTATTTGGATGCGCTGAGGCGGGTTAAAAATATTGATTTGGTGACTGAATCAAACGTGGCCAATCTTTGGAATTTTTATCTTTCAGCGTATGGAACCGATAATACGTTTCCAAAATATGGTGATAATACCGATGGACCGTTTATTGCTGGTACAGATTTATACTTTCTAAACAAGGCAAAACAACAAGGATTACGAGGGGAGTACTTATGGCTATGGTATCGGTTGAGAGGTTCTTTGGCTGCACAAAATTTAAAACCATATTTATTTAAAGAATTTGATCATATGGCCATGGTATTGTATTTTCCTACTAAGGTTATCTCCAAAGTGCCGACGAGTCAAGCTTTTCCTCCTTCTCAACTACTTGAAAGTGTTACGACTGGAACTACGCAGGGAGCAACCGATAAACCTGGCGGCATGGTGGTTTTGCGCTCAGATTGGAACACGAGTCAATTTAGTACTTCACTGTGGCTCAATAATCGCTGGCGTTGGCAAAACCACCAGCATTACGATCCCAACTCATTTACTTTGGAGGGTTATGGTGAAACGCTGATTTCAAATCTTAACAATCGCTCCTACGATGATCCGTTACGGGGCAAATGGAGTCAGCAAAATACTATTCGGATAGATCCCAATTTGTCAAATAGCGACGCTCCTATTTCACCTTTTGCAACAGGATTAGCGTCATCCTTAGGCACTTTTACTCGGTTTTTTAGATCAGATTTTGCTGACGTGGTGATTAGCGATAGTCGGTATTCCCATGCTAATCTCCACACGTTTGGGTTGCCAAATGGCAATTTTTCATTAGCTACTACTGCCAATATTGTGCCAATAGAAAAAGCTTTTCGTACAGTTCTGTTGGTGAGAAATCTGTTACCTATGCCATTTTATTTACTGTTTGATGACTTTAAAAAAGTAGGAGCAACAGAGTATTGGTGGCAAGTATATATACCAAATACTGCTACTCAAATTTTTGGTCAAGGAACTTTGATTCAGCCATATACCTACACGGTGGGTAGCGCTATCATGCGAATGAGTTTTCTTAATTATCCTCAAGTGCAGTTAGTCAGAGGACCTCAGGATGCTAGTCGTGGTGACCGACCACTACAGTTAAAAATTCAAAATTCAGAGCTAGAGCTACTCTCCTTACTTTTTCCCAGCAGAGCAAGTGATCCAGCGCCACAGTTTAGACAGGTTCAGACCTCTCCAGTTGTGTATGAAGTTTCACTCGAAGGTCAAACAGTTCAAGTATTATTCAATCCCAGTTTGTCCTCAGTGGTCTATCAGGACGTAGAAACCGACGCTCAAATAGCTGTGGGAAAAGATTGGACTAAGCCAAGCCGTCAACTCGTGTTTCACCAAGCAACCTATGCTCGTTTTGGTGGAGCAGATTTTTTCCGTACCCCTCAACGCTCCACTCAAACTGTTCCTGGAGCGTACAATCATTGTGCAAAATCGGCGGATTTTAATGGAGATGGCGCAACTTCTTTAGCAGATTTTTCGTTACTGTTGCCCAGGCTGGGGGAAGTTGTTAGTGCAACAAACGAAAAGTTCGATCTGCAGTGCGATAATGCTATTGATCTGAAGGATTTATCGCAACTGTTCCTCCGATGGTCTTTTTGATAGACTGAAAGAGTGAAATTATTTATTAATTTTTTTGTTGGATTGTTTGCACTTTATGCCTTATTGCTTCTTTCAACTGAAAAGGCTTCCGCGTACCAAATACCTCCCTCAGTGATCTTGCCCAATAGCGATACGGTGGTGAGTAAAAATAACATTATTGCTGTTCCATATATCATGAATGATTGGGAGAATTGTAATCCAGAAACGTTAAAACGGGGTACAGATAACGCAACCGATTGTTGGTCGCATGTATCAAACGTAACGCCACTACCGGCAAATAGACCTCCATATGCTGCTGGCTCGTTTGGCAGCCATGTAGCTTTTGGTTGGGATGAACTCAACTCAGCTCCGGGTGTTTACGACTGGAGTAGTGTTGATAACTATCTGCAAAAAGCCGCTAGCATGAGAGTACAAGATGCTCAGGGCAATATTTTGCCATTCAAACCCGTCATTATTACCTTTTCAGAATATCTACAATCCGATGGTAACCCCCATGACGGGAAAAAAGACTTAATTTCATATCTACCAGATTATGTACGACAAGCACTGCCTCAGTCGGAATTAGTCAGTAATCTGTCCGGCTGTGATGTGCAG
>DAOQVB010000069.1:0-5088 GCA_035341315.1 Candidatus Woesebacteria bacterium | reverse complement strand
GTGCACGAGTAAAAACTCAGGCAACAATCGACAGACTGAGCACTCTACATCCTGAACTAGTTAAGAGCATTACTACCGACAATGGGAGTGAGAATGCATTCCATCAGGAACTGAGTAGTAGGCTTAGTATACCAGTTTACCTCTGCTACCCATACCACTCTTGGGAGAAAGGCAGTGTTGAAAATACCATAGGGAGACTCAGAAGATACATCCCTAAGAAGACCAGCTTGCAAACGCTAACTTCACAGAAGCTAACTACCATCGAGCAAGCAATGAACAACACACCAAGAAAGTGTTTGGGGTTCAAAACCCCACTGGAGGCAATCAACAATGAGATACAATCATGTAGTAGTTAACAGACAAAGTGGTGCACTTCGGGTGCGAATGCAGTAAGCGGTGAATTTGACAGAATTTAATCCTATAGTATATTTTCCCCAAAAAGGAGAAAATATGAATTTTGCTGAAGTGAATACAACTAGTGTTCTGGAGCCAGGTACTTTGTCCCCTGGCATAGCAAGAGCTCTAATTGAAAAAGGCGAGGCGATGCCATCAATTGAGTCAGTTATTTCGAAAATCGACTCGCTACTACAATCTGAATTAAAAATATTTATTGACGAACTCGTACATACATTTGGCGGTGAACAAATCAAGGGTTATATTAGTCGCGAAAGTGTCTCTGGGGTTATGACAGCCATTGGCGACCGTTTAAGACATGTTGTTGAAGCTAACTTAAAACCATATGAGGCTTCTATTTCATTTAGGCTTATTGAGGTAACCGACCAGTTCTCAGGCATCATGCACTATCAACGCAATAATGCAGCAACCATTGAAGAGATTCGTAGTATGTATAGACTAAACTTGAAAGAAGGACAACTAGCGCTCGGATTATTCAGAAACAAAACGCTACCCTATCATTACGAGTTGCGTTTTTGTGTTATAAACTCTCTGACAGGACAACTCCAACAAGCTGCTGGTCAAGAAGAAGTCAGAGTAATCTAGAAAGGTTCTCTAAGCTACTTTCTTCATCCCCATCAACTGAGCAAATTCGTCACCATCAAGGCTTTCTTGCTCGAGCAATTTTTCTGAAACAACATCAAGCTGTTTGCGATATTTTTTCAACAACGCAATCGCTTTTTTCAGACCCTCATCAACGAAGTTTTTCACTGCTCCATCAACTTGTTCTTGAAGTTTGTCAGAAACTTTGAGTGGTTCGCCCCAAGATCGGCCATAGTCAGATAAATCGTACTGTGGTGAAAACTGCATTGGGCCAAGGTCGGACATACCGAAGTCCATTACCATGGCACGCGCCACCTTAGTAGCTCGCTCAATGTCACTGCTTGCACCAGCCGTTAATTCATTAAACACTAATTGTTCGGCTGCGCGACCACCAAGTAACACCGCAATTTCATCCAGTAATTCTGATTTCGTCGTCTGTAATTTATCCCTTTCTGGCGGAGTGAGCGTGTAACCCAACGCTCGTCCTCGCGAAACTATTGAAATGCGATGCACAGGATCGGCGTGTGGACTCACATGAGCAATGAGTGCATGACCTGCTTCATGATAAGCAGTCATTTTCCGCTCAGTGTCATCCTGCAAACGACGCTTGCTGGGGCCGAGCTTAACTTTAAGCGAGGCCTCCTCAATATCGGCCATAGTCATGCTTTCGCGGTTTTCCCGTGCCACCGCAATCGCAGCCTCATTAAGCATGTTTTCAATATCAGCGCCAGAAAAGCCAACGGTGCGCTTGGCAACCTTTTCCCAATTGAGATCTTTATCGACTGGCTTGCCTTTGGCGTGAATGGAAAGAATGTATTTACGTTCTTCTAAGTCTGGCAGATTAACTACGACGCGACGATCAAACCGACCGGGTCTGACCAGAGCAGGATCGAGCATGTCGCCCCGATTGGTAGCTGCCATTACTATGACGTTATCATTTTGGGTAAAGCCATCCATCTCTACTAATATTTGATTCAAAGTTTGCTCGCGCTCATCATGGCCGCCCATACTGCCCATGCCACGGACTCGGCCAATGGCATCAATTTCATCAATAAAAATAATTGATGGGGCAAGTTTTTTAGCTGTTTCAAACAAATCTCTAGCTCTGGAAGCACCTACTCCCACCAGCATCTCCATAAATTCACTACCGGCAATAGACAAAAATTGGACATTTGCTTCACCAGCGACGGCGCGCGCCAACAATGTTTTACCCGTTCCAGCTGGACCAACAAGTAACACGCCCTTTGGTGTGCGCGCGCCCAGCTTCTGATATTTCTTTGGATTTTTCAAGAAATCGACTATTTCTTCAAGCTCTTTCTTTGCTTCATCCATACCACCAACATTCGCAAAGGTAGTATTTTGCTTGCCCTTGATAAATATTTTAGCTTTGCTGCGACCAATTCCCATGATGCCATCAGCCCCACCTCGGGCTTGGCGAAAAATAAAGAAAAAGAACACAATCATAAGGATGACTGGCAAAAAGTTAATCGCTGCTTCGAATAATAACTGCCACCCCGAAATGTTCTCGACCTTCAAATCAGCTTGAGCAAGATCAATGTCGGCATTGGCAAAGATCTGACTGGTCGAAACACCTGCTTCTTTTCGAGCAAAGCGTTCAACTTCATCATCTTTATAACTGGCTCGTAACTCATCACCGGCAATAGCAATTTTTTCAATTTTTTCTGCCCTGAGATCTTTGACTAATTGGCTCAGAGTAATTTCTTCCCTGTTTGAGCCAAAAAGTCCCAACAAAAACGGTAAGAATAAAATACCAATGAGTACGTATAAAAATCCACGATTAACTATTTGTTGAAAGTTTAGTTTGAGCTCGATTTTCTTGACTACAGTATTTTTTAACTGATTAGACTGTTTATTCTGTGTTTTTTTTTCTTCTTTTTTTTCTTCCATAACGGCGGTTATTGTAGCACGGAGAATTGAATTTTATCTGATCATCGAGCCGTTTGAGACATTTGCCCAAGGCTGCAAAAGCACCGCTTGCTCCCCATCTGCGGCTAGAACCATTCCCTGACTCTCTACACCCCTAAGCATTCTCGGCTCCAAATTGGCTAAGTAAACAATTTGTTTACCTATTAAATCTTCGGGCTGATACCAGGCTTTTATCCCCGCCGCTATGGTTCGTTGGCCCAATCCTCCAGTCTCAGGATCACCAACATCAAGTGTGAGTTTGAGTAATTTATCGGCACCTTCGATTGGCTCAGCAGCGATTACAGTTGCAATTCTAATATCAAGCTTCACGAAATCATCGTAACTAATTAGGTCTTTCATCAATTTTTCCTTACTATAAGCCAATGAGTGAATACACTTCAGTCATGGTTTGATTACCAACATCGCTTGATCGACTAGCTCCAGCGCGAAGTATTTCGACTATTTTTTCTGGCATTTCTGCCAATGCTTTCCGACTGGCTCTAGCAGTAGCAAAATAAGCTTGATGTGCTAAAAAAAGCTTTTCCTTAACTTCCACATCACCCACTTGACCCAACCGATATCGATTTTTAAGCTCTTCAACTTCAGCTTTATTCTCATTCAACAAATCGTGATAGATAAACACTGGATTTCCCTCTACTTTACCTGGATCGGTTGCTTTCAGTCGATTGGGGTCTGTAAAACAACTCATGATTTGCTTTTTAATGATGGATTCATCTTCAAAAATACCAATCGTATTTTCCAAAGATTTACTCATTTTGCGTTCGCCATCGGTGCCAACGATTTTTCCGACTTCTTTAGAAATAAGTGGCTCTGGTAAAGGAAAGATTTCTTGACCATAGGTTTTGTTGAAATTTTCGGCAATGTCTCTCGTTAATTCCACATGTTGACGCTGGTCTTCTCCTACTGGCACACCATATGGCTTATACAACAAAATATCTGCTGCCATTAAAATTGGATAGTTGAATAATCCCATATTCACGGTATCAACGTCTGTACCTTTTTGGAGTTTATCTTTATACGCGTGCATGCGTTTCATCTGACCCAAACCAATGTAGTTGGCCAAAACTGTTGCAAGCTGAGAATGCCCCACCGATTGTGATTGGCGAAAAAATACAGATTTTTCATATTTGAGACCAAGAGCCAAATAGTCTAGTACAACATTATGAACATTATCAGACAACATGGTTGGATTTTGCACCGTTGTAAGAGCGTGCAGATCCGCTACAAAATAGAAAGTCTCAAATTCCTCATTATTTTGTAACTCAATTTGAGGCTTCACAGCACCAAAATAATTGCCAATATGCAGCGAGTTGCCACTCGGAGTAATACCAGATACGATACGTTTTTTCATAGATAATCCTTAATCGTTATCGATTATACCGTAGTTACTGCTATCTGCGGGGAAACTGTAGTACTTACAAACGCTAGTATGGCAGCAACTAGCACGTTGATTTGTTTTTCGTCTAATGAAGCCATTGTATGATGTGTGTTTTCGAGCGGAAAACTTCCTGGCGGATGCAACGAGCCAAAATTAAAATAAGCCATACTGGACCCAGTTTTTGGGTCTGCATACCTTTTCAGTGAATGTAAACCAACGTTTTTGAATGCATGCTGCACATCAAGTCCTGACTCAATTAATCGACCTACAAAGCCTACTGCAGCAATTCTTTCTCCAGACATTTTTGAAGTGATGCTCAATGTATAATCTCCCCGCTCAACTCTGCCTCCTTGTAATAAGGGATTGCTCTGACCCCCAGTGTTCGAAATTGACCAAACAATTTCATAATCGCCAACAGTTTTTGAAAAAGTGACAACACTTTTGTTACTCCAGTCTTTAAGCAAATCTGGGTAATCAAGCGGTTTTACAGCATTTTGTTTGAGGTTTTCATACTGTGAATCTAAATCAGTCAGATTTGCATATCTATTCACTGTTATAGTCCAACCTCCCCTCATGGGAGCTACCCAAGCTTGCTCCACTAAACTATCGTTTTGAAAGTTCTGAATCAACTGTGGAATTTGCTGAGCATACTTGAGCGGGTGGTCTACCGCAGCCAAACCTTGTGTCAGGTCGACATCTACCAACTCAAGCTTATCGAGCTCGCTCAAAGCCATCTGATCATCCACCAACCGAACACTTCTACCTTC
>DAOQVB010000068.1:0-5294 GCA_035341315.1 Candidatus Woesebacteria bacterium | reverse complement strand
TTTGATACATTCTATTGATGTCGGAACGCGTGACAATTCCCCCAAACTTTGTTGACCACATTATGGGTGGTGATATTTGCCCAGAATTGTTGTTGCTCATGTTGAGTATCCAGCGGGATTTTGATGAACAGCAGGTAACTCTGGAAAGGCGTCTACTCAACTTATCTGCTTGTGAATGCGATCGTTGTTGGGATTTGTATTGGGCCAGATGGAATGAGCTCAGATCCAGAGATGACAACCTTCAGGACTTACAAGAAGACGAGAGCGTGCTTGAAGATATACATCGCTATGCCCCTAAACTTGAGGAAGTTGACTAAGTTTTTTATCCCTCCGCAGGGACTTCATAACCAGCTATAATCAAAGGCATGGCTGATACACAGACCGGCGTTGGTGTAGTGGATTTACCACCAAATGTAATCAATTTGGCCGATATCAAACGACTACAATTGAACTCGTTAGAGGATGTAATTAATGCCACCAAGTTGCTCTCTAGAGTAGTTGCAGAAAAAAAAGAAGAGTTATTATTTGAAAAACAATCAGTCACCCTAAAACTAACCAGTGGCGTATTTTCTCCACAAACTACTAACAAGTGGTGGGAACAAGAGGTAGTTGATAATCCAAACAATTTCCTACTTACAACAGATTTTACCAATTTCATTGCGCAAATTGACCTATGGCTTGTACAACACGCTGAAGATATTCAAAAAAAATATTCTGTTCGAATAATTCCAGAACAATTCCCCGTAGTCAATAAATCTGACGATATTTTTAAACAACTGGATTTAACAATCAATTCAAATCAGGTTGACTTGAATTTACTGGACAAGATTGAAAACATTGCCAAAATCCGGGACGCCTTTCGGCAAACCGATCTCATCGTTAGCTCGCTGGTTATTAAACCAGTTGAAGAAAAAGAGCTGGGTGTTGAAGAAATCGTACAGGAAGAGGATAAAAAACCCGTCGCTCCAGAAGCAAAAGCAGTCACCACTGCGGGAGTGAAACCGCCAGCTGATGATAGTGGTGGCGCAGAGGCTGTATCCTCTGACCAAGCGCAGGTACTCGAAGATCAAGCGCAAGAAGCAGAGCGATTGAAAAAATCTTTTGCTGGTGACTCCATTGAATCTCAGGCGTTACGACGCGCCACCAATCATGAGTTCTCTTGGATTTACAACCACGTGTTGTTCGACCTGATGGGTAGACATGGCATTATGCCAGATCCAGCCCTTACCAATCAGCTTGCGATACTAGTTAAAAATCACCTGACTACAGATTTAACTCCAGATCAAATACGAAATTTATTTGCCAATCCCGCACTACGTCTTGCTGAAGTCAGAAAGATTTACGAGAAACTAGCTAGTCAACCAGAGTTTGTTCAAAAACTCAGAGGCCAATACATGGCCCACCTTGACTCCTCCACCGAACAACAAAAAATAGCGTTTTTGGAAAGCACTGGTTTTGATGCTCTCGACGATGCAAAAGCAATTTTAAAAAAACGTAAAGACCAGCTAGAATCAAACACCTCTCAAATTGAAGCTTTTAAGCAGAGTCCAGTCAAACAAGCTGAGAATTCATTAGCAACCATTACCGGCATCACAGTCGATGGTGCGAATGCCGTTAATTTTGAACGAGCAGTTGTTGCGGTAACCCAAGCCATGGGTTCAAAAGATATTGCGCGAGATCTTGGTTTGCAATATCCCGAAAATAAGGCCGACCTCACCACGTTTGTGAAAAAATTGAGTGCTGAGCAGCTCGTACTCATCTTTTTTGCTAATCCCAATAATCCCAACGCAATTGAAGGATCTACTCTTACAGCAGTCTCTCAAAATATTGAAAAAATCAAGGCGCTTTTAACCACCGCGCTTTTAGCCACATCAATTGACAAAGTAGTTGACTCTGCCACTGAACTCAAAAAGCTCTTGGGAGTATTGGAGTCAACTGAGGCAAACCCCTCTGACGCAGAAGTTGAGTCGCTGGTAACTAGCGTGCAAACTCTTACTGGGACAATGCCGGTTGGCAACAAGCGAGATGAAGTTAGCGAAGCACTCACCACTGATGAACGAAAAAGTCATACCCAAGAATTGATGGACCAATACCAAAAAAGAGTACAAAAGATTTGGCTCCAACTTGATGAAGAAACTCAACTACAAGCATACTACAAGCTGTATAACATGGTTCCAAATGAAGCTAATAGAGCCGTGCTTCTGGATAAAGTTGAGCACCTGCGAGATGTAGAAACGGGCAGTCTCCCATGGAATCCAAATCTGTTTAACCTAATTAAATGGGAAGATTTTCTAAGACACTCGGCAAAACAGCAATCTGAACGAAAAGCTGGAGAAAAAAAGGTCGATTTTGAAAAATTAACTCAAGAACTCAAATTAACACCAGAAGAAATCGCCTCAAGTAAAAATGCCACTGTAGACAAACTGCGAGAAACTTCCGCCGGTGGGTTTATTAAAAATTTAAGCGGACAACAGGTAGAACAACTACAATTTAGTCACCTGATCACCGAGTTAGAAAAAGGCATCGCCTACGCGCAAGGTGTGTCAGACAAGATAGTCAAAGAGGAAGATGTTAGCGATCTTGAATACCGCTCAGCCCTAGGAGTATTAGAGCGCGTGGATACTCGCCTAATTTTACTTAAAAAACAAGCTCCGCTGGGTGACGACAAGTCGTTTGACCAATCTCTCCAAGACAAAATCTTAGAACTCTCAGACCAACACCATTTTGTTCTACAAACGCTCCTTGCTTACCAACCAAGGCTCAACAAGCGAGTTGGTGCAACAGAAGATGAATCTTCTATTGTTGCCCCGAATACAGAGGGTCGCTTCCCTCAATACAAGAGGCTAAGTCTGGTGGAAACCTACCAAGTTAGTGTGGAATATCAGGCGCCAGAGATTTTGCTTCCATCATATGTGATATTACAACAAGCAGCACTCAATCCAGAAGCAGAGATGGCTGATGGCGTTTCTGCTGAAACCTTATTAGCTGACCCCAACTCGCTTTCTTTGGCATCGCTAAATCAAGCAGCTACCAAACAAAATAACCTCACGGGTAATAATAAACACAAAATTGCAGCAGGCCAGCAATCAAATCAGGCACTAGCCGATGCCAAAGCATTGGTGGGCGACATTGGTCAAATAGCATCACAATCAAAAGGCAACTGGGTGGCTGCGGCAGGATTGGGGATAAAGAAATACTTCACTGATAAGGAATTTCGCCAACGTATCAATCGAGTTTTAATGAAAATCGCCCAAATTGGCATGGCGGGCTTTATTGCTGGAACAGCGCTGGTTGGCCTACTCCTCCAAAAACTCATTGGTACAGTTGGAGCGTGGGGAGGTGCTGCAGCTGGGGCTGCGGCAGGAGCAGGTTTTGGCTTTTTAATAGGTGGCCCAATTGGAGCAGTGATTGGTGGGGTTGGGGGCGGTATAGCGGGATACTTAGCTGGAGGAAAGCTAGCGGCTCTCAACGCCGCTTCTGGAGCAGAACTATTATCCCCCGGACTAACATCTCCAATTGGTTTTGAGGGTGCGGGTTCGGTATTGCCATCATCAACAGCTGGAGCTGGTGCAACAGTAGGAACCCCACTTACTACCTCATACGGTAGTTCTGGTGGATCAGCCTCAGCAACTGTCGGTTCATCCCAAGCGGCGTCTCAAAGTGCTTTCCAAAGCCAGGCCCTAAATTCAACTGCCCCCTCAACAACGGGGGTTACTTCAGCCGCCCAAGCTGCCCAGACTTCTCAGTTGGGAGCATCGGGCACAGCTGCCGCTGGAGAGGCGGCGGCTACATCTGGCGCTACCGCCGCTGCAGCTGCACAAGCTCCTTTCTTGGGCAGTCTTGCCGGTTTGCCCATCTTGGCATTAATACCAGGCGGATCAATGTTTATTTTAGCCATGATTACTGTGTATACCCTGTTTGTGATTTTTTCTGCATTTCTTATTCCACTTCCTGTGGGCAATTTGAGCGGCACTAATAGCACGCAGTCTGAATATGCCACACTCACAAAACGAGCTGCTCCCACAGAAATAGCAGATGGTTCCACCGCCACCGTCATTTACAAAGTCACACTTCAATCAAGGAGAAACTATCGTCTTAAAGTGACTGCGGTGACTGATACCGCCAACACTGGTTTTACGTTTCAATCTAGTCGCCCCACTCACGTTGATCCCCAAGTCGCACCCCCCGCAACACTGCTTAACCCTCGCATTTCGCTGGCAGATTTTTCACCAGATTTTGATAACCAAACACAAGAGAAAGAGTACTCCGTTATCTTTAATGGAGGTAAACAAGTGCTTGTTTCCAACACCGTTACAGTTACTTACGACGTTCAAGACGCCCAGGGCAACGTAGTCGCAACAGGCGAAACTCTCAGCGCCACTGCCAACGTTAACATTGGCGACCACGGAGTGGCTTGTTGGCCAGCATCTGGTGAAATCTGGCAATTGCCTGGGGGAAGTTTTTCACACCGACCCAGCAACGGTCTAGTTCTAGACGCATATGATATTGGCGCAGTTCAAGGAACCAATATTTATACCCCATTTGATGGCTGGGCGCACACCGGAGACTTCCCTCCCAGAAGAAGTTATGGTAAATTTGTGGTTGTTGACTCGTTTGTTCGGGGACACTGGATACGGTTAATTTATGGTCACTTTATGTCTACAACCATCACCAATCGCGCAAGCGACGCCTTTACCAACGTTGGAATTAATCATGATGGCGACGGTGGAGCAAATGATGGAAGCAACAATGTTGGCCAGCGAGTAACTGCTGGTCAACTTTTGGGGAAAATGGATGACACCGGCTACTCATTTGGCTCACACCTCCATTATGAATTAATTTTTATCGACGGTGTTCGCCACTCTCTAGACCCAAGCGACCCACTTACCTTAGAAGACTTAGTACCAAGACCCTCATCGGGTCAAGTCAGGGAGGGAGACAATGTTCGCACTTGTTACAACTAAATTAAAAAGTTTGTCAAAAAGAACCATCCTCTTTTATCTCCTTACTCTAGTTACTATGGTGGGTGTGGTATTTAAATTGCTCACCCCCAATCAAATAAACCCAACAACTAATCAAAATTATGATGGTTCTCTCTCACGGTTTTCATCAATCAAATTTACCGGAAGAAATATTACCATTCCAGACCAACTACCTGCCTACACCTCAGTTGAGTGGCGAAGTCCAGAACAACTACAAGCTCAGTTTCTCAATTCCTTTTCTGTAGAAGCAGATGAGGTTGAGCCGACGATTTGGCGCAATGAAGACGTTACTATCACAAAAATAGCCGACCC
>DAOQVB010000067.1:0-5493 GCA_035341315.1 Candidatus Woesebacteria bacterium | reverse complement strand
TTATTCATAATCATAAATTACTGCTTGCAATGGTAATTTGTTATCTTGTACACTGGATGAAGCGTATATACGAGCGAGTACATTTAAAAGCTAACCGTAGTAGCTTTTTGGTTTGGTATGTCGATGCAATCAACAAAAGTGTTTATGATTGGTTGGGAATACCCTCCACATAATAGTGGAGGTCTTGGTGTTGCCTGCGACGGCT
This sequence comes from Candidatus Woesebacteria bacterium, assembly GCA_035341315.1. Classification (GTDB taxonomy): domain Bacteria; phylum Patescibacteriota; class Microgenomatia; order UBA1400; family PJMF01; genus DAOQVB01. The sequence goes on along the minus strand of DAOQVB010000067.1, from coordinate 5,288 downwards.
TAACCAGAGCGCTAGCGGCTCAAAATACCCAAATTTATTTTACTTTGCCATACGCTCATACCGGGAATGTCCAACACCTCTCCCTACTTGGTTGTTTTGATCCAGATTGGTCCATAGATGGACGGCTTGCAACAGCTCCCCCGTTTGGCGCATATCAAGTAAGTTCTGAAGAGATGGCATTCAATCAACTAGCTGAAATCGTACCAAAACTTGACTCCACTGAACTCAGAGCACTGCCACAATCTGAACTTGATGCGCGAGTCAATGAATATGCGACGATGGTGGCTGCGGAGGAAAAGAAAGTTGATAAACAAATTAATGTGGTTCATGCACATGACTGGATGTCTTTTCCTGCGGCCATGAAAATTCGCCAACAATCAAACAAACCAGTTGTCGCCCATGTTCACTCGACCGAATTCGATAGGGTCCCACATGGTCAAGGCAGTCAATTTATTCACCAAGTAGAATATCAAGGTTTACTGGCTGCTACTCACATTATCGCCGTGAGTGCATTTACCAAGCAATTACTCGTTAACCAGTACTCGATCAACCCAAATAAAATTAGTGTTGTCCACAATGGTATTGATCCACTCAACCAACCAAAGCAACGCGCAGAGTTTGCTCATAATCGACCAGTAATTGTGTTTATGGGTCGTTTAACAATGCAAAAAGGCGGGGAATACTTTTTACAGCTTGCTCAACGTCTGCTGAATAAAATTCCCACTGCTTTGTTTGTTATTGCTGGTAACGGTGATATGTATCATCAATTATTATTCAAAACAGCTTTTGATCGATTATCCGCCCATGTCCTTTTTAGTGGTTTTGTGAGAGACAGGCAGCGAGAGCTGTTGCTCAATCGTGCCGATGTATTTGTAATGCCATCACTCTCTGAGCCCTTTGGGTTGGTAGCGCTTGAGGCTGCCCAGCGTCATACGCCAGTGGTGGTTAGTAAACAATCTGGCGTGGCAGAAGTTCTGCCCTCAGCGGTTCAAGTCGATTTTTGGGATATTGACAGAATGGTACAAGAAATTTCGCATTTAATTCAAAACTCAAGTTTTGCCCGGGAGAGAGTGCAAAACCAACTAGCGGATATTTCTGAAGTAACTTGGTCAACTGCCGCTGGTAAAGTGCGCGATATTTATCAACGCTTATTTCAAAAACCACTCAGATAAATTGTTATAGCTTTTCATCCACCAAGGATGCATCTTTTTTCAGTAAATCTAAATCTGCCTCCAAATAGGGTAATTTTTGTCCAAACCAAATACGCACATCTTCGATGGCTTGGTTGTAGATAAGCGGTCCCAGCTGTTTTTCAAAAAATTCAAATAATAGTTCGGCAGCTAGATCTCCCAGATCCTCATCTCGCTCTTGGTGGAAGTAGGCTTGGATGAGCGAAATTACCTCCTTTTTCCGTTCAAGTGACAAAATTGAAGGGTTTTTCATACGATTGAGTATAACAGCCTCATTTCGTGCTATAGTTTTTTTGTGCCACAATTGTGTTTATACCTCCATTTACACCAACCACTGAGAATAGCGCCATACGAGGTTTTTGATATTTCCTCTGGAAGGACCTATTTTGCAACTGCAGAAAGCGATGATAACCGAAGTATTTTTCAGAAAGTCGCCGATAAATCGTATCGCCCAATGTTGAGTCTGCTCGGCAAGCTTTTACATGAGGAACCAGATTTTAGGTTTGCTCTCTCTATCACTGGTGTGTTTATTGAGCAAGCCCAATGGTATGCACCAGATGTACTCAATTTACTTCAAGAATTAGTCAAAAGTGATCGAGTGGAAATTATTGCCGAAACGTATCACCACTCACTAGCGAGTTTATATTCTCCCAAGGAGTTTGAACGTCAAGTTAGGTTGCACCAAGAGGTAATTAAACACCATTTTAAGTATGATTCTGTCACCTTCCGAAATACCGAATTAATTTATTCCAACCACATTGCTGAGCAAGTCAAGCAATTGGGTTTTATTGGTACTTTGACTGAAGCTGTGGATCGCTATTTGGGAAATAGACCAAAGACTAGGGTTTACGGTAGTATGGGCTGGCCGCAACTCCCCCTACTCTTGAAGCATGCTCAACTGTCTGACGACATTGCTTTTCGCTTTTCAGATAAATCTTGGCCGATGTTTCCTCTTCATTCAGAACATTACTTTGATTGGTTGCAAGCTTATGCTCAAGAAGAGATTGTCAATTTGTTTATGGATTTTGAAACTTTTGGTGAGCACCAATGGCAGGACACTGGTATTTTTGAATTTATTGATGCGCTGGTTCGCAAAGTCATTGCGGATCCCTATGGTAAATTTGTGGTGCCTCGAGAAATATTTGAAGCGCTTGATCCAGAAATTCCTCTGCCCGTTTATGATGTGCCAGATCCAATTTCTTGGGCAGATGTAGATAGAGATCTAACTGCTTGGGTGGATAACGTCTATCAAAAGGACACACTTCGTCTGGTGTATGAGTTGGAATCGCCCATTTTAACGTCAAATGATTCAAAATTAATCAATGATTGGCGTAATTTGCAAACGAGTGACCACTTTTATTATATGTGCACAAAATGGTCAGCAGATGGCGATGTGCATGCCTATTTTTCTCCCTATGAGTCGCCTTATGAAGCCTATCGCAGGTATAGTACAGTGCTAGCCGATCTGATGGGCAGACTTGGGGTTGCGACATCGTAATTCAGTTGCTAGGATGGATCAATGCCCAGAGCTCTTACCCTTGGAAATGGAAAATTTTTAGTTTGTTTGGATAAATACGGCTTTGTTCGTGATATGTACTATCCCTATGTGGGATTGGAAAATCATGTTGCAGGTCAAAAACACCGAATCGGGTTTCAAATTAATCAAGTTTTTTCTTGGCTTGATGATGGTAGTTGGCAGATTTCAATTGGGTATAAGCCAGAAACTATGGTGGGCTATTTAGTTTGCAAAAACGATAAACTTCAGGCAACCGTAGTCATGGAGGACATCGTATATAACGAAACAGACGTTTTTATTCGTCAGGTAGATGTCTACAATCATTCAGACGTCGAAATGGATATTAAGGTGTTTTTTCATCAGGTTTTTCATATTAGTGAAAGTAAAAAGCGAAATACTGCGTTTTATGATCCGACTCACAATTCGATTGTTCATTACAAAGGTCGTCGTGTCTTCATTATTAATGGAAGAACCACCACGGGTGGTGCAATTGATGATTATACCGTTGGAGCCTACGAATATGACAATAAAGAGGGTTCTTTTCGCGATGCAGAAGACGGCGTTTTGGGAAAAAACGCAGTCGAGCATGGCTCAGTAGATTCTGTGGTGCGCTTTTCACTCAATTGTTTACCAAAAGAAAAGGCCAGAGTATTTTATTGGATTTGTGCTGGGAGATCGCTTGATCAAGCGTACGCGCTCAATGAGATTGTGATGCAGAAAACACCTGCTGCGATGCTTCATAGTACAGAGGCATTTTGGCATTCTTGGCTTAAAACAAACGCTGCAGATACCTCAACTTTAACCAAAGAACAAAAGAAATTATTTGACACCTCACTTTTTATCTTGAGATGTCATACTGACAATCGTGGCGGCATCATCGCAAGCGCAGATAGCGCCATGATTGAGTACGGCAAAGACGACTACAGCTATATGTGGCCAAGAGATGCCGCCTTTATTGTCTCAACACTTGCCCGAGCCGGGTATGATGAAGTCACTAAGCCATTTTTCATTTTTTGTAAAGAAGTGCTACATCCAGATGGTTACCTCCACCATCGCTATCGACCAGACAAAAGTTTGGGTTCTACTTGGCATTCCACTACTTCGCAAACCGATTGGTTAAAAGATAAAATTTTGCAGTTACCAATCCAAGAAGATGAAACCGCCAGTGTGTTGTTTGCGCTTTGGCAACACTACACCACTTCAAAAGATTTGGAATTTATTGAAATGTTATACAAGCCAATGATCGAGAAAATGGCGGAATTCTTGGTTTCATTTCGAGACAAAGAAACTGGTTTGCCGCTGCCATCCTATGATCTTTGGGAAGAAAAAATTGGTATTTCCACGTACACTTGTTCTGCGGTCTATGCGGGTTTGATGGCAGCGGCTCAATTTTGTGAATTACTCGATAAACGCGACCGAATGAGGAAGTATAAACAGACAGCTCAGGAGGTTAAAGATGCCGCAATCAAGCATCTGTTCAGTGAAGATCTTGACGCCTTCGTACGCATTGCCTATCAAGATTCGCAGGCAGGCATTCGGCAGGAAAAAGTGGTGGATGCTAGCTCGTTATTTGGCTTATGGTATTTTGGGATGCTTGAACAATCACATCCATTATTTCAAAAAACATTAGCACAAGTCAGAATTCGTCTTCGTGATCCCGCTCAAGTTGGAGGCTATATTCGCTATGAAAATGATGCTTATTTTAAGGATACGGATATTTCTAATCCATGGATTATTACCACACTTTGGGAAGCGCTCAGAAAGTTATACAAGCCAGAGGTGACGTCACACGATTTGGAGTATGTTGAAGAAGTGTTGGATTGGGTAGTAAAACATCGCTATAACTCCGGGGTGTTGGCCGAGCAACTCAATCCATATACGGGTGAATCTCGATCAGCTACGCCTTTAGTCTGGTCGCACGCAGTGTATATTGAAACGATCTTGAAATATCTTGAAAAACGTACACAATTGACCGTCACATGACAGAACGTTTTTTTCTTGGCATAGATGGGGGTGGCAGCAAAACCAGCGTAGTTTGTGTTAATGAGGCTGGTAGCGTGGTTGGGCAGGGTAGTGCAGGACCAACAAATTTAACATCAACAAGCGTGGGCGCCGCTTCGCTGAATTTGCGTGAGGGTGTGAGGCAAGCGTTGGAAAATTTGCCACAGGATAAAACCATAGTAAAGTTGGTGATGGGTTTGGCTGGGATGGATTCTGAGTCTGAGCATGATGTGGCAATTGAAGTTTTTGCTAAAATTATTCATCCTTTTGGTATTGAACAATTTGAATTAGTGAATGACAGCGTAATTGCGCTGGAGAATGGAAGCAATAACTCAAATGCTTTTGTTTTAATTTCTGGCACTGGCTCTAATTGCCATGGGAGAAATGCTCAAGGCAAAACCGCAAAAGCTGGTGGTATGGATTATTTATTAGCAGATCAGGGTTCCGGATATGCGATTGGTCGCCAAGTTTTGCTAGCGGCAGTGAAAAGCTATGATGGAAGGGGAAAAAAAACAATTTTGGAACAACTAGTTTGTCAGCACTTTGGTCTTTCCGACTGCTCTTCCGTGAAAACGGCGGTA
>DAOQVB010000066.1:0-5676 GCA_035341315.1 Candidatus Woesebacteria bacterium | reverse complement strand
AAGCAAACGTGATGGGGAATATGTAGCAAAACTTGGGGAGTATGCTCCAACTTTTAGTCCAAAAATTTTAAATCTTGATCTCACTGCATACGCCGAATGGTTAACCAAAGGCGCACAACCAACCGAGACCGTAGCCAATCTCGCCAAGCGAGCTGCAAGTAAAAATCCTTTTCCTGCCAAAAAAGCCAGAGTTTCAAAAAAAGCTCAAGCAAAAAAACTTGAAAAAATCAGTGAAAAGGCAGTCGAGCAAGCACCCAAAGTGACTCCAGTTGAAGCTCAACCAGAAATTCAACCTGAAACCCAACCAGAAGTGACAGAGGAAACCGTACAACCAGAATCAGAAACTAAGGAATAACTATGAAAAACTTAATTGAATTCATTTTAATTCACCTAGTAGATCACCCCGAAGACGTGGTAATTGATGAAACCAAAGGCGAACAAGAAACAACCTATCTTATTCACGTGCATGCCGAAGATGTTGGGAGAGTAATTGGTAAGGGCGGTAGTGTCATCCAGTCCATCCGCCAAATTGCTAGAGTGAGAGCCACAAAAGAAGGCGAGCGAGTTCGCATTGATGTGTTCACCGAAGATAAAGCTGAAAAAGCCGAATAATCTATAAACCTTCAATAGTTTTCACACCAAAGATATCCTCAGAACCGCCACCGGTAATTTCCCTTTGTTCCGGCAAGGGAATTGTCATAAATTCAGCTAGTTTTGCTAACACAACGGTGTTTTCTTGACTCAACTGTGGCAGCGAAGCAGCAACAGCCTGTTTCACGCTTGGATTGTAGAAAAAGGTCTTGGTTTCAATGGAAACTTGGATTACCTCTGGTTCATTAGAATTTTCTTCTACCACATCTGTACTACGAGAGCCAGCAATTTCAAATGAGGTAATTGTGGTAAACGGCGCAACTTTTTCCAATAAATCCATAAACTGACTGACTTGCTCAAAAGTACCCTTAACTGTAAATTTTAACGGCATACTCTCAGCAACCACTTTCTTGTTTGTACCAAGCTTGCCACTGCCAGTTGCCAAAAGCCCAGGATTAGTTTGTAAATCATACAGTTCAATTTCTGCAGCGCGTTTCACTTGATCCAAACTTGTTAATACTTCTAAAAGCGGTTTATTATTTGGTAAAGCTAGCTGCACAAGATCGTTGTTGGTAAAGTATTCAGTTTGAATAAGATCTTGACTTAATTGGGTGGCTTTTGCTTTTAAGAGTGCTACCTGTTTATTTTTTGCTGCCACCTTATCTTTGGTTGAAAAAATATGCGTCACTTGAGGGTACACCACAATCACTAGTAGGAGGATTGAGACAACAAAAATCAGCACGGAAGTACTAAATAGGTTTCTGCGTTTTACTTGATTGAGTAGTGAGTTTGGTGTTTGCGTTATCATAATTACTCCGAACTTTCACTTGATCCAATCTTTTCTGGAGTAGGTGTTGGCTTATTTACCTGCAAACCAACACTAACTCCCATTGTGTAGTTTCCACTATCCGCACGCGTCACCCCCCTTTTCACAACATCTTTGTAATCAACTCGTAACTGAGGCTCGTCTAGTTGCCCGATGACTCGTTCTAATACGAAAACTGAGCTCATTTTGAGTTGAAACTCCAGATCATTACTTTCTTCAGCATAATTTAACCCCGCAATCGAAACACCAGACCCAAATAGTGAACGAAATTTCTTCAACGCCTGCTGTTTCGCCTGCCTATTTTGAAATAATTCGGATAGTACATTTACTTTTGAGACGTACCCAATATACGCCAGCTCCTGCGCTTTTAATGACTCAAGCTGAGCCATGATTTTCTTCTCTTCCTTCTCCGAAAGAGAGAGGGCAACATCAAAACTAACTCTGACAATCACACTAATGGTTGTAATTGCCGCAGCCACCACGCCAACAATAATGGCTTTCTTGAACAGCGAACGATCCTTCGCTTGTTCTTTTGTGCGTTGTTTGGTGAGATGGTAGGCAAAGTTAATTGAAAATGACATTCGGCACTATTAATCCTCGTATTGCAGTAGTCCCATTGCTACCACAAAGCTGGGTGGATTTGAAACATTTTCTACTACTCCAGAAGGACCAAATGGGGCAGCTACGAGTACTTCTGTCCCGAGTTCAGCGCTCACTAAACCTGCAAAGTTTCGGAGCGAGGCCACTCCTCCCGAAAGAATTATTCTTTGAACAGAAGCTCCAGTGTGTTCGTTGGCATAATACTGCATGGCAATTCTCATCTCCCTCAGCCATTCTCTAGCCTGGGGTAACAAAATATCTCGCACTTTGCCTTCAAATTGTGTTTCATCCAACCCATACGCTCGAACGTATTGCTCTGTTTGACCAGCCTCCAAGTTCAATGTTGTTTGCAACACGCGAGTTAGTAACGTGCCTCCACCCATGTGTGATACCACAAAATCTAGCCTTCCAGCTGTAACCACTTGAAGAACTAATTCGCTTGCCCCAAGGTGGGCGATCAATGTAACAGGATCTGATTCAGCCACACCAACATTTCGATAGACAGAAACCGCTTGGGTTTCGACGAGAGTCGGTTCAACCCCTATGTCTTGAAATAATGACAAATAACGCTCCACCAATGGTTTTCTGGCACCTACTAAGAGAACTTGCATAGTAGCATCCTGTTTATTGGCGGGTCTGGCAATCACTTGATACTGAAGAGATAGTTCTTCTTTGGGAATCGGAATGTGTCGCTCTGCTTGCCAATGAATTGCCGAGGCTAATTCAGAATCAGAGAGTGGTGGAATAGAAATCACTTTGGTAGCAACCACCGATTCAGGTAACGACAACCGGAGTTGGGCTTTTGGTAATGAATAATCCTGCCATAAAGTAGTCATCATCTGACGCAGTTGTTCCGCTTGTGCGTCATCCCCAGGGTGAGCAATACCTGTAGGATTAATTACCTCAAAAGCCTTAGTAACTTGAGCAGATTTGCCAGGTTTACCAATCAGAACTTTTATACTATATGTTCCTAAATCTAGAGCGAGTGTGGGCATATGGGCAGTGTTGGTTTTTTACTACTATGGTTTATCGATTGTCGTACCACTATATACAGCGTAATCCAGAAATGGAGGTGGTTGCAAGTCACTGGTGGTTACTTGAATAACCCTGCTTTCCGCATCTTCACCCAAGAGGTTTTGTGCGTTCGCAGTAATGGCATACTGCTGGGCTCCTGCACCACTCACAAACAAGTTCGTGGAGTTATAAACAGGCATAATGCGTAAAAATTGGTCACCGGCTTGTTTGGTATACGTAAAAGCGTTTCTTCTTGGGGCAGTACCACCGGATGGTGCAGGAGCAAACCCGTCAGAGCCTGGTCCTGAGCACCCACTACCAATGGGGTAATAACCAAAATAATTCACTGATGTTACTCCGCCCGTGGTGTTATATCTAGAAATTAATAGAGATGCTTCGTTTATACAATTAGAGTTGGCATCGCCCCATTCAATCGTGACACTAGTAGTTGATGGGTCGATCAAGCTCACCTGATATGTCTCACCTTCATCCAATGGTTGAACAAACTCGCTGACCTCATCAATGGTTACTTCAACTTCAGAATCATTAGTGCCCACCACAGCTTGGGGACCAGTCAAAACTGCGTCGCCTCTTCTGAGTGCAATAAGTACTTGGGTTAAAACTTGTTCAGCTCCAGACTGCGCTGCAGAAAAAACTTTGGTGGTTTCTGCCTGTTTAGTTGTCAAAGCCACATCTTCTGTTGTTCGTTGGGCTAAAGAGACAGCAATGACCAAAGTAATACCCATGATTAAGAGAACAATTAAGGCAATCTGCCCAGATTGTCGTTGCAGTTTTTGTGACATGTCACCATAGTACCGCATTGAGTGGATACTCTGCAAGTTGTGGTTTTTATGGAAATGCAGGGTAATTACGCTGCGTATTCTTCGTTTTCTTCCATCTCTCGTTCAATGAGACGACGTAGGTACACGGAGCGAGGAATTTTCTTTTCTTTGGCTACCCAATCCAAATAGGTGCTAATAGTGGGAGTAATGAAGAAGTTAAAGCGGACATCGCTGGTTTCTTGGGCATACTCAAGCGCAATCACAAGCATTTCTTCAAGCACTTTTTCGTCATATGGTAGTAATTGCAATCGATCGCTATGAATTCCCTTAAGACTAAAAGGTTCATTTCCGTCTGTCTTGTGGTGCATCACAATTACTGGTTTTGACATGTTCATTGCTAGAGCGAGTTCGAAGCCCACATTTACATCCGAAATTGTAGCCTCAAAAATTACTACATCTGCTTGTTTGAGCCAATTTTGAACTTTTCTGGCATATAGTTCAGACTCAGCAACTGATTCCTGTTTAATTTCGCTGATTTTACGATGTAGATAATGATCTGTTACTAACGTATGCCCGTGACTTTGAATCACTTCAACAATTGCTTTATATCGTTCCTGATTACCAGTTACAGTTGCCATAAAATGAACTCGCATATTTATCTTTCCTAATCCTTACTTACTGTATATAATGATTCTACCATGACATATCAAGATAGCGCGTTTAATTTTAAAATACAAAAGCCTTTCTTTGTTTCTGATCCAAGTACTCATTCGATGGGAAATGCCCTAAAAAAATATGTTGAAATTAAAATGCATCACCTTACAAAAAATCAGCGTTGGAAAAAAATACATGTGATTGGCAAGCTTGATCGAGAGAATTCGATAATCTCAGATTGTGAAAAAGGTGGAAAAATCGAAAACTGGCAAAGACCATCAGCAACTTTCTCGAATCAAGAACTAACAATTTTGTGTTACCCAGGTCAGCATTATGTTCAATATTATGCTTCGTTAATAAGCACATATTTATCACTCACGGGCGGAGATCCTAATACTGTAACTTACCAGCAGCCTACTAAGGAGGAATGCTGGGAACCCATTCTCCGATCAAGCTTAAGATCTATACCTGTCTCAGATTGGCTAATAATTGGCGCAAGTCTTACGGATATAGGTTGTGAAGGTATTTGGCAAGAAACAGGAGATTTTACTTTTTCACAACAAATGTTGGGTACAGTCAAAGTAACCTACTTGCTCTGTCATCATACTTTTTGGGGAGATATATTGTCCAGAATCACGCGATACTTGGTTAGCCTTGGCCACAAAAGAGTATTGTTTACTGCAAAAGTGGCGGGTATTCGACCAGACCTCATTCCCAACTATCATCTAGCCACAGGCGATACCACCGTACTCGATAATCGTGTTTGGCAATGGAACAACATTTTTAAAGACATAAAGCATCCTCAGCTTGCATTTGGGACACACCTAAACTCCGCCAACACCATAATGGAAACTAAGGCGCTACACCGCTTCATTAAGCCCTACGACTTTCTGGATTCCGAAATTGGATTTTTTATTCAAGGTAGTGAGGAAGCAGAGGAGAGGAGTTATTTACACTTTATATCAAACAATTTGAGTAAAGAGCATGATGAGAATTTGTCCAATGAGAGAAACCCCGAGATCATTAAAAAAAGAAATAACCTAGCCCCCATCATCCGTTCGCTCATCCAACAAGCAATAAACCGATAGGCAATCCCGTCAGAGCTAGCCAACATTCTAAAAATACGGTAATATTATGGTATGTCAAAATTCTCACTTCGATCTATTCGCAAACAACTTGGATCGGTCAACCCTCGTGCACTGTACCTAC
>DAOQVB010000065.1:0-5697 GCA_035341315.1 Candidatus Woesebacteria bacterium | reverse complement strand
CCCAGGTCAGCGCGACGGCAAAGACTTTACCATGCAGCTCGAAGAGGCAACCCTTCGCGCCGTCGTTCTGAATCAGGTGTGGCAAGCCAGAATCGCCTCTGGCTCATTCTTCTTCAACTGGGGTCACAGTGTGACTGCAGTTGGGGGACCAGCAGCTCTATTACCCGGAGGTTGGTGGTTGCACTGGGATCTTCCCAACACAACCGACGACACAATGGGCGCGGCGCAGCTTGTCAACGCCATGGTGCTCGACCTCGAATCGAGCGCAACACCGTGGGTTGAGTTCACGCCTGGTGGCCAATTCGACAGCGCCTACCTGATTTACAGTGCAGGCGACGCGGATCAGTACGCCACGTGGAACCGCATCTTTCTGAACCGGCAACAAGAGTACGTGGCTCTCTACCGGCCAAACAAACTCACGCCGTGGGACTGGGTGACTGTGAAACCCGTATACAACTACGAGTGGAACGATGTTGCCCAAAACCTGGCGGCACTGCGAGGCTGGAATCGTGCGGATCCAATGCACGGCAAGCTCGACTCCACCGGCATGCCTAAGGACATCAACGACTCGGTCGTGAAGGAACTCGAGCGGATTGGGTGGATGAATGCCCCCAATGCCTCCCTGGAGCAGATCCAGATCGTCGGCAGCGATGGCGTTGTGAAATATGCCATGACGGTCCGCGCCTTCATCGGTGCGTCCGACACGCTGGTGATGTTCGGACCTGCAGCACCACCTAGACTGGCAGAAGTCCAGGCTCAGACCCCGGAAACTCAGAATCTGCCAATGCCAATTCTCTACGATGAAAAAGGAGCGCCCCTCCCCGCTAACCAGCAACAGTTCACGCCTGAACAGTGGGCGCGCTGGCAACGGGAGTCCACGATGTGGAACTTCTTGCGTGACAATCCTAAAGCGGTGGGATCTGATCTTCAGGTCCAATTCCGCTTCAAGGACAACACCAGCTGGGCCCCGATCTACTGCCACGATTCTGATGGCAACCGCTACGTCTGCGGTTATCGGCCTGTGGAATGGGACCTTTCCACGGCCTATTATTTCGACGGCGGCAATGTCAAGGAGGCGTGGCTGGTGATGCAGCTCCTTGGCGAGGTGGGTGTTCGCACTCTGGGTATGTCGTACGCCTCCGGTTTGTACCAAGGCACCGGCATGCTCTTCGCCATGGCACAAGTTGTACACCACGACGAATTCTTCTCTGGCTACGAGCCGGAATCGATCTGGACGTTTGATGCTCGTGCATCTCAGCTTCCAGAAAGACTGGCTGAAGCTTGGGAAGTTATTCACTAATTCATCAGTTTAGCGTTCAAAACCGCCCCCTCAGAAGGGCGGTTTTTTCATGTATAAATCAAATCCCTAGCCAAAACATGAATTCCGTACTAATGAGTCCAAAAGGACGAAAGGGAATTTACTCTTTATCTTGGTGCCAGCCTTCTCTATCTTTGTAACCTATTTTTTTTGGGGTTTTTAATATATATTCTTCAGCTGCTTCATTCTGTCCTGCTTCGTATAGTGCTCTGACTGTTTTTCGATGTTCCAAAGCAGTATCTTGGTGCATTTTACCTGTGGCAACAGCAACTCCAAGCGCTCTCTCGAAATCTTTCAATGAGTAGTGAGTTAAACGATTGTCTTCACTCATAGATGTGGATATACGATATCATATATTTGTGTCAATTCAAAAAAGTCAAATTATCTTTACTAAGCATGCCTTGAGTCGAAGTCAGCAGCGATATGTACCACAAGATAAGATTGAGCAAGTGTTGCAGTACCCAGAAAACACAATTTCGCTTGAAGAGAACAAAACCAAATTTATTCGTGTCATTAATCAACGCCAGTTCCAGGTAATCGCATCCTACTTAGCTAAAGAAAATAAATGGCTAGTCATCTCTGCCTGGGTGAGGGGAGAGGAAGACAGTAAACCAATTCTCGACCAACTCCTCGAGGTGTTTGGCAGGGGATTAATCTGGGTTTTTAATCAAATTGTACGAATTTTTCGGCAAAAATAGTTAAATTCACTTAAAGCAAGCAGCTGAGGAATCAAAACATCAGCTTTTAACCACTTCAGGTGTACAAATCTGCCATTTTAGACGCGAAAACAGAAAATGGTAACTTGTGACTAGCCCAAGCCCATTTTGACCTATATTAATTAGTTATAGTGACATATCTTGTTGGGAGTATAATTACTCCTCAAGCTATGGCTAAAATCAGTTTCAATTTTTCGCTATTGATAAAAGAATTACGCAATCGTGGATGCAAAATAAAAACGATTGTACCCACCCTTATTTTCAGAGCATCGTATCTTACACACCACGAATTACTTTTTGATACCGCCATGCCAAGTTCTTCCTTTACATCAGCTTGGATAGCTGGAGACAAATACTTAACAAAAAAAACACTTAAGAAAGCAGGGATTCGTACTCCGGTTGGGAAAACTTTTCTGGTTTCAAATAATATATGTGAAACATTAAAAGCGTATGCAAACAAAATTGGCTACCCCATTGTGATTAAACCTACTCAACTTGGTCAAGGTACCGATGTCTACTCACAAATATATTCAGAACTTGAACTCCAAGAAGCGCTTAATCATTACCTAAGCTCAAATTTGCATCGATATGTTTTAATAGAAAAATATATCGTAGGTAACGAATACCGATTATTCATCACCAACCAAGGTTTTTTTGCGGTCGTTAATAGAATCCCGGCCAACATCACTGGGGATGGTTCTCATACTATTGACGAATTGATTGCGATTGAGAACGATCATCGAATGCATCCAAGAAGCACTTGTTTATGCACTATCAAAGTTGACACCAGAGTAAATCAATTTCTAAAGAAACAAAATCTGAATTTGCAATCGATTCCAAATAGAAATACAACGATCCAACTCCGTCTGAATTCTAACGTGAGTTTGGGTGGCGATTGCATCGATGTTACTGATAAAGTTCATAATTCATTTAAAACGCTCGCAAAAAAAATACTTGAAGCATTCGGAGATATTTCAGTCTTGGGTATCGATATAATTTGCGCTGATATTAGTCAACCATTAAAAAAACAGGCATATTCTATCTGCGAAGTTAACCCACTACCTGGTTTATCTTTACACACTCTACCATCCCAAGGTAATTTCCAAGATACGCCAGCAGCCTTCGCCAGTATTTTATTTCCAGAATTACCAGCAAAATGAAAACAGAGATTAAGAATTTACCGCTACCCACTGCTCACAAAATGCTTGTTTCTGAGTTAGTCAATCGAGGAGGAAGTATCGAGCTACTCCCCGATACAGAGGTTGTCATACTTACATACAAAGATAAAAAACACTTTTTTATCGATTCCTGGTTGCCACTCATACCTTACAACATTGGCTTGATATTAACCAATCCAGACTATTCATTATCCGTTCTTAAAAAGCAATCAATTCAAACAACATCATTGACTGGAAATAAAAAAATCTATTATGACAAAAACGACTGGTTGCAGATTGCTGATTGTAACTCATCGAATCTAATTTGGAAGAATGCTCCTCATCAAGACTTTCAACAATTGCGCTCGCTGGCAAAAAAGGTACTCTTGTCATTTTACCCCTCACCCCTGATTACTTTCGAAGTATTAACTGACGAGCTTGATATTAGTACCACTACTTTACCTGCAGTGAGCTCAGTAAGCTGGCAAATAGATCCATTTATTCCTGGCTTCGCCTTAAAAAATGATAGTTCTCTGCCGCTAGTTAAAGTAGTTGCAAATTTGTTTGATGTCATAACGTATAATTGATGCATAGTATGAACAGCAATGATTCTGAGAGAATGAGACTGGAGACTGATCAAGCCAGAGTTGAAAGAATTCAACGTGAAGCTGAGGATGTTAAATGGACAATAGTTGGTCAAAATGTTCCAACAATTTGGCATGACGGAACAGACCCGTCAATCCAAGGTTGGTTTTGGGACTTTAACCCAGAGTTGGGTCCGCTGGGAAAAGTTTACGCAGAAAAAAAAGATCTCGAGGGACCCGATGGGTATGCTCAAGCGATTGCCGGTCACGAATACTCGCATGTAATGATTGATAAACCAGGATTATTTACTCAGGATGACATCACAACCAAAGGAAAACTGATTGGTTATAACTGGTTTGCCGATAATGCAGTTGAAAATTATTTAATGGGTTCTCATCGTAGAGGACGTGCTTGGATCAGAACCAAAGCAGAGTATGACATTAGGCCTGGAGGAAAGCTCGATCATAAGCAAGAGGCATTAATTGAACAAAAACTGGGCTACATACCAAAGCACATGCTGCTTGGAGGTATGGTGCGACAATATTTTTACAAAAAAGAGGTAACAGGAGAACTCAATGAAAATCAGTCCATTGGTCCACAGTCACAAATCGACCAAAGCAAACTTACTGCATTTATGGAGGATGAATCATACCCGCTAGAGGTTAGGCAAGTTTTTAAGGAGTTGTTTGATGATGGTGCAATTGAAGCTATGTATCACACCATTCCCTCACCCTTTGTTAAAGAAGAGGCAGTTGAAAGGGTAGCCCAAGATCGAATTACTATCTATCGAGACCGGGTCTGGCCGAAATACAAAACACTGGTTGAAAATTCATATTCGGACCAAGCCCTCATTGACTTCATTAAAAAATTGATTGAGGGTAAGGATAACGGAGAAGGTGTGAAGGGTCAGTCTAGTGGTCAGGTAATTATAATCAACTTTGACTCACTACCTGAAGATGTGCAACAAGAAATAATCGATGCATTTTCAAGCAATCAAGACGAAAGTTCGCAACCAGGTGAAAATAAGCCACAAACTGAATCACCGCTCGATAAACTTTCGCCAAGTGCCAAACAAGCAGTACAAGAAGCTTTCGATACAATAACTGAAGAAGAAGAAAAGCAACTAACTCAAAAGGCTACAGATGAAATAGGTGGGGTTGAGGACGAATTAAACCGTCAAATGCAACCTCAAACTAATAAACCAGGGAGTACTGTCGAGTCGAAGATTGCCCAAGGTAGGCCAGGTGATTCAGACCAGAACCAGGCTGGGGATGATGAGCAAGAAGATGGCGATGCTCAAGAGGGGGTAGAAGGCTCAAACCAAGCCACGACAACGCAGAATAACTCTAGGCCACCAGTTTCAAGCAAACCTAATGCTACTGGAAAACCAGAAAAAACCACAACCCCGACTCCGGAAGATTACAGTAAACTTCAGCAAGATATTCAGTTGTCGGTCGATGCTTTACGTCGGGAAATAGAAATTGGGGAGGGTAGTTATATTGAAAAACTCAGTCAAGATGAAATTCAATCTTTTGAAAAACAATTTGATGAATTTTGGGCAGCTAACCCACTAATGGCTGACTGGGCCGATCTGTTAGCTGAACGTTTGTGGCCAATCCTCAGACCAGATAAAAAACCCAAAAAAAGATACACTTCAAGACCAAACCGTGCTTCGCTGAGTGTGAAAAAATACTTTCGGGAACAGCTCGAGGGTGGACTACAATACTGGGAGACAACCGAAACATTTGAACGAACTAGTGTAGGAATTACATATCTGGTGGATTTGTCAGGTTCAACCTACGATGATGTAGATCAAGCTCAAACAAGTTATTCTGTTCCGGCATACCGTAATCCCGTTGAAATTCATCGAACAATCCTTGGCAAAGAACTCGAGCTTGTTTCCTCTGCTTTAAAAGCCCAG
>DAOQVB010000064.1:0-5742 GCA_035341315.1 Candidatus Woesebacteria bacterium | reverse complement strand
TTCTACCCATAGCAACACATTCTGTTAGTCTGAGCAGACTCGATTAGTCTATCACACCAGTGTTCACTTTATTCTTTTTATCAGTCCAACTTCCCGTTCCCCATATCCCTTACTTTTATAAAAATCGATAGCTGGGTTGAAAGCGACCACATTGACCCACAAACTATCACAACCCCGATCTTGTAAGTAGTTCTCTATGTGTTCCAGCAAAGCTTCCCCTACGCCCTGTTTACGGTGTGATTCCACCACAAACAGATCTGCAACAACCCCAAGTTTGGTTGGCACCAACTCC
Source organism: Candidatus Woesebacteria bacterium (assembly GCA_035341315.1). Lineage (GTDB taxonomy): Bacteria > Patescibacteriota > Microgenomatia > UBA1400 > PJMF01 > DAOQVB01. Next base: position 5,450 of record DAOQVB010000064.1, on the reverse strand, counting down.
AGCAGATTTTTTTCAGATTGCTGTTCAATAAAACCACTGACAAAACCGATAGCAACACCCGAGTCACTAGCAATGAAAATCTTACCATTTCCTTCAACTAGTTGCTGAGATTAGACTCAAAAAAAACTTCACCATATTCAGGCGCTCTTCTGAGTCGCTTGATCGGATCAAGTTCAACTAGATAATCATGTAGTTGGTTAAACCAATCGACGATGGTCTCTGTATCAGCGTCTTGGTATTCGCGAATGGTAATCATACATTAAGTCTACCCGACCAGATCAAATTCGACAATTGATCCTTCTGGAAACTTTAGCAATTTTTTCATCGCAACTGCAATATAACCATCGATACTACTTTTGCCCGGTCTCTTTCCGCTGAGAAAAAAAGTGCATATCCTATCGTTGAGCAGATATGGCTGATATTCTAGAGTCACTTCAAAAGCTTCTGTTTCTCCTGGTAAAACCATTAGTAGTTTGGTGGAGAATGAGTACTCGGGTTTTTTCTTTACCATATCGAGCAAAGGCAGTACAGATGTTCCTTGTTTCAATTCACACACAGACTCTACGATAATTTCAGCTATAGGATCTGGGGAACCATTTTCATATATGGCCGGTTGTTGAATCTCGTTAGCTAAAATCATAATAAAAACACCTTCAGTTTACGTAATATACGGTCAGGAATATCAAATTTCTGAATAGTTACCAATGGTGGACCAGAGGGGAATCGAACCCCTTACCTCTGCAATGCGAATGCAGCGCTCTACCAAGTGAGCTACTGGCCCATTTTTTTTGGCGTGCCACCGATTATACATCTAACGGGCCAATGCTGTTCAAGTTATACTAGTAATACTATGACTGATACTTCATCTACTAATCAAAAAACAATTATCGAATTAGCTAAAGTCCTGACAAGGCTTGAAAACCCTTCAAAAATGCTCAACTTTCTGTATGATGTGGCCACTCCCAAAGAATTAGAAGAATTGGCTCAACGGTTTCAAATAGCTAAACTATTATGGACTACTAACTTGTCTTACGTGGAAATTGCGGGTCAAACAAATGCCAGTACTACCACTGTTACGCGAGTAGCTCGTTTCCTCAATCAGGAGCCTTTTGGCGGTTATAGACAGGTGTTGAACACATTTTATCCAAGGGCAGAAACAAAAAATCCTAGACGAAGAAAAACCTAAGCTCCAGATCTAAATGAATTCTTTATGTTATCGTGTTAGCATGTTGACATATTTGGATACCTTTGTTATACTCTCTCTCGTGTTAATGAAAAATAGTAACAACCAAGTAGTTCATCACCACTCCCCAGCCAATGGCGGAGAGTTGTTTTCGTAGTATAAAAAATCAGAAAGAAAAGTAATTCACTCCCCCGCCATTCACAAATGACGGGGGAGTTTTTGTATTCCTTAGTAAGCAATCAAAAGAAAGAACATATGAAAAAAGAAAATAAAGAACAAATAGTCGTAAGTGCGGCAAACGGAAAATTAAGAAAACCACTGGAACAACTGGTTCTATTGGCGGGCTTTGAAATCAGTGCAACCGATGAACGATCATACGAGACGACAATCTCATCGCCAGAACTGGAGAAAAACATTCAGCTTGTGTTTGCAAAACCCCCTGATGTGTCCAGATTACTTAGTAAAAATCCTAAACAAATTACTGCGGGAATAACTGGGGGTGATGTACTGTATGAGCAAAGAATTGAGCCAGATCTGTTACTAGATTTTGGTTTGATTACACCTTGGTTAGCGCCGGTAGTGCTTAAGTTGTTAGCTACTCCGAATGGTCTGAAAAAACCAGAAATTCAACGGTTGGCAGAACTTGGTCGATATGAATCCAGCTCTGATACTGATCCAACTTCCAACCAGTATCAAAAGATGAGAGCCACTATGCAACAATTACTCGTTGATTCTACTGTTTATACGAGTCTCACTAGAATGGTATCTGAGTACTTTGAAAATGATCAAGCAATTACCATCTTCGGCCTAGCAGGCACAATTGAAGGTGTCTGGAGAAGTGACTCAGATAGTTTAGTGATTGCCGACCGAGTAGAAACTGGTCTCACGGCTCAGAAAAATGGTTTACTAAGTATTGCTCCTATTACTGAACTCAATAAGCTTGGTGTGCTACTGAGTCCAAACAGTAGCGATGAAGACCTTGCCACGGTTACGCAGTTGAGTAGCAAGATTCTCAAGATTCCCGATCAATTTGGCGCAACTAAACCTTGGAAGCGTAAACCATTGACTGTTGAGGAAATTATAACTAATGGAAGTTTGAGATGGCTCTATGTATTAGGTCAAAATAATACTCGAGATGATCGATTTACACCAAGGCCTCTTTTCTTTGATGAAAGTATGAAAACTATTGATCTAGCAAAAAAAATCTTAGGTGCGGAGGGAACGTTAGTTACTTCAGATGATCCAGCCAGAATTCGCCAATTTTTTGAGTATGCTGATAAGTGGGCTGACCCAGTCGTCATCTATCTTTTTAGGCAAACACTCAAACTAGGTGGTTACTTATTGATTCCAAAAGGGTTTTATAGTTTTGTTAACCGATTAATTCCTGTATCAACCAATCCTGGTGAAAACAGGACTTCTATCCACTAATATGCCAATCCCCTATCAACAAATCACCATCACTGGGCAGACAACGGCGCTTGTTGCTCAGAAGATTGATCAGGCAGATCGGATTTCTGCTGCTCAAAAAATCATGCAGAGTTCAACTACCATTGAACAAGTCGGTTTTCTTGATCGCTCCACTCTTCCCTATCCGACCTTCACTATGATGGGAGGCGAATTGAGCCTGATTGGATCGCTTGCTGCTGGTTTCACACTACTCAATGGGAAAATGGGGCAAGTTGCGTTTCAAACTTCAGGAATTCTGAGCCCAATTAGTGTCAAACTGAGTAGGCTTACTTGCTCTCTACAAATTCCAGCCAATGTAGCTTTCAGGCAAGCTCCCGACCGAATTACTCTTGGTGGGATCAGTTTTCTTATTATCAATCGAATACCTAAAAATCAGGCGCTGAATGATTTTGAACTAAAGTCACTTCAGGAATTACTACTCAAATCTCCTGCCGGTGGCATTGTTTTCTATAATAACAACCAAATCTATCCTGTGGTCAAAGTTAAAGAAACCAACATGCTGGTGTGGGAATCGGCTTGCGGATCTGGCTCTGTCGCGTTCTTCTTGGCAACTGGCAACTCAAAAATCATTCAGCCATCCGGTGCCGTACTGACGGTTTCTCGAGAAAATGATACACTACAACTATCCGTTTTACGAAAGGACATCACTTATGAAACCTAACATGCCACAAACCCTCAAGGGATTTCGTGACTTTTTACCAGCTGAAGCCAGAAAACGCGATTGGCTACGTGGTAAGTTAGCTGAGATCATGACGCAGTGGGGCTTTGAGCCACTAGAAACGCCCACACTAGAATCTTTAGAGCTGTTTCAGGGTCAAATTGGTGAAGAAGAAAAGTTATTTTTTCAATTTCAAGATCCGGGCGGCCGCGACGTGGCGTTACGGTATGATCAAACGGTGCCAACCTGCCGGCTAGTGGCGCAAAACCAATCACAACTCACGTTTCCGTTTAAACGGTATCAAATTCAGCCAGCCTTTCGGGCCGAAAAACCGCAGCGCGGCCGCTACCGAGAATTTCTCCAGTGTGATGCTGATATTTTTGGTGTTTCATCTCCTGTAGCAGACGCTGAAGTCATCGCTCTTTCACTCGACATCTACCGCCAACTCGGTTTCGAGCAAGCTCAAGTAAAAATCAATGATCGCTCGCTTTTGACTGATATTCCCTACCCCGTCATTGTTGCCATAGATAAGTTAGAAAAAATTGGTGAAACGGGCGTAATTGCTGAGATGAAACGCAAGGGCTTTTCTGACGGTGAAGCACAATCATTTCTTGATACGGTGCGTTCACTCAAGCCTAATGCAACAATTCAAATTATTCTTGACTATTTACAGGCTCTTGGCTTCCCATCAGATTGGTATACCTTTGAGCCAACTATCGCTCGATCGTTCTCGTACTCTACGGGTCCCATTTGGGAAGTGGTGATTCCTGGTTCACCAGGATCAGTGCTGGGCGGTGAACGTTTTGATAAGCTCACCGAAAAAATCTCTGGAGTAGCAATTCCTGCCACCGGATTTGGCCTTGGCTTTGATCGTACGCTGGAAACCATGGAAGCAAACAATTTATTGCCAGATTTTAAACAATCAATTCAGGTATTAGTGACACTCTTTTCTGATAAAACCATGGCTCAATCGGTTTCAGTGGCTAATGTACTCAGAAATGCTAACCTCAACGTTTCTATTTATCCTGATCCTGAGGCAAAACTTGCCAAACAAGTTAAGTATGCCGACAAGCTTGGCATACCGTTTGTGGTAATACTGGGAGAAGACGAAGTCGCTCAGAATGCGGTTACGATAAAAAATATGGCAACCGGAGAACAAAAAACTGTACCAGTTGATCAAGTAGTGCAAACATTTAGTGACTAAAAAGCTTACCCCTAACTTAGTGAACAAAGAAGAATTGAAAAGAGCCTGCTAACGAAGGAATTTGAGCCCGGAATCTGGAATTCTCACAGAGTGAAAAGTGGGACTTTGTTGCAGTGATGCTATTCGCGTTGAATAGATCGTGCAACAAAATCTGCCAGACTCCGGGCTTCATGATCGCAAGACAAAGATGAAATCATGAAGCCCGGGTTGGGGGACTATCTGCCACCGATGCAGATAGTCCCAGAGTTACTCCACCGCAAGAACCAGAGTCTTGCGGTGTAGCCAAAGATACAGTTGCTGACTCCCTCAATTGCTGGAGATGGCGATGCCGCCGGAGCTGAAGCGGAGGTCGGCGGCGCTGGGGCGGAAGCGGCCTGCTTAGTGACCGCCTGTTCGCTCGACAACCGCGCCAACTCATGGGTCGCCACGGTGCGACAATAGTTTTTCGTTGCACCCTGCCAGCATGCCCCGACTGTGGTCGTGTAGCCACAGTCGGAGTCAACCGTACAGGATAGCCCATTGGCCTCGGTGTACACCGAGACCTGGGCCGACCCATCAGGCCGGGGGAAATACTGTCCCCCCGGCGGAATATTTGACGGGTCGACCACTTGGGCCGACGCGTCATACACTTCGCATCCATGACCATATGGCACACCATTGTGCCATTGGCATTGTGCCGCCGCGGGAGCGGCGGCGAAGTGACCAACCAAGATGCTCGCGACCAGCGCGAGCGCGACCAAGAAAAGCATCTTCTTCATCTTTACCTCCGAAAGTTTAGCCCCTTGAGGGGCATTTGACTCCCACGCAGGGAGTGAAGCAAACAGAGACTCATCGACAGTAATATTCTGTAGTCTCTACTTGCTTCACTCCCCAGTGAGTAAACCTCTGGAGTCGTATTTCTTCATGATTTCTTTGTGTTGCTGTCAAAGTGCTGAGTT
>DAOQVB010000063.1:0-5765 GCA_035341315.1 Candidatus Woesebacteria bacterium | reverse complement strand
GTAAACTCCCTCTAGTGAAATTAAAAAAATATCACATTATTGGCCTTGGTGGCACGTTTGACCATTTTCATGCTGGTCATGAAAAATTTCTCATGTTTGCTAGCGATTTGTCAGATATTCTACTGATCGGCGTTACTAATCAAAGTATTGCTAAGGAAAAAACATATTCTAATTCAATTGAACCATATGCCGAACGAATGCATGCTGTTGAAAATTTCTGTAGAGCGCACAAAATTCCCCATGAAATTATAGAATTATCTGATTCAGTGGGTTCAACCACTTCCGACAATCGAATCGAGGCACTCGCCGTGACAACAGAAACTGTGGTTGGAGGTAAAAAAATTAACCAACTTAGAAAAAAGCTGGGAATGACCGAATTACCAATGCATATTTGCGCGCTTTTTCTGGCGGAAGATAACCACCCACTTCACTCAGAAAGAATTAGGGCAGGTGAGTGTGATAGAAAAGGCTTTATTTACTCGGATCTTTTTAATCAAACAATCACAATTTCAGAAAAACAACGATTACTACTTGCTTAACCTCAGGGTAAGATTGTCAATCAACCAAGTTTTCTCACTCAAGAAAACGCTCAACCAAACCCAATCATTCTTGTTGGCGATTCAACAATTGAGCGATTTACTACCAACAAATGGACATTTCACATTGGCGTTTTTGATCGAATGATCCAAAGAAAACTTGCTCAAGGCATTACTCTTTATCTGAAACCCGACTTGGTTGTGCAAAATCCCCCCGGCTCCATCACTCCAGAATTAGCTCGGTCTATTCAAGCGTTGCTGCGGTCAGACCTTACTAAACCAAAATATCTTTTCATTCAAGGCGAAGAAGATCTCGCAGCCATTCCTGCGATTTTGTTATCTCCATTGGGTTCTGTGACATACTATGGTCAACCGAAAATTGGGTTGGTAGAGATCGTATCTTCAGAAAACTTTAAAGCTCAGTTGTTGACGCACCTGGTATGATTGACTTCTAGTATGCCCAAACAAGAACGTCTGCGTGGTATTGGCAGAGATAAAACCGAAAAGTTGTTTTTCCAAGCAATTCAAGAGCTTAATTCGTTTTCTATTAATACATCACCTTCCATTCGTTCTCCATTTCCTGTTGCAGATAAGTTAGGAGTCATTAGGAAAACCGTTACTCAACCTGATTTTTCTGTAACTAGACTTGAAACTGGTCAAACAATGTTCGTGGAAATTACTGCTAGCTCAGGTAATTTACCTGCTAAAGAGGCTCAATTGAGGGTTGTTCAAGCAGCGGGAGTTTCCAATTACATTCAATTAAGTGGCGATCAAGTTCATATGCTGTCTGAGTTAGCTCCTGAGGCTCGGTTGAAAGCGTTATTCCAGTTATTTGGATGGAAATAAAACTATATGAAACTATCTGTTTCGGGTTTTTTTGTTGTATGATTGAAAAGTGCAACCATTAGCTGATAGATTACGACCAAACACTCTTGATGAATTCATCGGCCAATCGCACTTGGTAGGCAAGATGAAACCACTTCGAGTCGCCCATGACATGGGCCACATTTTTTCGATGATTTTTTGGGGACCTCCGGGGGTTGGCAAAACTACATTGGCAAGAATTCTGGCAAGGGCGGCCAACAAAGAATTTTACGAATTATCAGCTGTCTCTGCGGGTAAGGCAGATATCAAAAAAATCATTGATGATCATAAAGGCCAAAGGGGACTGGAGCAAAGTTATAACCCACCATTATTGTTTCTTGACGAAATCCATCGGTTTAGTAAAGCTCAACAAGATTACCTACTGCCATTTGTAGAAAAAGGCGATCTTGTTTTAATTGGTGCCACCACTGAAAACCCAAGTTTTGAGGTCATTGCGCCACTTCTTTCCAGAAGTAAAGTGTTTGTGCTGAGTCAATTAACCGAAATCGAGTTGTCAAAAATCATTGACTCAGCACTAATTGAACTCAAAAAAACTCATGGAAAAGTCAAATTAGCTAAAGCTACACGAGAGTGGTTGGTGACGTATGCGGCGGGCGACGCCCGCCGCCTCCTCACTCTCATCGAACATACTAACGACTTATACAAAAATCTCAATCTCGAGTCGCTCCAAACAACCTTGCAAACCACTTCGCTGAAGTACGATAAAAAAGGCGAGGAACACTATGACACAATCAGTGCGTTCATCAAATCAATGCGAGCGAGCAATGCTGATGCAGCTTTGTATTATCTTGCCCGAATGGTTGATGCCGGAGAAGATCCCAAGTTCATTGCTCGCCGTATGATTATCTTTGCCAGTGAAGATATTGGCTTAGCTGCTCCCACTGCTCTAGTCGTCGCCAATGCAGTTTTTGATGCTGTGCATAAAACAGGCTACCCAGAAGCTCAAATCATGCTGGCACATGGTGTGGCATATCTCTGTCGTTGTAAAAAAGACCGTTCGGCTTACGATGCATTTTTTGCAGCTTTAGCAGATGTTAAAAAATTTGGCAATCTGCCAATTCCGCTTGAACTCAGGAATGCTCCAACAAAATTAATGAAAGAGTTGCAATATGGCAAAGGCTACCAAATGTACCCAGATAAAAATCATTCGCTTCTACCCTCAAAACTAAAAAATAGAAAATATTTTCAACAATAATCTCTACGCTTTTTGAAAGTTTCTGTTGGTATTTTCATCAGCATGAGACCAACTGAAATACTTCAGCATTATTGGGGTTATGATCGATTCCGACCTGGTCAACAAGCCATCGTTGAGGCCATTCTTGAAGGTAAAGACACGTTGGCAATCATGCCAACAGGAGGCGGAAAGTCAATTTGCTTTCAAGTTCCAGCTCTGCTTTTGCCTGGCTTAACTCTGGTAATATCTCCACTGATTTCCCTCATGAAAGACCAAGTTGATGCACTTAGTCGAAGGTCCATTCCCGCAGAGTACCTATCAAGCTCACAGACTCCAGAGGAGCAACGGTCTGTCTACGGAAAACTAAACTCTAACCAACTCAAGCTCCTGTATCTATCGCCAGAAAGACTGCAATCTAGAAGATTTCTCACGTTAATCAAATCTTTAAACATCTCATTGGTAGTCATCGATGAAGCTCACTGCATTTCTGAGTGGGGACATGACTTTCGACCAGAATTTCGCATGATAGCTCCTTTCGTTGCTACGCAAGCAGTTAGACCAACTGTAGCCGCGTTTACTGCAACCGCCACACCAAAAACTCAAACCGATATTTGCCAATCGCTTCAGTTGCACTCACCCTTCAAACGAGTAAGCAGTTTTGCTCGAAATAATCTTGGTTTGCAAGTGATTTCCTGTCCGAGTCACTTTATTCAACAAATGCTCGTATTCAAGTTACTACTCAAACATCGAAACGAGTCGGGCATTATATATGTTTCTAGTCGCCAAACCGCGGAAAACCTGACGAAAATAGTGCGAAGTCTTTTTCCATTCAGTAGTATTGAGGCCTATCACGCTGGTCTTGCCGCTCAACAACGAACCGACATTCAAGAAAGGTTTATTACCGATCAAATCAAGATGGTAGTTGCGACCAACGCTTTTGGCATGGGAATTGATAAACCCAACATCAGATTCGTGATCCATTTTCACATACCTGGCAGTTTGGAGCATTATTACCAAGAAGTGGGGAGAGCGGGAAGAGATGGCAAATCAAGCCAAACCTACTTACTGTATAACGAAAATAATCTCAGTATTCATTTAGGCTTACTTGATCAGAATGAGCAAATTACTGATAAACATCGAAAACAACAGTTGTTTAAACTTCATGCCATGCGAACGTTTTCGATCACTAAAGGTTGTCGAATGCAATTGGCACTCCGTTACTTTGGTGAAATTACGAAAAAAGTCTGTGGTCAATGCGATCGCTGTCTTGCACAAATTTGTCAGTCTAAGGCCTTGGAAAATGAAGTGTCTTTTGAAATCGATTTACTTAATCAACTTGAAAAACTCCGTGGTTCTTTAGCTCAGTCGTTCAGATTGACTCCTAGTAACATTGCCACAGATAAAGTGCTGTATCAGTTAGCATTAATTCGGCCAACAACGGCTGAGCATGCCGGCAAATTAGCTGGGATAGGGCTGGGATGGATAAAACAATGGTGGGACAAATTTACCCCATTGCTCTCTTGACGAAATATAAGAAACTGATATACTGTCCTATAGTATATTAGACAGGAGAACATATGGGTTTTCTACCGAACGAAGTTAGGCCTCAACGTCAAATCGATTTTGCCACTTATATTTATGGTCCTAAACACAACGGTTTCACACCAACCGGAAAAAACATCGTAAAACCAACATCGCCAAGTGAGTCTATTGCTGCAAACAGTGTAGAAGAGGCTGATGGCAATTCAACTGAGAAACAATAATATAAGTACTGAGTATTTCTATGACCCTTCAACAACTCCAGGCAGAATATTTGTTAATCAAGGCCATTATTGATGAGAAGTGGCCAATCGCGGAAAAAAACCAACGAGTGTTTGCACGTACGATGAAGTTGGTGGAGGAACTTGGCGAGTTGGCTGACGAGTTGCTCTCGAGCATGAATCTCCAGCGCCAAGACAAGCAAGATGCGTTTCATGATCAAAAAGTAGAAGACGAATTTGCCGACGTGCTTGCCTCAGTAGTATTACTCGCTGCAGAATTAGATATTGATATCGAAGAAGTCATGAAGCGCAAAATCGAATACACAAAAAAACGCCTTACAGCTGAATAAATTGATATAAATCTCCCAGATCGAATCCTAATTTTTTGTAATACTCTCTAGTACCGATCGCTGAGATTACTGCAAGTTTTTCATAGCCTGCTATTTTTGCCAGCTCTTTGGCTCTATCAATCATCTTTTTGCCTAAACCCAGATGTTGTGAGTGTTCATTTTTTTTATCTCCAACTGGCACAGCTTGACCGTACACATGAACCTCTCGAATGAGAGCGCAGCTCTTCAATTCATCAATTGGTGGTGTTTCTATGGGAAGACTTAATCGTAAAAATCCTGCTAGTTTTTCCTCTGAATGCAATCCAATCGTCTGACCTTTATATTGTAAAAATAGTTCTGTACCAATGGATGTCAGATATTTCGTTTCGCTCAAAACTAGCGTGCTTGGGTCAAGTTCTTGTTTCTTGACTTCTCTGGCACGAATATCTTTGCTTTTCACCTTCAATTTAATCATACTAGCATCGACTACTTCGCGAAAATTCGTGGTTTTATTGCCAACCACGATATCGGTTGATGGAATATCTCTCACGATTCGTGTTAATCTGCAGTATTCTGGCGTATTGCTAACTGCAAAAACCAGAACCTCCAGTAATTCTTCTCTGGTATAAGGTTTCCAAGTACCTGCTTGATATTGTTGCATTAACTCAGCACTTTCAATCAAAGAACAGGGATACAGCTTTAGCTCATCAGGACAAAAGTCTGGATCGTTAAATAGCTTGAGAAAGTCAGCTTTGTCTTTTTTCACCGTCGAACCGTACAAATTAGGCATCCAGTGAGCGTGAATCTTGAAGCCCATCGAGCGAAGTAACTTAAAAGCTCGTCTTGTCGCGGCCACGTCGTGGCCGCGCTTATTTAAAGTCAACACCTCATCTTGCAAACTTTGCACTCCAATTTGTACCTTTGTCGCCCCGAGCTTTCTAATTCTGATCACTTCGTTCTCAGATATATTGTCTGGTCTAGTTTCAACCACTAAACCAACGCAACGAATCTTGCCAGTCTCATTGATTCGCTGTTGTTCAAGTAGTTCCTCCCAGATTGCTAATTGGTACGTATCAAATCC
>DAOQVB010000062.1:0-5849 GCA_035341315.1 Candidatus Woesebacteria bacterium | reverse complement strand
TAATAAATGGACAATTAAACCACGTGACTTTCATCTGACCAGTTTGATCAAACAACGTTGCCCGTTGAATACTTTTTCTACCTCGCCATTGTTGTGAAGTGTTTTTAACTTGAGCAATAATGGTAATTGGTTTCAGAATTTCAGCTCCGATTTTGTGTACATCGGCAATTGAAAGTATTTGACGTCGATCTTCATACCGAAGTGGTAGTTGTAGCAGTAAATCTTTGACGGTAAAAAGATTTCGGAGGATAAGCCGCTGTTGTAACGCAGCGCCGATCCCACGCACGGATTTCAAATTAGTGTCGAGGGTATACACATCACAATCCTATCATGAAGTTGTTTAAAGCATCGTCAGAAAACTACCACCCACCAAACTAGCTATCATGGCGATGATCGCAATGATTGCAAAAATTTGAATTAATTTTTCTCGCTTCTTTTTTGTCATAGTTACTTTCTATTGTAATTTAAAATATCCTCGTTTACCAATTTTTAAAATATCACCACTAGAATAGTTTGCAATGGAGAGAGGCTCCAACTGTTTTTGATCGTTGAGTCTCACCCCACCCTGTTCGATCAGTCTTCGGCGATCACTCCGACTTAATTGTGGATAACAAATTCCGACTAAGTCGAGCCATGTTACTGCTTGGTTTTTAACATGAATTGTTGGAATTTCCTCTGGCACATCTTGTTGTTGAACGACTCGCTCAAAATAACCTTGAGCTTGAAGGGCAGCATCCGTTCCGTGGTACAACTCAGTGATTGCGAGAGCTAATCGTTTTTTGTACTGCATAGGGTTTTCGCCAGACTGTATCTCATGTGAAATCTGATCAATTTCTGACTGTGGAGTATTGGTGAGAACAGTAAAATACGGCACTATTTGTTCATCAAGGATACTCATGGTTTTGCCATACATACTTTCAGCTGGCTCTGTAAGAGCAATGTAGTTATTAAACGACTTACTCATCTTTCTGCCATCGGTCCCGTTGATAATCGGTGTTGTGAGCACCCACTTATCTTTGCCACGATGATTCTTTTGAAGCGTCCTACCCATCATCATGTTGAAAAGCTGGTCGGAACCACCAATCTCTAAATCTACATCCATTACCACGCTGTCATAGCCTTGAATCAACGGATAGATTATTTCATGACCAAAGATTGGTAGGCCAGCCTTGAGCCGTTTTTGGAACATGTCACGCTCTAACAATTGTTGGACAGTTGTATTGGCTAATAATTTGATCATTTCAATATAGTTCAGTTTATCCAGCCAATCGCCATTTTTTCTAATTTCAATGGTGTCAAAATTGAGTACTTTGCTTGCCTGCTGTTGCCACTCAGCAAAGTTAACCATAATTTGTTCGTCTGTGAGCTCTGGTCGAGTGGAATCTCTGCCGGTTGGATCACCGATCCTGACAGTGCCGTTGCCCACGAGTAAAATTACCTCATGGCCTAGGTCTGCGAATTGCTGCAATTTACGCAGGACTACGCTATGCCCTAGCGTCAACTCGCTACCAGTAGGATCAATTCCAAGATACAAACGAATTCGTTTTTCGGACATAATTTTTGCGAGGGAATCTAGTGAGGGTAACACTTGTTCAACACCTCGAGTTAACACCTCAATTATGCGGTTGTGATCGGTTATGAGTTCTCGAGTAGACATTGAATAATTGTAGCATGAATGCTATACAATAGAGCAATGTTTCTAGAAAAATACAAACAAACCTTGCTTCGTTGGTGGCATGCCATAAAACACAAACTTGGTTTGGGTGCTCGTTCGCGCAGGAGCCTTATGCGAGTATCACAAATGAAGCGACAGTTAGTTTGGATGAAAATGTTCCGTTACGCAGCATTGCTATCACTTGTTTTTGTAATTCTCGGCACTGTGGTTTTTCTTGGCATGCTAGCCTTCTACGCCAAGGATTTACCAAAATCTGGTGAGGTCATACAAAGATCTGGATTCAGCACTAAGATTTTTGATCGTAATGGCAAATTACTTGACGACGTCTATTCGGATGAAAACAGGACCTTTGTTCCACTTTCTGCCATTCCCCAATCACTTCGTGATGCATCGATAGCAATTGAAGATAAAGAATTTTATCAACACCAAGGCATCGATCTGTTTGTCTTTGTTCGTATGCCTTACTATCTCATCACTGAGCGTCGAATCGTGGGAGGATCCACACTGACTCAGCAGTTAGTAAAAAAAGCCCTACTTAGTGATGAACGAACCCTGCCTCGAAAAATTAAACAAGTTGTGTTGTCATTGTTGGTAGAACAACGCTTTTCTAAAGATGAGATTCTTGAGATGTATCTGAATGAAGTTCCGTATGGGGGAACGGCCTATGGTGTTGGGGCAGCCGCTGAATACTACTTTGGCAAGCCGGTCCAAGAGCTCAGCATGGTTGAGTCCGCCATTCTTGCTGGTTTACCTCAGAGACCTACTGCCTACTCTCCCCTTGCCGGTAAAACTAATGATGCAGGTGAGCCATTATGGAAAGAACGAGCAAAAGGGGTTCTCAGAAGAATGAGTGAAGATAATTATATAACTGCGCTAGCGTATGAAGATGCGCTGTCTCAGTTAGAAACAATTACCTTTGAAGGCAAGCGTAGCGCGATGGTGGCTCCTCATTTCGTTTTTTATACACTGAGTCAGTTAGAAGAGATGTATGGTCCCGAACTTGTTCAAAGTGGTGGATTACAGGTAACTACCAGTCTTAATCTAGACCTGCAAAATGAAGCCCAAACGATTGTGAGTGAGGAAATTGAAAAGGTGACAAACCTCAACATAACAAACGGATCAGTCATGGTGATGAATCCAACCACGGGTGAAATTTTGGCTATGGTTGGAAGCCGCAATTTTAATGATGAAGAAATTGATGGACAATTTAATGTGGCGGTTGATGGATTGCGTCAGCCAGGAAGTTCAATTAAACCCGTGGTGTACTTGACCCTACTGCGGTTGGGCTATACACCCGCATCGATGATGATTGATGTTGAAACAACGTTTCAACGAAATGAAAATGAGAAACCGTATCAGCCAAAGAATTATGATGGGAAATTTAGAGGCCCAGTCAGTTTGCGCAATAGCCTTGGTAGTTCGCTTAACGTTCCTGCTGTGAAGGGATTGGCCAAAGTTGGTTTAGAAACCTTTTTAACCCAAGCCTACGCAATGGGTTTTGTGACCCTAGAGCCAACTCAAGAAAATTTACAGCGCCTTGGTCTCTCAGTAGCTTTGGGTGGCGGCGAAGTGCATTTGATTGATTCAACTACCTCATTTAGTTCATTTGCGAATGGAGGAAGAAGGGTTGAACCTGTGTCTATTTTAAAGGTAGTGGATAAGAATGGAACTGTGTTATATGAGCATCGAGCGGTGACTGGCGAAGAAGTCATGTCACCAGAAGAAGCATACCTAATCAATCACATTTTGTCTGACGATTCAGCGCGGTCGATGGCATTTGGTGCCAATTCAAAACTTAATGTTAGTCCAAATGTTGCAGTCAAGACCGGTACCACTAATGATCAAAGAGATAACTGGGCAATTGGTTGGAGTCGTGAAGTAATCGTCAGTGCCTGGGTGGGTAACAACGATAACAGCGCCATGAAGACAGTAGCATCAGGTATTTCTGGTGCAACCCCAATCTGGCAACGAATAATTCAGTATGCGCTGAAGAATGGTTTTACTGCACCTGCTTGGGAAGTTCCCGCCGGTGTGGAACAAGTTTCTGTTGATGCAGTATCGGGGTATCCATCACATGATGATTTTCCTGCCAAAACAGAGGTCGCTATCAAGGGATTACTGCCGAGTTCTCCTGACCCGATACATCTCAAGTTAAAACTTTGTAAAGGACAAACTAAGTTAGCCACTGATGCTCAGGTGGTTTCTGGCAACTTTGACGAAAGAGAATTTGTTCGCTTGGCTGAAGCGGACCCATACAGCCAGGACGGGATTAATCGTTGGCAGCAGGCTATCGATGCTTGGGTGGCACCTCAGCCAAGCGATTTTTATAAACCACCCACGGAATATTGTGGTGATCAATCAGATGTTTCTGCAGTGATGGAACGTCCTGAAAATGAAAAAAAATATGATTCTGAGAATATCGAATTTGTAGTTAGGGCAGATTCTGGAGCAGGCATCGAAAAAATAGAAATTATTGCTGATGACAAGGTGATTGAAACCGTTGAAAATCGGGAATATCGAGGCACGATTAAGTTAAAAAAAGGTCGATACACTGTTTGGGTTAAGGCGTATGCAAGAGATGGAAAAACTAAGGAAAGTGAAAAGAAGAAAATCGGCACTGGTGGAGAAGATTGGCAAGTACCCTCCCCTACTCCAACCACTACTCCCATACCAACTCCAACCGCTGTGATCGCTCCATCTGCGATCCCAACGCCCACTCTACCCCCATTGGTCCTCTCTGTTACTCCCTCGCCTACTCCGAAAGATAAGAATTAATTGGTTTTGTAAACAGAATCCAACTGATTGCAACTACTGCCCATAACCATCTTCCCGGTTGAAGACTAAATAGGTAGTGATCAAAACAAATTGGTGCCAATAACGCAATGCTTGTTAGGAGTAGGTATTTTTTTGTTGGCAAATTCACCATTTTCCAGAGTAAAAGTATGATCAGAATACCCAATAAGCCAGTTTCACTCAAAAATAACCAAGGGACTGAATGAACTGGTTGTAAAAATCTCCAAACATCATTATTTTCAGTAAAGAAAGTAAGTATTGTCACGAACTGACTCAAACCCGTGCCAAAGAGGAGGTTTTGGAAGACTAGTTTCTCAGTGGCTTCTTGTAGCCAGATCCTTCTAGATATTGAGACAGAGTTGGAAAAGAAAATGTTGAGTACGCGTAATAGAAGTGGCGCCACTATGCCGTAAAAACTCAGAACGCCAACGAGCCAAAATGAGGGGTGTATCTTATGAGCAACTTGCGATCTTATGCGACGGCTGCTTAGGGCAAAGGCAATGAGACTAATGATAACGAATGTTGTCATTGCCGTCATTGATTGTGTGATTACTATCAAAGCAAAAGCAAGCAAACCTACTGAGCTTAATAAAATTTGATTGATTCGTTTGTAAAATCGATAACTGAATCCAATTAGCAGTGACCCATAAACTGCCAGATAGCCTCCCAGTAGATTTGGATGAGCCGTTGTACCATATGGCAAAATGAGGTTTTCCCCCTTAGTATTGGTAAATCGATCGAGCGAAAATTGATTAGCGAAATTCGGTTCACCTAACAGTGAATAACCATAGACAGATTTTTGTTGCAGATATTGACTCAGACCAACGGCAGATTGAAAAAGAATCGTGCTCGATAAACCTATCATTAGTAATTTGATGAATTTTTTTTGATTCAGAGAAATATGGAAGCGTAACGCAACTCCTAACAAAATGATTTCTAACCATTGAAAAAGATTCCACAGGCCTATGGTGGCGTGGTCAGTCCAAAATTGCCTCAATAGTAATCCTATGGCTGATAGGAGTAGTAAAAACACGCTGGGTCTGTTGAGAATAATTCTTTTAGATATATTACTAAACCATTGTACTAGTTCTGATCTTTTTATTAATACTATTGATCCAATATATAACCATAGTACTACTTCTGATAGATATATTTTTCCGATTAAATAATCACTCAGCATGCCAGTGACGTAAGCCGAGTCTTTTCCAAAGGTCAAAAACAAATTAGTGGGAAGCAAAAAAATTAGAAGAACCATAGATAGGTTAGCCCACTGAGGTTTCATTGCAGTTAGATGGTGCCAACCAGAGATGCTTGCCATTTTTTTTCTACGGCGGAGACCAATTGTTGACGCAGGGGTTCAACTCGGTCGTTTGACATGTTG
>DAOQVB010000061.1:0-5866 GCA_035341315.1 Candidatus Woesebacteria bacterium | reverse complement strand
CGAGTGTGAATATATTACTCAACTAACTCTTTAACAAGTTCTCTAACGTATTTCATGAAAGGAATGACGTAGGGATAATCAAATCGATTGGAACCAACTACCGCAACTCTGCATTGATGGCCAGCAACTTCAAACGACGTGTGAATGATTCCCACATGAGTGAGATATTTATTACCGAGTTCCTGACCATATATCACCTGAACTTGATTTTCGTTTGCACCAAAAGAAAAAAGTTGTTCGAGCATCCTAAGTTCCTCAATCATTTCCAGCACTTTTTTCATGACGTTAATATCGGCAAATTCTGGCATGTTCAATAAGTTGGCATAGCCAGCGTGATATAGTTCATCATCATCAACTATTGAAATGCCAAGAGCGTGCGTGCGCTGAGCCATCACGACTGCAATTTGTCTGAGTAAGTGATTCAGTTCTCGACGATTTTTCCAAACTTGCTCTTTCGCGGCAACTTCATCCGCAACAGTGAGCTCCTTTTCTTTCATTAATTCATTGACGTAGAGCTTGAGTGCTTGCGGAGTGGGAATTCTGCCCGAACTACTGTGAGATTTGTTGAGATACCCTTGTTTGGTGAGTTGCACCATTTCGTTACGAATTGTTGCTGGAGAAACACCAATGCTAAATCGTCTATCGATGGTATCTGAACCGACTGGTTCTGCCGATTTGATAAACTCCTCGATCACTGCGCGTAATATTTGAATTTGTCTTGGCGATAGATCTATCATGACTTAGCAATCATAGATGTTCTTTGCTAATTTGTCAATGAAACCGTCGTTAATTATCTTTCAACGATCTCCTCTTCCTATGGATAGCCTCTATAAATTGTTGATACCCTTCTTGCCAAGTATGTGGTAAATATCTACGCACATATATAGCTTGACATTGATCAGCCGCATATTCTTTAGTTCTTGATGCAGAATACATGAGTTGGAACTCAAAATAGTCATTAATTGAGCTAGTAGCATCAACTGTATCAATGGTTTCTATTAGACTGTTTGAACGCAAGGCCGATGTGTCCAGTTTTATGCCTTGAACCACCTTAAGATGCGTTAACAAAGAGTGATGTGCTTCTTCAATTCCCGTCAATACAGCTTCATCCACCGCAGATATTGAGAACTGAATCACAGGAGTTTTTACCTTTTTACGACCTAATCCTAGAAATGATTTTCTAATAATTTCCCGCTCTCCAAATGACACTATTTGTTGTTCGTACGGTTTGTGACCAACATATCTTGCAACACCAACTTCTATCTGAATTGAAATTCCAAACAAATTGTTGTAATTCGAGGACGATCTGCTATTAGTCATGTTGAATACAACTGGCCAGTCATCAAGGTTATTTGGATCTAAGTTTGCTGTTTGAAATTGCCACTGTTTCATGTCCCATTTTTGAAAGCTGTAGTAATCAAAGTATTTGTTGATTAGTAATCCTCCAGTAATATAATTGACCAAATATACGCCATACAACAAACCTAGTACCTCATCTACCTTTGCAAGGTTTTCTTCCCCTAATTTTTTTTCTACCGCAGATCTAAACGAGGTAAAAAAAACTCTCTTTAATTTTGTCTCATCGCTCTCACTCGGCCAACCTCTTTGTGATGCTATTTCTTCGGATGTTGGTAATCGATTGCTATTTGAACTCCAAGATTCCGAGCCTTTATGTTTGGACCTATCTTTAAAATATTCTCGTGATGATTGCTTCCATTGGCTATATTTTTGTTGCTCTCCTTGAATATAATCTTCAATTGCATTGTTGATAAGATCGTCTTGATTACTCATAATGGTACTTATAATAGGATTCTGACTGAATGATATCTAGTAGCAATCAAACATAATACGCGTTTTCTCCTGACGCTTGTTGATCGAGCATATTTTCGAGTATAGTGGAATTATGTGGGGAAAACGTAAAAAACTACGCGTGATTTTTCAGTCAATGTTGTTTATTGGACTCTTACTCGTAATTCTGGCTGGCGTTGGTCAGCTCGGGATTGTGCGTGAATTTTTTGGTCAAGCGAGTTTTATACCAGCAAACCTTTTCGTTAATACAAAAGCAGTCTTGGGTCCTCTCCCCCGACCCTGGCGTAATTTAGCTCAAGGTGGTGAAAGTCATGCTTGGAGAATTGCACCCATTGCAAATTCAGTTCTAGCACTGCATCCTGAATACATTCGACTGGACCATATCTACGACTTTTATGATATTGTTAGCGGTTCCCCTGGTAACTTCACAGTTGATTTTTCCAAGTTGGACCTCGTCTTGAACGACATAAAATCAGTAGGGGCTGTGCCATATATTTCACTTTCGTATATGCCACCCGCTCTAGGCAATGGTGATATTACAGGTGCTCCAGTTAATTATAGCGACTGGCAATCACTGGTACAGCAAACTATCCAACATATCAGCGGAACTCTTGGCTTCCGCGATGTGTATTATGAAGTCTGGAATGAACCTGATTTATTTGGTGGATGGAAATACTATGGCAATAAAAGTTATCTTGATTTATATGCCGCTTCCGCTCGTGGAGCAGCCGCCACAAGAAATACACAAGCATTTAAAATTGGCGGACCCGCGACTACCGCACTCTATAAAAACTGGATAGACGCGTTACTGACTTTTACCAGCAAAAATAACTTACGCATAGATTTCATTTCTTGGCATAAATACACCTACGATTTAGATCAATATCGGGTGGATTTAGCTCAAGCCAGAACTTGGGTTTCGGCATATCCTCAATATAACGGACAAATGGAATACCAAATTACTGAATGGGGACACAATAGTGAGCTGGATGCAGGGTATGATGGCAGATTGGGCGCTGCCCACACCGTGGCCAGCGCCATTACCATGGTCGGAGCTCTTGAGCGAGGTTTTGTTTTTGAAATTCAGGACGGTCTCGACCCAAGTGGCAAACCATATTGGGGTCGCTGGGGCTTACTCACAGCCAATGAACATGGCGCAAAACCAAAACCTCGCTACTGGGCACTCAGGATGCTCGATAGTCTAGCCTCCCAACGCTTGCAGTTGCTCGGCCAAGGTTCAAAGGTCAAAGCCCTTTCAGCAAAAACAGAAGATGGTAAAGTACAAACTATTCTTGCCAATTTTGATCCCAAAGGTATTGGGCAAGAAACCGTGCCAATTACCTATCAATTTATCACCCCAGGCAACTACGAACTTTCAATAAAATATCTGTCCGGCGACACTAGAATTGATAAAATTGCTACCACCACTGCAACACTACGGATGCTTGTCCCAGTACCATCAAACGACGTCGTATTTACTGAACTTGTGAAGAAATGACTTGCTGGATTCCCGCGTTAAAGTGAGCTTGATCAAATTGTTTGGAATGTTTCCAAATTACATCAGGACTAAATTTTTCTTTTCTGAATCTTTGTAGCGCTTTCGTTAATCCTTCAATAGTGAGGTCGGAAAATAACACCCCAGTCTTACCATCTATGACCGTCTCTAGCGGACCTCCAGAAGCATGAGCTATCACAGGAGTTCCCTGTGCCATTGCTTCCACCGGCACCATACCGAAATCTTCATCCTCTACCGGATACAGCAGCGCTTGAGCGTTGCTGTATAAGGCTTGCAAGTCAGCGTCTTTAGCGAAACCTAAAAATTCTACGGTCGGTCCAGCAATTTGGCGTAATTGTGGCATCATTTTGCCCGATCCCACTACCTTTAACGGTAAACCAAGTTTTGAACAAGCCATGACAGCAATTTCTGGGTGTTTAGACCATGCTAGGCGATTTATGTAGAGAAAATAATCTTGCTTTTTCGCTGTAGATAATTTTGCAGGCACATTGATGGGTGGATAAACTACCGTGGCTGGCAAACGATAAAATTTCTCAATTCTGCGTGCGGTTTCTTTGGAATTGGCAATAAAATGGGTAACTCGCTCCCGTGCAATTTGCACATCTACCACTCGCAAGTAGTGATTGATCAATTCACCCCCAATCCTAATAATGGCGTGTTTTTTCCAGTTAGTCATGGTGGTATAGCCCCAGAGTGAACGACTGGGGGTATGACAATAGCTTAGATGAACCGCGCCGTGACGAATTTTGACTGCTTTGGCAAAATAAGCATTGGTAGAAGAAATCACCAAGTCAAACTCAGATAGATCAAAACCTGAAAAAAATTGGGGTGCAAAGATGCGCAGAGGCGAAAACAGTCGTTTATGGAACGGAATTTTTGTTAACCAGCTGGTGCGAATATCCCAATCGGAAAAGCGCTGCCACTGTATACCAAGTCGTTCCTGATCAACAAACGCCGTATATACTGGCGCATCTGGAAACAGCTGGTGCAGCGCTTCCAACACCCGCTCCGCCCCACCGTATTCAGCTAAGTAATCATGTACCAACGCGACTCGTAATTTTTTTCCCATGTAGGAGTATTCTACCTCAGTTCCTATATCGGTTGCTATAATACAACAATGCTCCCCAAAGAACATCGGTACTCCTCACGAAACGAAATCCGCCAAGTTTTTCGCAATGCAACTCGCAAACACAGCAATTCGTTTATGTGGCTGAGTAGTCAAGCAAATAACCGCGCCAATCTACCCTGGCGAGCAGCAATCATTGTCAGCAAGAAAGTGGCGCCACTTGCCACCGATCGAAATGCAATTAGAAGAAAAATTAGTGAGGCGCTGTGGCAACAAAAAGATCAACTTAAACAAGGCTTCGATATTGTAATTCTTGCACAAAAACGATCTCTAATTTCAACAGCAGCAAGTCTTTATCAAGAAGTTCAGCTGATGGTGAGTTAAAATAGCGCCGCTTGCACGCCGACTTCAAAGGAATCTCTTGGAAGTAAACTGATTAATGATCTGAAATCGTATTGCTGTAAAATTTTGACTGCTTCTTCTTTGTTGTAACTTGAAACTTTGCAGGTTTCGAGCTTGAAATCTAAGTGATGGTCGCGCTGGATCGTAGCCAGTTTTTGACTTTGGTATGCCTGAGTTTTATCAACTACTAGCTTCGCGACCACCGATTTGGTAAACGGTGCCACATATGCACCTGATTTTTCGATTTCTTCTGCAGATGCATACACTCCGTCAAGCGTTTGGCGCAACTGCAAGAGCGCGACAGCTGTTTTTGGACCAATCCCCTTTACTCCCGGAATATTATCAGAAGCATCGCCCATCAGGGCTTTCATATCCACAATTTGATCAGGTCGTAACCCAATTTGCCGTTGGACTGTCTGCGCATCATATTCAATATCTCCCCGGGTTTTACTCCGAGCAGGAATAAAAACGTGTACATTGTCGTCAACTAACTGCAAAAGGTCTTTATCACCAGTTAATACAATAGTTAAAGGCTGTTCATCAGGATTTTTTTCGTAGAGCTGAGTAGAAAATGAACCAATTAAATCATCGGCTTCTAATCCCGGGTGAGCAAATTGCGGGATATTGAGCGCAGTAACAACCGATTTGATGATTTCAATTTGTGGTTTTAAATCGTCTGGCATTTCCGGCCGATTAGCCTTGTATGCTTCAAACTCTTCTGCGCGCTTCGTTTTTTCTTTGCTGTCAAAACAGACTGCTAAATATTCTGGGTGAAAGTCGCGAATCGTCGTCAGTAAGATCCTGGTGAAACCATACACGGCATTGACCAACATACCAGTATGATCAGTTAATTCGGGAAAGGCGTGGTAGGCGCGGTAGATCAATGCATGACCGTCAACAAGTATTAACCGATCGCGCACGTTTTCTCTATCAAATGCGAGTTTTTCTACTGGAGTTTTCTGCGAAGACATAACAATATCCTACTCCATCATAATTCATCTACAAAGCGTAGGTTCGCAAACGAAGTGCACCACCCTGACGGTATAATCGTCAGCTGAAGGGAGGTGTACGAT
>DAOQVB010000060.1:3328-5912 GCA_035341315.1 Candidatus Woesebacteria bacterium | reverse complement strand
TTGAGCCGACGATTTGGCGCAATGAAGACGTTACTATCACAAAAATAGCCGACCCCACCAGATTTATCATTCTAGACAACAACATTCGGTTTACTAAATCTCAACCAAACAACAACCCTATTCCGCAAACCAACTACGGAGTGGCCGTAGAAGAATGGGTTAACAACCACATTCCAGAATCAGGCCTTTCCACAGATGTTACAGGCATACGATATCTCTCTGGAGGCGATGAGGCCATCATAACAACAGAAAGATTGGCAGAAATCATTGAAATACCTCTTGCCCAAACAATTAATGGATTGCCTATTCGCTCCGAAGTTGGTGGGGGTTATCCACTTTACATTTGGTACTCAACAAAATTGCAAAAAGTTATTAAGGCAGAATTCTACCCAATTTTATTGGATTTCAGCAACCCAAGTGAGTTGGAGCCCATCGCACTTGATGAGGCGGTTAACCGAATTAATTCTGAAAGCGATGCCAGAATAGTCTATGCGGAACAAGCTCAGGAACAACCATTTGTTTTAGACCGAATTAAGCGGGGGGAACTTACCAGAGTGACAATTGAGTATCGCTTGAAACCGAACCAACAGCTCATACCTTTTTATCGATTCGATGGCGTGTTTGTTGACCAAAACGACATTCAGATATTTGCAGAAGTGGTAGTTCCCGCCATCTAGGAACTATCGACGCTGATTGTAAGCTGATACAATAACCACGTTCGCTGCCCATTATGAAAGAGCACCCAATTCCTCAAGATATTACCAACTACCGATTTCATATCGTCGGGAGCATGACGTTGAAGCAATTTTTAGAAATTGGTGCGGGTATTGTGTTTGCCGCAATTTTATACAAAACCGGATTGCCCGCATTTATTAAGTATCCAATTATGTTTGTTTCTGCAATTCTAGGCGCTGCAGCTGCGTTCTTGCCCATAGAAGAGAGACCGCTGGACCATTGGGTTTCAACGTATATTCGAGTGCTCTATAAACCAACGCAGTTTTTCTGGAAACGAGAACCAAAGATTCCCGCTCTTTTCAGCTTTATACCCAACACCTCCAACCAAAATACAGACATAGAGATTGATTTAACACCAATTAAACGCGAAAGAATCAAGGAATATATGGCCTCTCTTCATCAACCCAATGCTAACAACGACCAATACGATGCCGCTCAACAAGACAGGGTTAGTGCAATAGTTGCCTCTTTCTCAGATGTTGAACCAACCCATACCCCCGTAATCAAAAACATTGTAGAAAAACCAGATCTTCAACCAAGAATTAGAGTACTAAGAAAACCAGAAAAAAAACCTACCATAGAAACCATTGTGGGCGCACAGGAGACAGTTGTACCAATTTTACATCCAACCCCACAAAAACCCAGTGAGCCCATACTTCAAGATACTCTGCCCGATGTTCATTATGCTGCTGGAGCGGCCACCCAACTGAAACCAGAGCAAGTGGCCCAATCGATTCGTGTTACCGAAACACCCCTTGTGCAGTTTGCTGAGGAAAAAAACGAAAAAGCTAGCGAGAAGCGCATAGAAACCAAGCTTTTTTCAAAAGACGAGCTTGCACAAATGCTTCAACCCACCCCAGTGACAAAAAACGACGTGGTTTCCGCACACGGGGCCGCAATATTCAATACCAACCTCCCCTTTCCCAACGTGCCAAGCGAACCAAACAAGCTGGTGGGCATGGTGCTAACCCAAAATGGCGAATTAATACCCGGAGCAGTAGTGGAGGTTAGAAACACACAAGGCTCAATTGAAAGAGCGGTTAAATCTAATGCCTTGGGTCAGTTTTTTATTACTACACCATTGGCCACGGGCAATTATGTAGTTAAAGTCGAGGCAGAAAATTTTGTATTTCCCACAGTCTCCCTTATTGTCAACAACTCAATTCTTCAACCACTCGAGCTCAGAGCCACCACATAAAGTCTGCCCATTTTCTTAGTGCCTAGAGATATAGTATGCTAGCATAAGCCTGATGCCCACCACCCCAAATACGACCACCACCCAACAGTTTTTGGATATTTACGATATCACCAATGATGTCTTGATACTAAAAAACGGCACGTCCGCCATCATCCTAACTGTTGACGCTATGAACTTTGGCTTACTTGCAGAGGAAGAGCAGGATGCCATTATGTATGCGTATGCTGGTTTGTTAAATTCACTTAATTATCCTATTCAAATTGTTGTGCAATCAAAAACGAAAGATGTGACTGGCTATCTCAGAAAACTAACTGAGCAAGAAGAAAAAACATCAAATGAAACCATGAGAAAGAGAATTGCTCAGTATCGTTTGTTTGTAGCCAACCTAATTCACGAACGAAATGTTTTGGACAAGCGATTTTATGTGGTAATTCCTGCCACCTCAATTGAAATGGGGTTTCTAGGGGCACAAACTTTTGTCCCCGGTAAAGAAGATTTCAATATCAGCGACGTTGAAAGAAGCGTAGTGATTGAAAAAGCCACCAACTTGCTTGAACCCAAGCGAGACCACCTCATCAGCCAGTTTGCTCGGATTGGTTTATATTCAAGACAGCTCAATACCCAAGAAATTATTCAGTTGTTTTATGTTAA
>DAOQVB010000060.1:0-3228 GCA_035341315.1 Candidatus Woesebacteria bacterium | reverse complement strand
CATCCCTACTCCCATTTGGAAAAAAGAAACAAGTTGAAAACCAAGCTCCCACCAAAGAACAACAAGAGTTGGAAAAAATAAAAAACTTTAGTCGAGGTTTGGTAACTATCCAAGACATAATAGCTCCAGAAGCTATTGAGATTGACTTTACTTTTCAAAAAATTAACTCCACCTATACTCGAACACTGTTTGTGGCTGGATATCCCCGAAGCGTACCTGCCAACTGGCTCTCTCCTCTCATCAACTATCCCCACAGAATTAGCACCTCAATGTTTATTTATCCCGTAGATTCCTCTGAAATTTTAGATAATTTGAAGCGAAAAATTACAGAAATGGAAGCAGAAATTCAGTCAGACTTGCGGGCGGGAAAAATCAGCAATATTAACACCGAAGTTAAGCTGGAAGACGCACGTTACTTGAGGGAAGATTTGGCCAAGGGCTCAGAGAGGTTTTTTCAATTTGGTTTGTACGTTACCATTACCGCTGTTTCTAAAGAAGAGCTTGATCGAGTAACCAAGGCAATTCAGTCATCACTTGGATCCTTGTTAATTGTGTCAAAAAAAGCCACCCTCCAAATGGATGAAGGTTTTAAAACCACTCTACCCATGGGAACAGACAAGTTGTTGGTAACTAGAAACATGGATACTACTTCGCTCGCCACTACCTTCCCATTTACCTCAAGTGAGTTGACTCAAGAAAATGGCATTATGTATGGCATTAATGAACACAATGAATCGTTGGTTATTTTTGATAGATTTTCAATGGAAAATGCCAATATGTTGATATTTGCGAAGTCTGGAGCTGGTAAATCATTTACGGTAAAACTTGAGGTTCTGCGCCAACTTATGTTTGGCACCGAAGCCATCATTCTTGACCCAGAACATGAATATGAAGAAATGTGTCGAGCAGTTGATGGTGAATATATTAACTTTACCTTTAGTTCGCAGGCCAAAATTAACCCCTTTGATCTCTCAGCTCTTTACGAGGAGGGAGAAAACGAATTGGGACAAAAAATTATTTCCCTTCATGGATTACTCAAGGTTATGTTGGGCGACATGACCCCCCAACAAGATGCTCTTCTGGACAGAGCTTTGGTAGCCGCCTATAAAGCTAAGGGCATAACTCCCGACCCATCCACCCAAACAAATGAGCCGCCCCTTATGGAAGACTTATATAAAGCCCTAATAGGTATGGAAAACAAAGAAGCTGACGACATCAGCGCTCGTTTGGAAAAATTTATCACCGGCTCATTTAGGGGAATTTTTGATCAAGGTTCAAATGTTGATATTACCAACCCTCTTACCGTTTTTTCAGTTAAAGAGATGGAGGAGGGATTGCGCCCAATTGCTATGTATATCATTCTTGATTTTATCTGGACGAGAGTAAAAAAGAATCTCAAAAAGCGGATTTTAATCATTGATGAGGCTTGGTATTTCATGAAACACCCCGATTCTGCTTCATTTATTCACTCAATGGTAAAAAGAGCTCGCAAATACTTCCTTGGCATTACCACCATTACTCAAGATGTTGAAGACTTTTTACACAACGACTTTGGTAAAGCCATTGTGTCCAACGCCTCCATCCAGTTTTTAATGAAACAATCAACTGCTTCAATTCCAGTTTTAGCAGAAACTTTTTACCTTTCCCAGGGTGAAAGACAACTGCTCGTCACCGCAGACGTTGGAGAGGGTATATTTTTTGCTGGTCAAAACCACGTTGCGCTGAGAGTGGTGGCTAGTCCAGAAGAACACTCTTTAATTACCACAGATCCCGAAGAACTACTCCAAAGACAGGAACAGAGGGCGACTGCGGTTGTAAATTCGTCTGCTTTTACTGGATCAACTATTGCTGATTATTCCCCACCCAATCAAAATACTCAAGGATAAAGCTACTCATCGGTGTTTTTTTCCACTTGCAGAATGTGGGAAACTTTGTGTATAACTGCCAAATAGATTTGGGGTGGAAATATGTCTCTACAAGCGTTATCAAAAGACGAAGTCTTATTGGTTTGGAACAAAACCTGCTCAAAGCTGGAGAGCCAACTTTCTCCAGCGGTATTTAATACGTGGATTTTAGCCAATCCCCTTACTCAGGTGGTTGATCAAAATTCAACTCTTATTGCCACCATTACTAGTCCCACAGCCTTTCACTCGACAAATTTAAAAAGGAACCTAAATCAACAACTCACTGATGCCATCTCTCAAGTGGTTGGTAAAAGCGTTGTCATCCAATATGAGATTGGCGACCAATTAGAAAAACAAGGTATGGAAAAAAGCTCGTGGTCTACTATAAAATCAAACGTTGGAGGAAATTCATTTACTCCCAGTAGCACCAATTCTCCCTTAGTTACCGATCTTTTTTCTGATGCAACAATTAAACAATCTGAAGAAGATCGTTCAAAATTTAGAGCAAAACAAGTTGGATTAAACCCCGATTTTGTTTTTGCTTCGTTTGCTGTCTCTTCCAGCAATGAAATGGCTCATGCCGCCGCTATCGCGGTATCAAAAAATCCAGGATCTTCATATAATCCCCTCTTCCTTTATGGGTCGGTGGGGGTGGGTAAAACTCACTTAATGCACGCCATCGGTAATAATCTGGTGGCTCAAAACCCAAATATCAACATGCTGTATTGCACGGGAGAAGATTTTACAAACGAGATTGTTCAAGCCATTCAAATGAAACAAGCGGCTAGTTTTAAGAGAAGATATCGGGCCGCACAGGTGCTTCTTATTGATGATATTCAGTTTATAGCTGGTAAAAACACTGTTCAAGAAGAATTCTTTCATACTTTTAACGCATTAATCCAACAACGAAGTCAGATAATATTAACCTCAGATAGACCCCCTCAAAGCATCTCTTTACTTGAGGATAGATTGAGATCCCGCTTTGAGGCCGGATTAATGATAGATATTGGCCAACCCACCTTTGAGCTTCGCACGGCAATTTTACTTCTTAAGGCAGAGCAGGCGCATCTTAATTTCCCAATTGGGTTGGCCAAACAAGTTGCAGAAGTCATTACAAGTGCCAGAAAAATTGAGGGATTTATTACGAATATTCGCTCAGAAATTGAACTAAAACACAAAGAATTAAATGAAGAGCTAATTCTTTCATTAATCAATCAAAACGAAAATGAAAGACCACCAAAAATGCTTACCAACCCTTCTGATGTAATTAAGGAAGTAGCTCGTTTTTATCAATTAAAACAATCAGAATTAAAAGGTAAGCAGC
>DAOQVB010000059.1:0-5919 GCA_035341315.1 Candidatus Woesebacteria bacterium | reverse complement strand
CAATGGGCTGGTTTTAGCAATTGGATGGTAGATAGGATGTGAGCGAGCAACCGAAAATACTGATGCTACATCAAGATCGATTGCGACGACATTGGTCTTTAAGATGCTAACTTGACCGAGCAAGAGAGTCTGGTTCGAACTCTTGAACTCAATCTGACCAATTAGCAGAGTGTCACTCGGAGTGCTAATTTGCTCATTATGAACAAAATCTTGACTCATCGCACTAAAACTAACACAATTTTGATCTAAATGAAGTTGTGATAGCAGAGACTCAATAATCCCCCTGACTTCTCGATATGGTCGCCGACTGACTAGGGTTAAGCGAAGTTCTTCGATGGGAAGTTGATTTGGGACTGGGTGATAGGCGTGTGCCAGTTCAAACGTAGCTAGTTGAGGCTGTAGCGGATTAGCATCGAGTGCTTCTATTAATGAGGGAATTAGAGATCGACGTAAATAGACGCGATCATCACTCAAAGGGTTAAGTATGCGTACATGATCTTCCAACGAAAAACCCGAGGCAAGTGCAAGGGTCTCGCTAACCATAGAATAGGTATATACCTCTTGCCAACCTGTGTGAGCCAAAAAGGTTTTTAGTTTTGCTTCCAAATCAAAGCGTTGGTCTTTGGGTGGATTGAGTGGCAACGCTGAAGCCATGAGTTGATTGGGTATGTTCTGATAGCCATACATTCTAGCTACTTCTTCCACAATGTCCGCTGGCGTGGTTAAGTCTGGTCGATAGGTTGGAGGGGTAACATCAATGACTGAGTCGTTTTGAGTCGTTACCAAGCAACCAAGGTCTGAGAGGATGCTCGTTACAGTCGTAGTGGGTATAGTCATCCCAAGATATCTAGTCAGCTCTGATAATGGAAAGTGAACGAGAGCCTGGTTGGCTTTTGCAGGAAAATCGTCATAGACTTCGCTGGCGATTCGGGCAGAACACAGTTCTTGATATTGCTGACAGGCTTTGAAGAGCACGTCTTGTGCTAGATTGGGATCAACCGATTTTTCCATGAGTTGCGCAGCCACGGTGCGAATGTTGTGGGTCATGCTCGCAAAACGAACCTTGTCTGCTCTAATAGATTCCATCAGTAGCAACACATTTTTTGTGGTTGAGTCAATTGAAGTGTTGGCAGTTCCCTTGATTGAAGGCAAATCGATAATTTCATTTTTGCCGTTTTTAAAGACTACTTCTCCACCCACGGTGGTAAAACGTAAACCATCTAGCGTCATAAACGTTTCATTGGGTTGTGCTTCAACAATATTAATTTCTCCACCAGTAGCCATCAGTTTGTCATAATCAAAAGCATGGCAAGGATGACCCAAATCATGTGTCACATAATTAGTGATATCAATTGCGCTGTTATGGACATTCAAATCAATGAGTCTCAGACGATGAGCCATCCAATCTGGAGTTGCTGTTTGTTGTACATTGGCCAAAATAATGCAAATAGTTCTGCCATTTACATTGGGATCGTTCGTAATTTTTGGAAGTGGCAGTTGAGTTTGGGTAGGCTTGGGAGTAGGAAGTTGTAGGGGGCGTAATTCTGCTTTTTTATTATTCTGTTTTAGAATAACAGCCGCCTCTCTTGCAATTCCTCGAACAGAAAGTGAGTCCACCCGATTGGTTGTAATTTCCATGTCGTAGATAAACTCACCGTCTTTTTCAATAACTCTTTCAACCGAAGGTCCAGATAGGGATAGCAATTCTTGAATTTCTTGCGGAGTAGCGTCAGTATCAAGGTGATCAAGTAGCCAGGAATGTGGAATGAGAATGTTCATATCAGAATTGTTCTAAAAATCGCAGGTCGGCTGAATACAAAAGTCTAATATCATCAATATTGAGATTTGGCTTGAGCGTATAAGTTCGTTCCACTCCCCAACCAAAAGCAAATCCGGTGTATTTTTGTGGGTCGATTCCGCCGGCTTTTAGGACATTGGGATGGACCATGCCTGCACCTCCCACCTCATGCCAGCCGGATTTGCAGAGTTTGCATTTTTCTCCGTCGATTTGGCCAGTTCCTTTGCAAATATGGCAGGAAAAGTCGACTTCAAATGATGGTTCAGTAAAACGAAAATGAAATGGTCTGATCCTACTTTTAACGTTGGGACCATAAAATTCTTTTGCAAAGTATTCCAACGTGCCTTTTAAGTGTTGAATGGTTATATCGGTATCGATCACCAAACCTTCAAATTGATGAAACATTTGGGTGTGAGTAGCGTCCTGTTGTCGGCGGTAGCAGCGAGCTATGTTGATCATACGAATTGGTGGTTGGCTATCTAAACGTTCCATTTCTCTCACCTGCCCGTTTGATGTATGAGTGGTAAGGACTTGTTTGCCGCCAATTAAGCTTGGATGTCTCAATCTTGGTTGGTTGGGGTCATATGCTACTGGTTGAGAAGTGTCTGGTGCATCGATAAAAAAAGTTTCCCATTCGTCACGTGCAGGATGATTGGGGGGCATATTGAGGCTTTCAAAAACGTACCAGTCCCAGTCAACCTCAGGATATCGTACGCGGGTAAAGCCGATTCGGCTGAAAATCGCTGAAATTTCTTCAATCGCTTGAGTAATTGGATGTAAATGTCCAATTTTGGGTTGAATCCCAGGAGCACTCAGATCAACCCACTCCTCTGCAGTAGTGTTTTTTGCCAGTTCTATTTTTTGTTGAATGACAGTTTTCAATTTGTTTAAAGCCTGGCCAGCCTCTGCGCGATCTGTGATTGGTAGTTTAGTAAGTTCACTCGATATTGCTGCAAACTTTCCTTTTTTACCCAAATACACTTGTAAAAGAGATTGCCCAGAGAGATCGGTGGTTTTTTCTAACTCCTCAGTTAGGTTTTGAACCAGACTCATGAAGTTGTTTAACTCGGTTGTCATAGGTGTGCTTTTCATTGTACAGCATCAAAAACCCCGCCGGTATGATGTGCGGCGGGGTGATTTTCAAACTACGTGATTGGTTGGATTGCGATTATCCCCTCGCCTGTGTAATTATGCGTTTAAACGTTTCAAAATCCCGAATGGCAATTTCAGAAAGCATTTTGCGATTGAGTTGAATATTTGCTTTTTTTAACAGATTAATTACTCTGGAGTAGTTGAGCTCTGCACTTACTTCTTTGATAGCTGCCGACAAGCGGGTAATCCAAAGCTTGCGGAAGTCACGCTTGCGCAGCTTTCGGCCGATGTAGGCGTATTGACCAGCATGTAGTAAAGCTTCATGAGCACGTTTGTATAACCGGTGGTTTGCACCACGGAAGCCTTTATTGCTGTCCAAAACTTTTTTATGACGATGATGGCGTGTGGTACCTGTTTTTGTTCGTGGCATATGTTTACCCTATTCCTAACATTTTTTTAATTTTAATTGCCCACTTTCCTTTCACTTCAATTGGAATGCGGTAGGCTCGAATAGTTTTCTTGCTTTTTTTTCTTCTCAGGTGACGCATGTTTTGAGAACGTCTCAAAACCTTACCACTACCTGTGATTTTGAAACGATGTGCTACACCCTTACGAGTTTTTAGTTTGTTTTTTTTCATACGTCTTACTTTTTCTTCGGCATTAATTGAGCGATGATTTTTTTACCGATCAATTTTGGCACAATTTCGACTACTGCTTCTTCGGCCGTGGCCTCGATGACTCTGGCAATTACTTGGTCACCGAATGATTTTTTCGTAATTTGTCTGCCTTTGAAGAATAACGTCAGTTTAACTTTGTCGCCATCTTCAAGGAAATCTTTGACTTTTTTTAATTTTGATTCAAAGTCGCCATCGCTCATGAATGGGCTGAAACGAACTTCTTTTGTATCCTGTGCTTTTGCTTTCTTTCTACTGGCTGCCTGTTTTTGTTGCAGCTGATACTTATATTTGTTGAGTTCAATGATCTTGGCAATTGGCGGTTGCTGCTGATCATTGACCATGACTAGGTCTTTGTCTTCGGCGTAGGCTTGATTCATGGCTACATGTGTATCCATGACTCCAAGCATATTTCCCTGGTCATCAATCACCCGCACTTGGGGCGTTCTGATTCGATTATTAGCAACGACAAAGACGGTTTGGCTTTGATATCGTTTACCTGGCTTATGTCTCACTGTTTTGAAACCTTAGGTCTAACTAGTCATTACTAATAGTACTAGATGAACGGACCACGTCCATCATAAGTGTGACATTATATCACTCTCGGCTCGCTTGTGGAGAGGGGAAATGCTTGCTATAATCTGCCCCGTCTTGTTGTAATGAACTTGTAGCTCAGCTTGTCCAGCTGCTCGTGAGCAGCTGGGTTGGTTAAAGCCTCGGTCTTGGCAAGATATAATTGTAAAATGAACTTGTAGCTCAGTTGGTTAGAGCGCCTCGTTGACATCGAGGAGGTCAGAGGTTCGAGTCCTCTCAAGTTCACCAAGAGATATTTACCGTTCGTTTTTTTTCTCTTCTGAGTTCAACGCAATAAGATTAGTCCTAACCTTCTCAACAGTTGCTCGATCTGCACTGATTGTTATTTCACTTCGAAAATTATAGTTTAGCCAATAAGAAATTAAATCATGGCCAGACACTCGATCGGCAAAAAGTGGAACACTCCATCTTAAATCCAATGCAGAAATAACTTCATTAAATTGATCCAAAGATATGACTGTGATTTCATCAAAAGTGCCATAGGGTAATTTCAATAATGGTGCGACGAATGGCGTTTGCTGGTATGCAAAAAATAATTCATCAAGATTAGAAAATCCAAGTTGTGCCAGAAAAAAATGAGGATTCATTTGGGGTTCTACGCCCAATCGTTCTTTACTACCCACCATATGCGTTGCTCCGTTCGTGGTGCATCATGTCGTAGACACTTTTGGTTTGTTCGTGTGCCGCGCCGTCAATCACAATACCGGCGCCAACCATTTTCTTTTTCTTTTTTTGGCCAGCGGTACTTGCCCAAGTGCGCGCGCTTCGAATTTTTTGTCTAAGCAGGATAATAAAAGCGCGCAATTGTTGGAAAAAGTTGAGGTAGTATTTGCCTTCCATACCTGGGTGTGATCCGACTTCAGTCATTAATGTAAGTTCAATTTCTTTGTTGAAGGCGCGTACCTCTTGAGAAAGTGCCTTGAGTTCATATCTGAGTTTGTCAATTTCTTCTTTAACTTGTTTTTGGCGAGCATCAAACAGTTTCGTTGAGTCAACTGGATTAATTTGCTCGTGCAGTTGACGGCGCATCCGTTCTTTTTTAGCCTTTTCTTGTTGTTCTCGAAGTAGGCTAGTTTGGTCAAACTTTTGTCCGCCAAATTGGTTGAAACCACCAAGGCCATCTAGCCCAGGAAAACCAGGTTCGCTTGCGGAGTTTGATTGGTTGCCATTCTGAGAAGCAAGTTTTTCAGCCTCAGCCAGAGCTCTCGCAAATGGATTTTGCGAAGCCACGGAAGAATTTTTTCCAGTGGTAGTTCCTCTGTTTGTCTGAGATTGCATAGTTTATGTTTACTTTATACCCATTAATTATAGGCTTTTATGGTTTAAAGTCAAGAATCACTCTCGACTAACGCAGATTATAGCGACTCGTATTGCAGAATCAAGCAGAGCTTAGGCAATTGTCAACAAATGATCAAACAATTTTTTTCGCGAAAGATGTTCTCTAATTGCCTCTAGATAGTGTGTTTCTGTCTGTTTTTCTTTTCTAACTTTTTCATCGCCAATTTTGGCAATCACCTCTTCAATTTCTGCTTCGGTTACCGTTATTTCAGCTTGTTGAGAAATTGCTTGTAAAATAAACTCGAGCTGTAATTGGCCTACTGCGCGAGCGGCAATGTTCCCAGATAATTGTTCGAATGTTTGGTTGTTTCTACTGAGAAAATCGTCAAGGGTGAGTTTCATTGATTGCAACTCTTGAACCAAGCGCTCCAACTCTCTGCGAGTTTGTTGTTTAACCAATAATTCAGGTAGCTGGGGTTTGCA
>DAOQVB010000058.1:0-6088 GCA_035341315.1 Candidatus Woesebacteria bacterium | reverse complement strand
TGAAGGTGAGGGTAAGTACATCAAGCAGTCTGGTGGAAGAGGTCAATATGGCCACGTAATGATTAAGATTGAACCGAAAGAGCGAGGCACTGGCTACGAATTTGTTAATGGAATTACGGGCGGAGTAGTACCTAGAGAATATATTGAACCAACTAATAAGGGTATCCAGGAATCATTGTCACGTGGCTTTTTGGCACACTTCCCGCTTTCTGATTTGAAAGTTACTCTGTATGACGGTTCGTATCACGAAGTAGATTCGAGTGAATTATCATTCAAAATGGCAGGTTCATTGGCAATTCGCGAAGCAACAAAACAAGCTCAGATGGTGTTGCTCGAACCAGTGATGAAGCTAGAAGTCTCGACCCCCGATGAGTTTATGGGAGATATCATTGGTGACCTAGGTTCTCGCAGAGCCCAAATTCAGGGTACAAGTACGAGAGGTAATACTGTAATTATTACTGCACTTGCCCCATTGGCTGAGATGCAAGGATATGTTACAATTTTGCGCAGCATGTCGCAGGGCAGGGCATCTTCAGTGATGTTGCCTAGCCATTATGATATTGTGCCAAAGAATATCACAGAAAAAATAATCGAAGAACGTAGTAGATAATAGTAATAAGTAATTAGTAGTAAAACAGTAAGTTTATATATATAAGGAGCAGTATGGCAGATGCATCAAAATTTGTTCGCAACAAACCACACGTCAATATTGGAACTATTGGTCACGTTGATCATGGTAAAACCACATTGACAGCCGCAATCACTACAACATTATCGGCAAAGATGCCTTCGGCAATCAATAAGGCAATGAAATATGCCGATATTGATAATGCACCAGAAGAGGCAGCTCGTGGGGTAACCATCAATATTTCACACATTGAATACGAAACAGAAAAGCGTCACTATGCACATATTGATGCCCCAGGTCACGCTGATTACATCAAGAATATGATCACTGGTGCAGCTCAAATGGATGGAGCGATTTTAGTCGTTGCCGCCACTGATGGGCCAATGCCTCAAACCAGAGAACATATTCTCTTGGCCAAGCAAGTCAATGTGCCTCAAATTGTTGTGGCATTGAATAAAGTCGATATGGTGGATGACACTGAGCTTCTCGATTTAGTCGAGGTGGAAGTCAGAGAACTATTAACCAAATATGGTTTTGATGGTGACAAGACTCCCATTGTTCGTGTCAGTGCACTCAAGGCTCTCGAAGGCGATGCTACCTATCAAGAAAAAATCATGGAATTGATGAAAACTGTGGATGACTACATTCCAGAACCAGTTCGTGATTTGGACAAACCATTCTTAATGCCAATTGAGGACGTTTTCTCAATCAAGGGTCGAGGCACAGTGGTTACTGGTCGTATTACAACTGGTATTGTCAAAGTTGGCGATGAAATTGAAATTGTTGGACTTCGCCCAGCTCAGAAAACCACTGTTACTGGAGTAGAAATGTTCCGAAAAATGCTAGATCAAGGTCAAGCAGGTGACAACGTTGGCGTCTTGCTTAGAGGAACTGGCAAAGATGATGTAGAGCGTGGACAGGTTTTAGCGAAAACCGGCACTGCAACTCCTCACACAGAATTTGAAGCTGAGGTCTATATCCTCACCAAAGAAGAAGGTGGACGACACAAACCATTTTTCACTGGCTACCGACCACAGTTTTATATCAGAACTACTGATGTAACTGGCGAAATCACACTTCCAGAGGGAGTTGAGATGGTTATGCCTGGTGATAATGCAAAAATGAACGCTAAGTTAATTGTGCCAGTCGCACTTAACGAAGGACTGCGTTTTGCAATTCGTGAAGGTGGTCACACCATTGGAGCAGGTGCAATTACAAAGGTAATTAAATAAGTATGACAAAGATCCCCCCTGTATCCAAAAGATACAGGGGGGATTTACTTTTTACGAGATACTAGGTATAATCGCCACTTGTCTTGTAAAGGATTACGCACAGTAACAAAGAAATATGACTGCAGCAACAAAAAATAACTCAAGTTCGTCCGCAACCTATATCATTCGGGTGAAGTTAAAATCATACGATCATCGTGTGATTGATGAGGCAAGTAAAAAAATTGTCGAGACTGTGTTGGCGACAGGAGCTCAGGTCAATGGACCCGTGCCAATTCCAACCCATATTAAAAGTTTCACTATTTTATCCTCGCCTCATGTGGATAAGAATGCTCAGGAGCATTATGAAATTCGCACGCATAAGCGCGTGATTGATATTGTTAACCCAACAAGTAAAACAATTGATTCACTTATGCACTTAGAACTACCTGCAGGAGTATCAATTCAAATTAAATCCTAAGGCGTACTTGGGAATGAACACCATCTCTATGGTGAAGAAAAAGATTAGTATCAAAAATAATAGGATGTTCAACTCACTTATGGGTTGTCATCGAGTCTATGTTAACCGACTTTTACGCAACCAAAACTGGCATGACACAAGCCTGGACTGCAGATGGCAAGCGGTTGGCTGTGACACGCTTAAAAACTCCAGATAATGTAGTTTCTGCGGTACTTTCACCAAATATTCTCGAAGTTGGTTACGGCCAAAAAAAAGAAAAGAACGTAACTAAGCCGCTCTCTACTAGATTTAAGAAGAGCGGATTTTCATTTATGCCCGCAAAATTGGGTGGAGCTCGTTGGACAACCCAAGAAGGCGAAGAACAACCCAAAGCCGGAACTACTATAACTGCTGCCTCAGTTTTATCGGTAGGTGATGTTGTGGAGATTAGAGGTATTACAAAAGGTAGAGGTTTTGCAGGTGCGGTTAAACGCTATGGTTTTCACGGTGGGCCAAAAACTCATGGTCAATCAGATAGAACTCGCGCAGTTGGATCAATCGGAGCGGGTACAAGTCCTGGTAGAGTTTGGAGGGGCAAGCGCATGCCTGGTCACTATGGTGTTGAAACGAAAACCATTGGTGGTTTGGTAATTTTGCACATTGACGAAGCAGCCAAGGAAATTTGGGTAAGTGGACCAGTGCCTGGTCACCTTAACAGCTTTGTTTTAGTTCGTAAAACCGGCAGAGAACAAGAAATTAAGTTAAACAATAAGGCTAGTGGAATTACTGTTCCAAAAGTTGAAGAAACAAAAACTGAAGTAATCACAGAAGTTGAAGAAGCGACAGCCGAAGTTGCGCCAAGTGAAGCAATTGAAAATAGTGTAACTGAAGCAGAGGTAACTGAAAAACCAACAGCATGAACATAACAAAAATCACTCCCACTGGCAAAGAAGCAACCTGCGTTGTCAGTGATCTTCTGTTTGCCGCAAAAGTTAATCAACCTCTAATTTCTCAAGCAATTCGAGTATATTTGGCTAATCAGCGCCAAGGGACGAGCGCAGTTCAGAGTCGGTCTGATGTTAATAGAACTAAAGCAAAGATTTATCGACAAAAAGGGACAGGAAAAGCTCGCCATGGATCAAGAAATGCGCCCATTTTTGTGGGCGGTGGTGTAGCACATGGTCCTTCAGGTGTACAGAATTGGAGTTTACTATTATCCAAAAAGCAAAAACAGGCGGCAATGATTTCCGCCTTGTCACTTCAGAGCAAACAAACGCTCGTGAGTGATATTCCCTTGGAAACATCTGGAAAAACAAAGTATGCAGCTCGATTTTTAAAAACAATTAATCCTGATTTACGCAAGTGCTTACTTATCTTGCACAAAGATACGGAGCCAACTCGTCGCTCATTTACCAATATTCCATGCGTTACTATCCGATCGGTAGCAAAATTAAATGTACTTGATGTCATGTCTGCCGATCTGTTGGTTTTCACCTCTCAAGCAATTTCAGATCTAGAAACTCGACTTTTAGCTAATGAAAGCTCTGAAAAACCAAAAAAAACAACAGTTATTGAAACTAAAACACTCACGGCAGTGAAAAAGAGTGTAGTTAAAAAAGCTGAGAAACCGTTAGTGAAAAAAACCGCCAAGAAGACTGAGGTAAAAAAAGTCGAAGCGAAAAAAGCTACGAAAATCACAAAAAAAACGACTAAGTAATCTATGCACACACATATTTTAAAACGACCAATTGTGACTGAGCGCTCGCTGGCATTAGCCAATAAAGATAATACATACACTTTTGAGGTAAGTACTACAGCGAGTAAAAACCAGGTCAAGACTTTGATCGAGGAGCTCTATGGAGTTACTGTGACGCGAGTCCATACCATAGTGAGTCAGCCTCAACAACGTAAGACTGGAAGACGAAGATTGGGTCGGATGACAGCTAGATCAAAAAAAGCTTTAGTGACGTTGAAGCAGGGTCAAACATTAGAAATTTTTGATGTAGGTGGACAGGAATAACGTATGTTACGTCAAAGAAAAGCAACCTCCAGCGGTGTTCGTCATCAGGTCGTAATTGATCGGAGCGAACTGCATAAGGGTGCCCCAGAAAAATCTTTGTTGAAGCCAGGACACACAAAACGTCAGGGTAGAGGGTTTAAAGGTCATGTGACCGTTCGACATCGTGGCGGTGGTGTAAAAAAGAGAATCAGAATTATTGACTGGAAGCGAGTTGCCAAAGACATTCCTGGAATAGTGCAACGACTTGAATATGATCCGGTGCGAAGCGCGCATTTGGCATTATTGTTTTTCCAAGATGGACGCAAAGCCTATGTCGTTGCGCCACAAGGAATAGCAGTTGGTGATTCAATCATGAATGGTGAGGCAGTTGAAATTAAATTAGGCAATTCATTACCACTGCGTTCTATTCCAATCGGTATGGCTATTCACAATATTGAATTGAGACCAGGAAAGGGAGCTCAGTTAGTGCGAGGAGCAGGTACCAGTGCCACCATTCAATCCAAGGATGGTATGTATGTAACTATTCAACTCCCTTCCAAAGAACTACGTTTAGTACACCAAGACTGTTATGCAACAATTGGCCAAATTGGCAACCAAGAATGGAAAAACCGAAAAATTGGTAAGGCTGGCCGAAAACGACTGATGGGAATTAGGCCTACTGTTCGTGGTACCGCCCAGCATCCAGATTCACATCCACATGGTGGTGGAGAAGGCCGATCTGGCGTTGGAATGAAATATCCAAAAACGCCATGGGGCAAACCAGCAATGGGTAAAAAGACTCGCACCAAAAAACATCGTACTAATCGCATGATCGTTCGCGATCGCAGGGTGAAGGTATAAAAAGGAGTATCAGAGTATGTCTCGATCAAGTACTAAAGGACCATTCGTTGACCCAAAAGTGTTGGCAAAGGTCAGTAAACAGAAGCTATCAGGATCTAAAACCCCAATTAAGACTTGGAGTCGAGCTTGTGTTGTTAGTCCGGATTTTGTTGGTCACACTTTTTTAATCCATCAGGGTAAAGAATTTGTTGAAGTGTTTATTACAGAAGCAATGGTCGGCCATAAATTGGGTGAGTTTGCCGCCACTAGAAAATTCAGAGGTCATGGAAGAGTAGTTAAACGCGTACTCTCAAAGACATAAAAAGATTATATGCAGATTACAGTTGTCCAAAAATCAGTTCGTCAATCACCAAGAAAAGTTCGCTTGGTGGTAAATGCTGTCAGAAAGCTATCATTGGAACAGGCTATTTTGCAATTGGGTCAAATTCAACGAAGATCAACTTTGGTGGTATTAAAAACTCTTAGACAAGCAGTGGCAAACGCGCAACACAATCACGGCCTGAGTGCATCGGATTTAAAAATTGTATCTATTCAGGTTGGTGAAGGCGCTCGATTTAAACGCTTTCAACCCGTTAGTCGAGGAAGAGCTCATAGCATCGTAAAACGATCTTGCCAAATTACGGTGATTTTAGAAACTACCGAGTCGGCTAAACCAGAAGAGAAAAAAGCGAAAATAGTTGAACCAACTAAAAAGGTTGCAGAGTCAGTGAAAACTGAAATTAGCGAGAAGGTCAAACGACCATCTCAACCAAAAGTTGAAAAAGTAACTCGTAACGCAGTAGTAGTTAGTAAACAAACTAGGACAAAAAGACCTGTAGCTAAATAGAGCTCTGTATCTGGAATAAAGTTGGCTTGTACTGTACAATAACCACTCTTTGTTTAAGACACAATAACAACTAAGGAAATACATGGGACAAAAAGTAAATCCAACC
>DAOQVB010000057.1:0-6489 GCA_035341315.1 Candidatus Woesebacteria bacterium | reverse complement strand
CTTGAACCACTAAAGCCACCATGTCATCAAAATCGTAGCGCAAACTCTCACGCAACTGGACTTCATAGGCTTGGTAGAATTTTGCCAGCTCTAAGTTTTTGGCTCGATTCTTTGCCTGCTGCATTCTCACGGTTTTACTTGGAGCGGAATCAGCTTCGGGCCAAGCGGTGAGCAATACTTCGGCAAACTGTTCTGGGCTAACACCCTCTTTTTTCAAATCAGAAATAGCTTTTATAATGTCGGAAATATAATAATCTGTTCGATTAAGTGGCTTAAGTAATTCTAGATCGAGCGAATCTAAAATTTGTTGAAATAATGAAAACCGCTCGAGTTCTGACAAAACTTGAGCATTGCGCGCAATTGGAAAAGCTTCAGGAAAATCACGAATCACATCGTTGCAAAAACTGTGAAATGTCATGATTGGGACTCGATATCCCGTCACTCCGATGAGGCTAACCACCCGATCCTTCATATTTTTTGCCGCAGCATCGGTAAAAGTGAGTGCGAGAATATTCCCCGGCTTAACGTCAGTTTCTTGCAAAATATGGGCAATTCGAGTGGCCAATACTTGCGTTTTGCCAGTTCCCGGCCCGGCCAGTACCATCACGGGACCCTCAATTGTATTAACAGCCTCGCGCTGAGTTTGATTTAATTGCTGGTATGCATTTGCGTAATTAGGTTTCATCAAACAAACTATCTGCCGTATTTTGAGCGGGCAATTGTTTAGTGCTAGATTCCACTGATGAAAGCTCCAGCTGGTGAATGCTTGGTAACGCACCCCCCACAATGCCTTCCAAATCACCATACATTTGGGCGGTGCTAGAAATCATCCGCTCGATTTCTTTTTCGCGTTTGCTCCAAATGCGCTTGAGTGAGTTGCGCTCAGTTTCTAAGTCGCTTTTCATAGCCATGAACGACATCACTAAGTTCTCCACCCGGTTTTTGAACTGAGCGCCAGTCAAGTAACGATATAAAGCCGTCATTTTTTCATCTTGACCTTCAAGCGACTGCTTGACTTTGGCGATTTCAATTAATTGCAGTCGCAAAGTAGTCGCCAGGGCAACTGCAAATTGCGGCGTGGTAATCCAAACACCTTTGCGAGTACCAAAACCCTCCATGTCCTTGGGCATGTTTGGGGTCACAAGCACTGCTACCTCAGCTTTTTCTAATCCTTGATCGGATTTGAGTTTATCCAACCACGATTCGGCAAAAGCTTTGGTACGTTTGGATTCCCACAGAATTGTGGCCACAGTTCTACCTGTCCGACCCTGAATTCGTTGTAAGATGTCACCACCCAATTTGCCAGTAGCAACATCTTCTACTAAATCTTGAATAAAATTATCATTTAACGTCTGTTTAAGCCAATCTTCACCGACTTCGCCCTGAACTTGCTGGGAACCCTGAGAACCCTGGCGACGCAAGTCTTCAATAGTTTTGCGCATAATATCTAGTTGCTTGTCTTTTTCTTGGAGACTCAACTGACTGCGCTCAGCCTCTTGTTTTTGCGTTTCCAACCTGATTTTTTCTCGTTCTTGATCAATTTTGCGCTGAGTCTCAAGTTCCAACGCTTGCTCTTTTTCTTCCAATTGACGTTGGCGCTTGCGAAGTTCTAGCTCTTGTTGTTGGGCTTCAGCTAGTTTCTTATCCTTTTCAGCCACTTGGGCTTCAAGATCTTTGGTTTTAGTGTCTTGTTGCTTGGCGGCTTCGGATTGCGCGCGCGCCCAAAGCTGACGTTTCTCGGTTTCCAATTGTTTTTTAACTTGTTCTTCCACCAACTGCGTCTGCGCGCGCCTCTCCACTTCCAACTGCTGTTGCGCCTTTTCCAACTCGGCTTTTTTTCGCTCGACCTTGGCCAAAGCAACAGATTCAATTTGGTGAGTCAAGGCTTGAGTTAAAGGAATTAGTTGACCACAATGAGGGCAAGAAATGGTTTGCTCAGGCATATGGCGATACTCTAGGTGTCCAACCGTTACAAGTCAAGCTTTAATTAGGTTGGAGAATCATGCTCATCTTTTTTCTGTAAACGCCCAATCTGGCGTTCTAATAAGTCGCTTCGTTGCTTAAATATTGGGGTTAAACTAGGTTCAGCTCCAACTTGTGCCGCCGCCATTTTTCGTCGTTCTGCACCCAATTTATCCAATCTTTTCGCCTTAACCATTGCGCGATTTTGACCAAAGGTAGATAAGGCGCTTCTTTGACTTGGTGGTAATACGCTTCGCACTAGAGCTCTCATAGTACCAGTATATCAAATTGAGGAGTAAAATACCTCTTTACAATGCCAAATCTTGGAAGAGAACTTAGGGCTTTTGTTGATTTTCATCGAAACATAATGAGTGATTGGATTGATAAATTAATAAGTCTTGATTTATCAGTAACGGAAAGCGATGATGAAAAATCTGATTCTGAAAAGACAAAGCAACCATCAATTCCTGTAATTACCATTAACAAACCAAATCAAGAACAACTCTGGTTTACGTCCACTGAAACCAAACAATCTTTCCATCACACGATAATTGATAAACAGGGGAATTCATCAGATTTATTAATAGAGGTGTTTCATCAATTTTGTCGTGAAGACTACTATTCAGTTGTTAGTCGCGTGCTTGCAATTCACGAACAAGGTGAGCACTCTGCAGCCAATACCTACTTACTTCTCAGTTCGGAAACTCTTGAGCAAGCGATCCAACCAACTAGTCTAGTAATTATTGCCAACATTGATGCTGAGCCAGTAGCATTCGCTCTTTTAAATGAAATTCCAAATGATCACGATCATGTCAGTGAAATTTTAATTGAAGTAGTGCCTCACAAACGAAATTCTGGCATTGCCACTGCCTTGTTTTATGCCACCCTCCAACATCCAAATACGCTACCCTCACATATTGAAGCCGAAGTGAGAACTATGAACAAACCAGTATTTAGTTTACTTAAAAAAGCACAAGATGAAGGTTATATTAGGTATACCCTAAAAGTAAGCGGTCCAGAAACTCTGGCTGAAATTGAAATTCTTAATACATCAGAAGCAAGCGCTGGATCATTATTATAACCCATAGTATTTGACTATTTGTAATGATTGTGTTATAGTATCTATATTGT
The DNA here is from genome assembly GCA_035341315.1 of Candidatus Woesebacteria bacterium. Classification (GTDB taxonomy): domain Bacteria; phylum Patescibacteriota; class Microgenomatia; order UBA1400; family PJMF01; genus DAOQVB01. Next base: position 3,396 of record DAOQVB010000057.1, on the reverse strand, counting down.
TGATTGAAACTCGCGAGCTTGTTCGTGAGCAGAGGTCAACAAAATCTAGAAATCAGGAAGGAGCTTTTTTGGGGAACGTCGACCCGTTGGGGGGTTTTCCAGGAGGCGCTCCAATGTTTAAAGTTTTTGATTTCTATTGACCCCGGGCCAGCCGTCACGACAGCTGACCCGGGCGCCAAAGCCCCCGCACCCGCGGGGGCTTTTTCTTTTCCTACAAGTGGATTTCCGTTTTGATGAGTCCAAAAGGACGAAAGCAACAAAAAAATATTAGAAAAAACCCACAAATTATTGGTGGGTTTTTTGATTTAAAGGACTTAGTCGGGGAGACAGGACTCGAACCTGCGACCACTCGCACCCCATGCGAGCATTCTAGCCATCTGAACTACTCCCCGTATTGGTTCTCATTATACGACACTATATCGTTCTTGTTTGCACTCCAATGTTTTAACACAACCGCAAGCGAAGCACCAATAGCCGTGGCAACTAAAAATAGCGCCATCTTCTGTTGGACATCAAGATGCTTGGTATCTGACTCATCAGGCTGATTCATTCGGGTACTAATTGTTGAGGCAGAACTCGTGTTTGCTCGAGATGCATCAAATTTAGAGTCTAAGTTTGGAATATTTGCGTCATTTCCCGCAGATTGTGGATGTAATTTGTGCATAACCCGTTGTATTCTGTCCGTCATTTTCTCTGCCGCTTGATTGGTACTAACCGACACACCACTCAATCCCTCATTTGACAACCACTCCTCTAAATGTTCAAACGGCTCAGTTAATTCTTTGAGCATCCTAAGATAGTTAATTGGATCACCATACTCCATTGCCAAACCTGGAGTTGCTGGTGCCGGAATATTCAGTGTAAACGCCACATGATCTTGATTATGAGGAGAAAAGATTGAAATTAATTGTTGGGGATCTAACACCCACCTTGACCAATACTTAGTAAGTTTTTCGTCAGATTGACCTGTTGAGTAATAGCGTATGATTCTATTCGCATCTGGAACAAATGCCACTTTTGATCTATTGTCCACTTGCGACTCCGAAGGGTTAAACGCCACAGCAGCAAAACCATTGCCAAAGAGTGAGAGACCAGCGTTTCCAAGCTGCCATGAATCTTCATGGTGTCGTAATAAATCACCTAACGGTTCAAGTGCTAGTATCACTGCTCTTTTTTTCTTTTGAATTTTTTTGTCTTTAGCAGCAATTACATCTGCGAAAAACACTCCACTGCAAGCGGTTCTGATGTCTCTAGCCTGAATCCGCTTTCGTTTTTTCAGTATGCCTTTTTGTTTAGCAAAATTGATAATTTCGAGTGATATAGTCTCTGGCAATACTGCAGAAGTTACCAATACTGCATCGATGTCGTCTCCCCACTTTTGCTGTATCAAAACTTGTTCTAAAAAGTAGGTACCAATGGCAATAGAGCGCTCAAAAATTTCAGCTTCCGAGAGTTTTTCTGGCGACCAATATCTCCCTGTAAAACCATATTTTATTTTTGCTTCGTTTTCAATTAGCACCTCACAAAGATCAATAAATTTTACTTCATTTTTTTCAGCATCGTCCAAGCTATCAAGCAAAGACCCAATGCCATCTCTAAATCGTAGTGCAGTAATAACTTCTTCAGGCCATTCAATGAATGGCAAATCGACAATGTTTTTATTTGGTGAAAGGCGGTCAGACTCTAGTTCCGCCAATATCCTCGCCATAGCTTGGTTTGAGAGCGACTCTGAAAATTCACTCGCCTCACCTACTAGCAACTCTTTATCGGTTCGTTTGATGCGGATTTGTCTTTCACCTGCGTGTAACCATTGCCACCAAAACTCACGATCTTTCAGCGGTTGAGAGTGTTCAACGCTGGGTAAATTATCCGCTGGTAGTTCTTTTGGAACAGGTGTTCCCTCTGGTGAATTCACAATGAGCAACTCATTGTAAAGACTTCTACGCTTAACGCAATACTCACCATTTACATTTCGGGTTGGAATATAGTAAAGTCTGAATAAAACCCGTACCAAATCGTAGTATAACGAAAGAAAGCATCTATGACAAAGCCAGCCAAAGTAACCCCCACCACCGAGGAGACAGGTCGCTCCCAAGCAGTTGTTATTGCCATGCAACAGATAGAAAAAGAATATGGTAAGGGATCAATCATGAAGATGGGAGACCAATTAAAAGAACTGGGTACCGTGCCAGTGGTCTCCACTGGTTCACTTTCACTCAATCTTGCATTGGGCGTTGGTGGATTCCCCAAAGGCAGAATTGTGGAAATTTATGGACCAGAGGCGTCTGGGAAAACCACGCTGTGTTTGCACGCCATTGCAGAAGTGCAAAAACAAGGCGGCACCGCGGCCTTCATTGATGTTGAACACGCCTTAGATCCGGTTCGAGCCAAATTAATTGGTGTAAACCTAGATGATTTACTCATTTCTCAGCCAGACTATGGTGAACAGGCCTTAGAAATTGCAGAAACGCTCATTAGGTCTGGTGGAGTTGATATTGTAGTTATCGACTCAGTGGCTGCGTTGGTACCAAAATCAGAAATTGAAGGAGAGATGGGCGATCACCAGATGGGCACCCAAGCTCGATTAATGTCTCAAGCCATGCGTAAGCTCACTGCCGCCATCAATAAAACTAAAACTTTGGTTATATTCACCAATCAAATTCGCATGAAGCTTGGAGTAATGTTTGGTAATCCAGAAACAACTTCTGGAGGTAATGCACTCAAGTTTTATGCCTCTGTTCGTCTAGATATTCGTAAAGTTGGCAACATTCAAGAAGGAGAGAAAATCGTAGGTAGCCGTCACAGAGTCAGAGTAAAAAAGAACAAAATGGCCCCGCCATTTCAAGTCGCGGAGTTTGATATGGATGATTACGGTATTTCGATTACCGGCGATGTGCTCGATATTGGAGTGGAGAGAAATATCGTTACTAAAGCGGGTAGCTTCTTTAAATATGAGGGCGAAGTGCTGGCGCAAGGAAGGGAAGCCGCTAAACAATACCTCGCAGAGCACCCAAAAACGATTGAGGAAATTAAGCAAAAAATTTGGGATGTTATTCGCCAAGAAAGAGATAAATAATATTGATTTATCAATATTATTTCTCATTTCTCTACGATTGACAGCAAAGCGTAAGCAAGTTACAATACACCCATAGTAATTAATGATCTTTGTACTCAGTAATCTACTCTGGTCCAGAAATATATGATTCTAGCTTTATATTCTACTAGTTATCCATCAGCTCATTGGGGGCCTTTGGATTCTACTATTTGCTAGTTTTTTTCTGGTTTTCCATGTGAGAGCATATCTGGGTTCAAAGCCTTTGGGTATGAATCAGATTAAAGAAATGGAGCACTCATGTCACTTTTTAGCAATTTATCGAGTCTTTTTGCATCTACAGA
>DAOQVB010000056.1:0-6717 GCA_035341315.1 Candidatus Woesebacteria bacterium | reverse complement strand
ATTTCATCCTCAAGTACTATTTGGGAAACGATCTTTCCATATTCTGAAAAATCATATGTTTCGATGGTGGTAAGATCGATGTCAACATTTTTTTGTAGAGTTAAAAGAAGTCGCTCAGCTGGCTCGACCCAACCCAAACCGTGAGTTGCTCCGTAGCGATCGATCAAATCCTGCTTACGTCGTTCATACCCGACTATTCCCGCCGGAGAAACACAAAGATCGGCAAACTCAACGATTTTGGCCTCCGTCATAACGTTGCTAACACCCTCGATAAGTAGATCCATATCATGTAACACTTTGCCAATCGTATTGTTGTGGCCGAGTTCTTCAACCATTTTATGCGTGGCTTTTTTTGCATCTGCCCCATATGTTGACATAATCTCATCTTGAACATTCTGCCAACGCTCAGCTTCATCTTCTAAATCTCCCATAAACGGACGTTTAAATTTAACAATGTTACCCAGGTCGTGGAGTAGTGCAGAACGAATCGCTAGTTGTTGGTCCACTGTTTCCCCGATCCAGTTTTCCAAGATTAATAAGCAAACTGACGCAACATCTCGCATGTGGCGTTGAAGGTTGGGGGGAATTTGATATTTGATGTAAATTGAATTAAGGGTCATCGATACACATCCTCATGTTTTCCTATATGAAATACAGTTACACAGTGTTTCTCAAATATAAAAAGTATTCTCACACTTTTATCCACTGAAATCGACTTGAAGTTAGATTTTTGTATTTTGTGCAACCTCAGTGAAGGATGATTTGGATTGACTAATAACAATTCCAGTTGTTTTTTAATTTTCTGTTTAAGTGGTTCATTTCTCCTAATTAATTTTGCATACTCAGCATCAAAAGTTTTTGTAAAACGAAGCTTCATAGCAATTATTCAAGAGTTCGCAAGTGAGCTAACAACTCTTTTTGGGATTTCACCATAGAAAATTTTCCACTTGAGATATCCTCTAGCGCTCGTTGGTATCGTTCATCGTCTGAAGTAATAGCTTTTATCGATGGCGCATGAGCAAAATACGTTGCTAGTAACATGCGAATAAAATCTTGCACACTGATACCAATCCGTTGAGATTCCATACGGGCATTTTGTAACATACCAGTTGGTACATTAATCTTTACTGTAGTGGCCGATAATGATTGATTGTTCATAGTGAATTGCATTTTATAGTACCAGTGTGTACCAAGTCAAGTCTATACAGGGTATAAATACATTTTGATAAACGAAAAACCCAGCCTTTCGCGAAAGGCTGGGTTGATCTTGTTTCAATTACATTTGCTCTTCGACACCTTACATCATGCCATCCATACCACCACCGGCTGGCATCATAGGTTTCTTCTCTTCTGGCACATCGGTGACCAAGCATTCTGTCGTGAGGATCATTGACCCAACACTAGCAGCATTCTGCAAGGCAGCGATGGCTACCTTGGCGGGCTCAATCACGCCAGCTTTGACCATGTCACCAAACTCGTTGGTGAGGGCGTTAAAGCCGTAAAAGGGGTCGTTTTGCCCTAGCACTTGGTGAAGGACATAACCTGGATCCATACCTGAATTTATGGCCAACATTCTGATGGGCTCTTGGACCACTGCTTTGATCAAGTCAATGCCAACTTGCTCATCGTGAGTGTTAGATTTCAGCTTGTCGAGCACTTTCACAGCCTGGAGTAATGTCACTCCACCACCAGGGATGATACCTTCCTCAATTGCGGCTTTAGTGGCACCCTTCGCATCTTTGACCCGTTCTTGAAGGTTTTTCATCTCAATTTCGGTTGATGCTCCAACCTGGATCACAGCTACCCCACCGGTTAACTTGGCCTTTCGCTCTTGTAGTTTCTCAATATCAAAGTCAGAGGTTGACTTTTCAATCTCGGCTTCGATTTGAGCCACACGAGCGTCAATATCGGTTTGTTTGCCCTTGCCACCCACAATTCTAGTGGCATCTTTGCTGGCGCGAACAGAATCTGCTTGGCCAAGATCCTCAACGGCCACATCTTTGAGTTGGCGACCGGTGTCCTGAGAAATATAGTTAGCGCCAATCAAAACTGCGATATCCTGCAACATCGCTTTGCGACGGTCGCCAAAGCCAGGAGCCTTCACAGCTAAGACATTAATGGCTCCGCGCAACTTATTCACCACCAAAGTGGTAAGCGCTTCGCCTTCAACATCATCGGCAATCAAAACTAAGTTTTTGCTGACAGTCATTAATTTCTCCAACATTGGTAGCAAATCTTGAATGCTGCTCAACTTGAAGTCAGTGACTAAGATGTATGGATTTTCGATGACTGATTCCATATGATCTGAATCTGTCACGAAATAGGGAGAGGCAAAACCCTTGTCGAATTCCATTCCATCCTTATGTTCGATGGTAATATCGAGGGTTTTGCCCTCTTCGACTTCTACCACACCATCTTTACCCACCAATCGCAAGGCTTCGGCAATCTTTTGACCAATCACTTCATTCTGGGCAGAAATGGTGGCAACTTTTTCCCAGTCTGATTCTTTGACTGGCTTAGCTAGGCGACGAATTTCTGCCACTACAGCTTCAACCGCACGATCAATACCCTTCTTCATAATCATTGGGTTGGTGCCTGCAGTCACATACTTCATACCTTTTCCTGCAATATGTTGTGCTAACAAAGTTGCAGTTGTGGTACCGTCCCCAGCCACATCATTAGTTTTGCTGGCTGCCTCTTTAACCAATTGGGCGCCCATGTTTTCAAACTTGTCTTCTAAAGTGATTTCCTTAGCCACGCTCACTCCGTCATGGAGTACGTTGGGGGCGCCCCAAGAACGATCAATCGCTACATTACGTCCCTTAGGACCCAATGTAGTGGTGACTGCCGATGCAAGCTTATTAATACCTGCCAACATTTTTTGTCTGGCGTCATCCGAAAATACGAGTTGTTTTGCTGACATATAATCTCCTTTTTTAACTTTCTAATTATTATTTGATGGTTGCTAAAATATCTTCAAATTTTAAAAATTGATACTCAACATCGCCAATTTTGAAATCATTACCACCCCATTTTTTATAAATTACTTTATCGCCTACTTTAACGGGGCTTTTTAATTCTTTGACTCCGCTTTCCCAGATTGAATCACCGACAGCCAACACCGTACCATGTTGAGGTTTTTCGTCAGCTGAATCTGGCAAGTATAAGCCTGATGCAGTTTGTTTTTCTTGTTTGGCTGGTTCTACTAAAACATACCCCGCCAGAGGTGAAATTGATTTAACCGACAACGTTGTGGACATAAAATTCTCCTTACTACTGAATACTTTTTTTAGCAGTTTAAATAATCAACTGCTACTAAACTAGCAGTGATAATAGTCGTCTGCTAACTATTTGTCAACAACGGAGTTGCAATTATGAGGATGTAGATTCAACTAATACTTGTGGAGCCAGGATTTCTCGTACTCCACCCGCAGCATGTTGACGAACGGTGGAGAGTAAAAATCCTTCGCAGTTTAAGCCCTTATCTTCAAAATAGTGCTGAATTTCTTGTTTAATAGTTTCCTCTACGTGACTGCGATTATGCTTGATTTGATCAAGTGTTAGACTAGAAAAAATCGTAGCTACTTTACTTCTAGCAGCCGGACGCACTACTTTTGAAACCATGTCTTCACCAATATTTTCCCAAAGTTCCGGTGCATTCTTTCGATCAATTCTGAAAAGTACGGAACCCTCAACTGCCACATCTTTGCCATCTTGAGTGGTGGCATGAATTGGCGCATCACCAAGCGCTTCGTTATTAGCTTCAAAATTGAATCCATCTCTAATGGAATATTCAAGTACTTGCGCATTGAAAAGTTTAGCCACTTGCCAAAAGGGAATTTTAAAATGTAAACCGGGACCCCAGACTCTTGGCAAGACACCTCTGCCTCGATCATATACACACGCTAAATGTCCTGGTGGCACGCTAATAAAGAATCCACCAACAACTTCATCAACCAAAAAAGATACAACCAGACGATCAAATTCCATAGGTATATTGTACTCTAACTTTGCAGTTGTGCAGAGGGCTGATGGAAAACTTCGGCTACCAGCGCTTCGGCTTCTCTCAAAGTGGTAACTAATTGATACGATAACTCCATATTTTCATTATTTTGCGACATTTCGTCTAAAGTTCTTTCTGATACATCCACAAAAATAGAAAAAGCCGATTGCATGGCTTCCGCATTGGCATCAAGCCAACGCTGCTTTTGTTTCAAAGGCATATCTTTGACTTGCCTGAGCACATCTCTAAAAGCAGAAATTTCACGATGACGTACAGTTAATTGTAAATAGGAACGCTGTTTTTGGTCCATACTCCCATTATAGCAGTAGTTAGCCACTGAGTATGCCCTATAATACCAGGTGTGAAAATTGTACAGCTAACTCAGCTAGATAGTAAAGAAGTAGTAACACTGACTACTGAGGTATTGCAAGCTGGTGGGCTGGTCATCTATCCGACCGAAACGGTGTATGGCGCCGGCGTGGATGCGACTAATCAAGTGGCGGTTGATAAACTATTGCAATATAAGTCTCGTCGTGAGGGTAAACCACTGTCTATTGCGGTATCAGATCGAGCGATGGCGGAACAGTTTGTTGAAGTAAATGAGCAGGCGCGCCAACTGTACCAACGGTTCCTACCAGGACCAATGACAGTAATTTCTCAGGTCAAACCAAACTCAGATAAGTTGGCGCGCGGCGTGGCATCAGAATTTAATACTTTGGGTATTCGCATTTCTAGTCACCCTTTTGTTGAAGCGATGGTAACCAAATTTGGCAAACCTTTCACTGCTACTTCGGCTAACGCCTCTGGCAAACGTCGCCCCTATTCCATCGCTCAAGTACTCAATCATTTATCTGAAAAGCAAAGGGGGTTGATTGACTTGATTATCGACGCCGGCACTTTGCCTAATAATCCACCTTCAACGGTGATTGATACGACATTATCCACTCCAGTAATTTTTCGTCAGGGAACACTTTTCAACCAATCAGCCAACACGACCAAGCTCATTTCTGAAAGTGAAGCAGAAACTAAAACAATTGCTGGCAAATTGCTGCTTAAGCACTGGAATCAGATTAACAATAGACCAATTGTGTTTGGACTAAACGGACCACTAGGTGCAGGCAAAACGATCTTTGCCAAAGGCATTGCTGAGTTCTTAGGCATTCAATCAACCCTCGTGTCACCTACATATACCTATATTGAAGAATACTCGTTTAGGCGAGGTCAAACTTTTGGTACGCTACGTCATATTGATGTCTGGAAAGTTGATTCAGAAGAAATGCTTAAGCGACTGGAAATTGAGCAGTTGTTAGAACCTAAGTCAATTTTAGCGATTGAGTGGTATTCGCAAATCGCAGGATGGATAACACCTAATCTCGACAAAAACAATAGTGCTGTAATTGAAGTCACGATACAAGATAGTTCTGATCATCGCGAACTACAAATTGTGGAAACAAAAAAATGAAATATCCTCTCGTACTCGCCATTGACACCTCTTGCGATGATACCTCAGCTGCAGTCACCTGTGGTTTGGAAATTTGGTCGAATGTGATTGCTTCACAAACCGATTTGCATCGACCATATGGTGGAGTTTTTCCCACAGTGGCCAAACAAGCGCATAAAGAAAATATCGAAGCAGTGGTAAAACTAGCACTGAAGCGCGCCGGCGTGCTAGCGACCGATATGGACCAAATAGCGGTAACCGTGGGGCCTGGCCTAGCGCCGGCTCTTGAAGTAGGCATAACGTACGGTCAGAAGCTTGCTACAGAATGGGGTGTACCATTCCAACCAGTCAACCATATTGAGGGACATTTGCTTTCAGTTTTAGCTATACCTCGCAAACTTGAGGAAACAACTAAGCACACGTACAAGATTTTAACAGAACTCAAGTTACCAGCACTGGGAGTTATTGTGTCTGGCGGACATACTGAGTTTGTGTTGGTGTCGCTTCGACAAGCTCAGCATGACACCAACCACAGGGCTCAGTGTGACACCAATGTGACTGTGAGCCAAAACAAGCGTGTCACACTGAGCCTGTCGAGGTGTGACCGACGGCCACGCCTCACGCTTATCCCCAATCCAAAAGATCCAGCTCAAGCTTGGCTCAACAGCGGCCGATTTTCTTATAAGTTGCTTGGTCAAACCGTGGATGATGCCGCTGGTGAAGCGCTCGATAAAATCGGCCGCATGCTTAACCTTGGCTACCCTGCCGGTCCAGTAGTAGAACAACTCGCCAAACTAGGTAACCCTCAGCGTTACGAATTCCCACTACCTATGACGACCACCCATGATTTCAATTTGAGTTTCTCTGGCATGAAAACGTTTGCCCGAAGATTTATTGAAACGAATTGGGCTACTACCCCCCCCACCAAACAAGAAATTTATGATTTTTGTGCTAGTCTACAATATTCGTTATTTAGGCATATTTGCTATAAATTGAACAAGATATTACTAAAATATCCAGAAATCCAATCTGTATGGCTCGGCGGTGGCGTTGCAGCTAATGTTGCGCTTCGCAAAATGCTCCGTCAAACCCTTCGTTCGCTACCCCACCAGCAACGCCACCTCACACTCAAAACTCCCTATACCAAACGACTCTGCATGGACAACGCGGGGATGATTGGGATAGCCTCAACACCAAAACAGTAATAAATAACTTATAAGGTAGTCTCAACAATTTAACGCAACGATTTGTTGTATAACTTCTACAGGTTTAA
>DAOQVB010000055.1:0-6972 GCA_035341315.1 Candidatus Woesebacteria bacterium | reverse complement strand
GAAAGTCAAATCAAAGGTAAGCTAAAGGGGTTTTGAGTTACCTCTCGACTTTTTGGACAAACTTCTGTTTAATAGAGATATAGGTACCTGTCATACCCGAAAGGATGATTATGTCAAAGTCGTATTTCTGGCCAGCTGCCATGGTCGTTATGGGATTAATATTTTTAGCAGACCAAGTAGGAATGCTACCAAAAGATTTTTGGAATCTTTGGCCATTAATTTTAATCATAGTTGGTTTGGGAGGTTTGCTTACAGCGGACAGATCCGAATGGCTCTCTGATACTACAACCAAGAAATCTAAACCAGCAAAAAAAAGTAAGAAGAAGTAGTTAGAAAGTAGATCATCTTGTGGCAGCACAATCATTTCAAATTGCTATTGATGGACCAGTTGCCGCAGGTAAAGGAACGATTTCTCGTTTGGTAGCAGATCGATTGGGATTCTTGTATGTTGATACAGGAGCAATGTATCGAGTTACAGGTATGTTGGCAGATCGAGCAGGTGTGAGTATTGATGATGAGAATGCCTTAGTTGAGTTGGTTGAAAAAGTTACTATCCAAATGCGCAACCCAAGTGAAACGGAAAAAGACGGTCGGCTGACGACAGTCTTAGTGGATGATACAGACGAGTCTTGGTCAATACGAACAGAGAAGATCGGTGATTTAGCTTCAAAAGTTGCAACCTATCAAAAAGTGAGAGCTGTCTTGGTGGCAAAACAACAAGAAATTGCTCAGTCACAAAATGTAGTGATGGAGGGCAGAGATATTACCTATCGGGTTTTGCCGGACGCTCAGTTAAAAATCTACTTGACTGCTAACGAAATTGTACGAGCCAAACGACGCCAGTTTCAGTTGCAGACCAGGGGAATGCTGGCTGAGTTTGAGGAGGTTTACCAAGAACTAATTGAGAGAGATAAGCGGGATAGTCAACGCACAACAGATCCTCTAACCATTTTGCCTGAAGCATGGGTAATCGATAGTTCGGATTTAAGTATTGATCAAGTTGTGGACATCATTGTTGGTAAGGCCAAAATGATGTATCACCGATTTCAACAAACTGGGTAGCGTATGTTTACATCCACTGAAACTTCTTTGGAAAAAAAAGCTGGAGATCTTGAAGAATTGAGTCGAATTCGAGAAGCGGAAAAAGAATCTAAGTTGCGGGAAGCGCGTCTTAAAAGTCAGGCAAAAGCTGCGGCGTATCGGCGCATGCTTCTCTCAAAAATCATTGCGCCAGTTATTTTGTTATTGACGGTGATTATTGGATCACTGCTTTGGATTACGGCTCGATAAGAGTATCAATTTGTTCGCTCAGCTGCTTGTTGCAGGGTGGGGGTAATGGTTGGCCGACAACGATGACTTCTTCTTGGTTGGTAAAACAACTTTTCATAGAAATGATAGAGTCTGGGCGCTGAAAAACATGCGGTTTTTCAGCGCTAAGCTGGGTTCTTATGATTTTATTCCAAATGGGTGAGGCTCCAGTAATTCCCGATGCAACGTAGCTCATTGATGTATTGTCATTATTGCCTACCCAGGTTGCTACAACACGCTCACTCGTATAGCCAATAGTCCAATTATCTCGTAGATTATTAGTAGTTCCCGTTTTCACTGCCACTTCTTGTCCTGGGATGGTGAGAACGGAAAATGGACCAAACGCAGGTATGCGAGCAACTGGGTCTTTGAGTATGTGGGTAACTTGGTAGGCAATTCCCGAAGGAATAACTTGAGGAAAATGGCAGGTTGTGGGATTTTGAGCGCAGATATTGTTGTAGAGGATTTTGCCATCCAAATCAGTTACTTCAAGAATTGGATTAATTTCTACTCTCTGTCCATTATTCGCAAGCGTGCCGTAAGCGGTCACCATATCTAACATCGTTACTTCACCACCTCCAAGGGTTAATGACAGACCAAACCTTGAACGATCTTGCCAAGTTGTTATCCCCATTTGTTCAGCAAGGGAAATTAAGTTATTTACACCAAGTACAGAGAGCAATTTAACTGCAGGCACATTGTATGAAGATGCTAGCGCTTGTCTGAGAGTCACCGGTCCATGATAGGTACCATCATAATTTTTTGGACTATATGGTTCGCTTCCAAGTATAGTAAACGAAATTGGGGCATCAACAATGGTCGAAGCGGGGGTAAAACCACTCTCAAAAGCCAGGGTATAGGTAATTGGTTTAATTGAACTCCCTGGCTGTCTTGGTCTCAGCGTCACATTGACTTGACCATCATTAGCAAAATCAAAGTAATTTTTACTGCCCACCATTGCAAGTATTTCTCCAGTTTGGGGATTCGTGACAAGCGCTGCGCCATTAGACACTTTGAGTTTGGCAAGCTTCGTCAATTCCTCCTCGATGATTTTTTCACTTATCATTTGAGTTGGAATATCCAGAGTAGTTTTGATAGTCAGACCTCCACGATTGAGAATGTTTTCTCCATAGGTTTTTGCTAACTCGTTTTTGACATACATGACGAAATGCGGAGCGATAATATCGATAGAATCTTGACGAAACGCTAATTGTTGTTGCGCAGCAGTTGCAGCTTCATCTTGAGTTATGTACTGAGCCTCAACCATATTTCTCAATACTTCACGTTGGCGCGCAAATGCTCTCTCTGGTGAATTACCATACGGAGTATAGGCAGTGGGCGCTGCTGGCAATCCTGCCAGCAGCGCACTTTCAGCCAGATCTAACTTTGATGCAGATTTACCAAAATATCGTTGGGCGGCTTCCTCAATACCATAGGTTGATCCTCCATAGGGAACTTGATTTAAATACATGGTGAGAATAGTTTCTTTGCTATAGCGTTGTTCTGTCATTACCGATAAAAGTAATTCTTTTATTTTGCGCTGAATTGTTCTTTCTGGACTCAAGAGTCGGTTCTTTACTAGTTGTTGCGTAATCGTAGAACCTCCTTGAGTCAGTTCCGATTGAGAATTAGAGAGCGCAGCTCGAATAATTGCTCTCAGCGAGAAGCCATGATGGTGCCAAAAATCTTTATCTTCGATTGCAATCGTTGCCTCAATGGCGCTGTTTGAAATTTCCCGCAAGGGAATCAGGGTGCGATTTTCTTCATCATAGAGCCGATACAATACCGAACCATGACGGTCAGTTATTTTACTTGAGACATAAGGAAGTTGTTCAGATAGTAAATTCGGGTCTGGTAAATCGACAAAAATAGCTATGTTCACTTTATAAAATAAACCCCAAATAATACCGAAGATAGTAAGTAAGATAATTGTATGAAGCGGGTAGTAGCGTAAAGGAAATACGAACGGTCGCGTGAAAAAAAGAATCGTGTTTATTAAAATTTGATTACACTGTTGAATCGATAAAAATAATCGTTTGGTTGGAGAAAGGAGTGATTGGGATGAAAAAATAATCCCGTCGCTTGCATTGTTAACTGAGAAAGTTCTATATCTGCCTCTAAGAGCGAGTCTTTTTTGATAGAGGTGCAGGGCTAGTACTCGCCTGACTCTTTGGTATTCTGATTGAGATAATTTGTGGTAGTCCATGTGGGTCGGATACTATCATAGCCAAGCCTGATGAACAAGAAAAAAAATCAAGGAAGTGCTAATTTATCATTGATAACCGACCAGAGTTCGTTTGCGTCACCTTCATACCCAAGTGCCCAGACTGCAATGCCAGCTAAGTTGAGTTGATTGACGTAATCTAACTTATAAGAGAGCGATCGCGTGTTTTCATAGTAAATGACAAATGTTTGACCGCTTTTTTCATAAGACAAATAGGGACTGAGCGCAATTTCATTCCAACGCTCCTGTACTTTTAATTCCTCTTTTTGGGCCAGGATATCTAAAACTCGCTGATAGCTGGCGGTGGAACCAGAGTCGGGATAGGTGAGTGCTTGTTCGTCTCTACTGGTAGTTTGCCACTCATAGCCATAGAAGGGAACGCCCAAGAGAATTTTTTTTGCTGGCACTAGCTCCAGTATCTCTTTTAAATGCTGATTGATATTTTGATACACGTCTCCTCCCAAAAGAGGAGACACTGGGCCCGCTTGAGCAGATTGTCTGCGATGGAAATCGTACGCCATCACAATTACATAATCTACGTGAGGTGCCAGCTCACTCAAATTCCAGATATTTCCCCCTTGTGCTGCGCTGGGATAGACATCAATCGAAACAGTGGTATTTGGCGCCACAGAGTCTAAATGTCGATTTAGATCTGTCACAAACTCAGTTAATTTTGATTGCAGTTGTTGGCCATCACTAAGTTCAATATCTAAATTAATGCCCCGAAAAGGATACGCGAGCATCACCGAATCTAACTGATCATAGAACTTTGCCTGTGCCTGCTTGGATAGTAAAAACGCAGTCGTTTCTTGAGGGCTAAATTGCTTTAAGACTAACTCTAATTGAATTGCGTCTTTTTGAGTTTTTTCAATTATGTCTAAAAAGCTTTCTGATTGCAGTTTTCGGTAGCCAGTCAAACTTTCTTCATCACCTTGAGTTCTTAAAGTACCGTCTCCCCCTATGGTCAAGGCAAAATAGGCAACGTGAGTTAGGCTGTTGTTCAGTGTGGTTTTTTCCAAATTCCAGTAGGGGAGAAAACCATAGATGAGTTTTGGTTGCGTGATGCTACCCATGACAGAATCATACGGAAGAAATGAAAAGGTTGTTGTGGATGAGATGGGAGCGGTGAGTGGTGGTTGCCAAGTCTGCCAAAGAAAAATTGATACACCCATAAAAATAGTCACGCAGAGAAATAGTATAATTTTGAGCCCACGCCATTTTTTTTTGGCATAGACCAACGGTTTCTGAACCTTCAGAAATTGTTTTTGAATTTGATAACTCATAGTGGTAATTCAAGTTGCGATCGTTCATCAACAGGCACACAATCAGCGCATTGGAGTGGAGAACCGGGATCTTGATAGTAGATATGCTCCTCAAGTTTTAGTTCGCCTTCAAATATACCTGGAGGGGGTGGTTGACCAGTGGCGGGATCTACCCAGACTTGTTGTTTGACCAACTTGACCTCTGATGGTTGACTTTTTTGCCAGTACAATTCGGTATACCGTGGCACACAGCCATCACCCGCAGTTGGAGGAAAGCCAGTGGCGCAGATTTTTGCAGAAGCAATGTCGCTCGGTTTTTCTTGCCACATGGGCTCTCGGTTTTTGAGGACATACGACATAATATCGTTCCAAATGGGTGCAGCGCCGGTAATACCAGAAACTAAATATGGATTCATTGGTTTGCCACTATTATTTCCTACCCAAGTGATGACCAGAAATTCTGGTGTAAATCCGACTGTCCAGTTATCCTTAAGATTATTTGTGGTGCCGGTTTTTGCTGAGACAACTTGATTTTTAATCACTAGTTGAGAGTTGCTACCAAAAGCCCATTGGCGAGCAGTGTTGTCCTGCATGATGTGACTAGCCAAATACGCTGGCGCTCGATTCATCACTCTTTGGAGATCGTTTTTTTCTGTTTCTTCTTCAAAGATATTGAGATGATCGAGCGCTTCTTTTCTAGCCGCAGGATCCAGTTCAAACAGTACATTGCCTCGATAATCTTCAACCTTTAGTATTGGGCTAAATGGTACCTTGACTCCCTCGTTTGCTAGCACAGCAAATGCCTGTGCTAAATCTATCATGCGGATTTCTCCACCACCCAAAGTTAGTGACAAGCCATACCGCGAAGGATCTGTCCAAGAAGTAATACCCATTTTGGTTGCTTGGGAAATAAACGTTTCTATACCAATGGCATTCAAAGCTTTAACGGCGGGTATGTTTAAAGAGTTACCAAGTGCTTGCCGGACGGTAACAGGTCCACGGAAACTACCATCATAATTTTTCGGGCAATAGTCTTTTTGTCCTGGAACTGTAAAGCAGGTTTTGACATCAACTAATAATGTACCCGGGTTTAAGACCCGATTTTGAAATGCCGTGGCATACATAATTGGCTTGATGGAACTTCCTGGTTGACGTTCAGCTAAGGTCACATTGACCTTGCCATCAGCGTTTGGATCAAAATAATCTTTAGAACCAATCATGGCTAGAATCTCACCGGTATTTGGAGTTACGACTAAGGCAGCACCATTGCTAACTTGGTATTTGACCAACTGGTCTAGCTCAGCAGACAGACTAGCTTGCGCGGTTTGTTGTAGATCGTAATCAAGTGTAGTGGTGACGCGCAGACCACCTTTTTCTACTGTTTCTACACCATATTTTTCTACTAGTTGATCCCGAACAAAAAAGACAAAATGTGGGGCAAGAATATCTGTTTTGGATAGGGCAAAGTTGAGCGTATCGGTTCGGGCAATCTCCGCTTCAGCTTCCGAAATGTAGTCATCTTCCGCCATGCGTCTGAGCACTTCAGATTGGCGGTTTTTGGCTGCAGATTGATCGGACTGGAAAGGTGAATATCGGCTCGGAGCTTGTGGTAAGCCAGCGAGGATGGCTGCTTCCGCAAGTGATAACTGAGAGGCTGGTTTGCCAAAGTATTGTTGCGATGCTGCCTCAATTCCTACTGCAGTGCCACCATATGAAATGTAGTTTAAATACATTTCTAGAATTTGATCTTTGGTGTAGAGTGTTTCGGTCATCACTGAAAGTAACACCTCTTTAATTTTTCGTTGGAGCGTCCTGTCGCGGTTGAGTAGGGCATTTTTCACTAGCTGCTGAGTAATTGTTGAGCCTCCCTCAAGTCGATTTCCTCGTAGATTAGTAATCACTGCACGAAAAATCCCCGATATATCAAATCCAAAGTGGCGGTAAAAATGTTGATCCTCAATGGCAATAGTGGCATTAATGACGTTCTTGGGTAACGATTCCAATTTAATCGGAATTCTATTTTCACCGGCAAAGATTTCGTAGAGTTTTACGCCGTTTCTATCAAAAATTTGAGTACTGACAGGATAATTTTCTTGACTAGTCAAATTGCGTGGGGACGGCAAGTCTTGGAGTAAAAACCAAAATCCACCAATCATAGTCGCAATGCTGAGTAGTACG
>DAOQVB010000054.1:0-7016 GCA_035341315.1 Candidatus Woesebacteria bacterium | reverse complement strand
GCAACGAGACTTTTTTCATCGAGCGACTTTGCTTTTTCTATAGTGACCTGATGTGCAAAGTCGCTACTTACAATCAAAATAGCATTTTCTGATACTATTTTTTGTCCCAGTACAAACGCCTCACTGACGGACAATGTCGTTGCCAAGACAATTGGCACTATCTTGGCATTCGGAATCGATCGCTTAATGAACGGGACTACTGTATAAATAGCATGTTCGTTTTTAAAAACATGATCGTTGATAGCTAGCTCACCATCCACGGTATAAGTTTCTATTAAAGCCCGATCTGATTCCAAAATTCCATACGGTGTCAGCCAGCTCAGAACACTTGTCACAAATTGATTTTTACTTTGAGATAATTTAGAGAAATGGTCTGGTCCAACCACATACACTGTTTCGATATCCACTGGTTCAATTCCAACAAAAAAATCTGCAATCAAATTTTTTGCTAGAAAGTGATGACTAACTATTCCCGCAACGACTCTTTGTTTCGAACGGTTCTCAACCAATTCATAGGCACTTTCATACTCAGCCTTGTTGGTATAAAAGCTTTCCAACAATTCTTGATCTGCTTCAGTATCCTCAGAGATACTCAATGGTGCTTTGTTATTCAAAGTAGAAAGACTCACCGCCACCAATCCAATCGCTAAAATGGCGACCAACCATATTTGGTATTTTTTCATTTTACAATTGGAGCTACCCAAGCTGGACTCGCTGGCAACTGGCTTTTATCTTGCGAATAATTTTTCGCCCGCCATTTTTCATCATTCAACCGATCGCCAATCGGATTAGTAAACTCATAGTAATTAAAAACTAGTCCTTTGGTCAATCTTGATCCATTAGCATCTTGTACAGCAACATAAACATAATGAGGAATACCAGTCGCTTCATACAGAATTGATCCGCCAGGTACGTCGGTGTGCACATCGGCTATCAAAGCCGAGCGAGCGTTATTTTCTATTTGCTCTTCATTCGGCAATGGACTCATTATGTAATCCAAATTTCCCGGAGCTATTCGTAGTTGTTCAAATTCATCTTCTGTAATTACTTGATTTTGTAGTTGCTTAACCGCAATATCTCGGAAAAATTCAAGTGCTTCAATAAATGACTCATTTCTACCCACAAATTCTATCGGCAACACTTCGTAATTTTCTAAACCAGTTTTTGTCATTTTCACCAAAGCTATCAATCGATCAAAAAATTCTATATTTGGTTCAACATAACCTTTTGGCACTGGAGGAATATCATCCAATCCTCCTGCTCCCATTTCTGCATATGATTGTTTTGCATATAATAAAGTGTCGTGTTTTAGTTCCGTCCAAGAACCAAGTGAAGTCAGTAAACTTTTTGTCTTCCATGCTTCTTGCTTCATAAAACTCGGATACCCGTTTAAGTCACCCGAGCTGGGAAAAAGACTTTTTATTGTATAGAGCCAACTCCAATAAATATTTTGTGTCCAATCCTTAGTTTGCAATGAGGCGAACTGCTGCTTGAGTTGGTTGAGTTTGGCTGGGATTACCTTAGTGGAATTGGGCGCATTGGCTTGGATCCACTGATTCACCAAGGGATCTGCCGTTTGATTGCCAAGCGCGCTCATTACCATGAGCGCGGTAGTCTGACTTGGTAACTTTTCACCCGTAGCTGGATCTGGTTTTTCATCACCTTGGGTTAGTGAGCTAAAAATAAACGCATCGGGTGTAAAACGCTGACCCATTAGGCGAAATCCTTTAGTTTTTTGCTGTAGTTCCTCTTTGGTTAACTCAAAAACTTGATCTCCAAACATCGCGGAAGACATGATTTTTGGACCTTCGTATTTTGCCAAGAATGCTTGGACAGCTTGAATAGAATTGGAATTCACTAAGTCATTTGCCCCACGCACCATAGCTTCCCGATATTCAGAAAGTCCTAAATCATCGCTCTTACCTACAAAAAATGCTGTGGGCATAAAAATGGCCAACCAATTATCCATTTGATTTGTCTGTTGAACTAGATTAGTCAGATTCATCGCATCGCGAGTTAATTCGGTGCTTGAGATCACAAAATTAGTCCTACCGTACCACATCATGGCTCTAAAATATGAGCGAAGCACTGAATTTTTGTTGTAATGACTTCTGGGTGAATACTGAGTGTAATCTTCCTTTGTCGCCAAATCTTCTTCTGCCAATAATTCACCAAAAATAGAAGATACTTCCATCTGCTCGTGTGACATTATACGAGTAAGTTCTGTCTCAATTTGCTCAAATGTTTGGGCAGGCACTCTATCTTTTAATTGTCTGGCAGATGCTAATATGAGCTCTTGCGAATCTGCGGAAGTATCAACAGTTGAACCAGAACTAGATTCAGTGGCAACAACATCAAGTAATACCTTTGGCACGCCTAAAAAAGCAATTAATCGTTGATAGCTTTGCTTATCTGCTTCATCTTGAGTTTGTTTCTCTAATAAGACCGCTTGATCGAAAAGCGCCGTCGTCATGTCAGAAAGCTTGGGGTAAAATTTTGTTTGCTCTATGTATTCAAATTCTTTTTCTAATAATCGATGATAAACATGGAGTAAATAGTCGGTAGAAACAAAAACTGCATTTTCTGGCTTACGATTAACAATACTTCCTCCTCCAATCGTTTGATAGAGCTTTGACCAGTCATCTGCTCTTGATGTGGGATCATTTGGATCATCGGCATAAAATGTATCAAGATTGGGGGTAATAAAAAATTGCGATTGATCCAAGGCTTGCCTTTGAACTTCAGAAAATGGTTTCTTTAAGCTTGTTTCGAAATTACTAAAGTTAGTCAAGTCACTCACTTTAGCAGAATAATCGGGCACTACGGGTAAAAATTGTGTGGTTTCTTGCTTATATTCTGCAAAAGATTGATCGGAAATTAAAGTGATTGAGGCATTTTCTTGATTATGATTAAGCTCTTGAGCTTTGTTCTGAATCAAGGGTTTGCTATTTAATATCCTCATAAGACCCAAACCACCAACTGCAAAAATAACGCAACAAAATCCGAGTGCAAACAGCATCTTAGAAAGATTATTTTTCTGATTAGGCTGATTTGGTGGGAGAGAGGATGGGATGGTTATTTCAACACTACTGACTACCGAGGTTTCGGATTGATTCATAGTGAATTAAGTGTAGCACGATTAGGTTTTTTTAGCTGTCTTTTTTTCTAAAAATTTAAGCAGCTTGCCTTGATCCAAATCCCAACGATTGAGGTAAAAAATATACAAGATTTCAAGAATTCCCATTGTATTAACGACCAATAAAATAATAAACCAAACTAAGTGTTTTTTTCTTGCCGATTGCCAAAGAGCAATGCCTTTCCAAATTAAGCTCCAAATTAGGAATAAGACGTATACTTCGGGACGAGAAAGGATTGAAACAAAATCTGACATATCTCATTTTAGCACCCAACGAATAGATTTTGTTTATTTGTTCTTATTTGGCGGTTTGAATTGCCTCAAATAATCCTGATAATCATCTTCACCTAAATATATCAAAATAAAGTAAGCCTGTTTTAAAATTGCTAAGTGCTCTTCACATGCGCCTAAGCCATGAATATCTATATCTGGACTTAATGTATAAATCGCCTTACCTCCACATATTTCGCACGTCTTTTGCATTTAATTACTTTGCTCAGCCATCAACTTCCTATCAACATTTTCAAACCCCTGATTCTGGCTAAGATTGCGGCTATAAGAACACTTGCACCAAAGACGATAGAAAAGTTAACTAAATTGTAGAGATAAATGTTCATCTGAATGTGATCAAAATCGAATCCAAGATAGGTTGTTAAGAGCGCCACAACATTAGTATGAATCAAATAAATTCCAAAAGAAAGTTGAGAGAGATAGGTTATTGCTTTTGATTTCAACTTTTGTAAATTCATGACCATCAGTTGGTTAAAAATACCAATAGCAATCATTGCAACTGCTGGAGAAGTAGTACTCTGGTTGTAATTAACCCAAAAAAGTGAAACCCCATCTTTAGCTAGCAATTGCGAAAAATAATTACTACTGAATGTTAGGGCGAATCCAACCGCGATGAGGATGAGATTGAGTTTTTGATTTTGCATATTCACCCATGATCGTTTTGCGGCTGCACCATACAGATAAAAACAAGCATAACCTAACCAAGCGGTAAAGTTGTTAAAGACAGGACTGGCTACTGGGTTGGTACCTGTTACATAGTCGGCTAAAGTGATTAGAAAAGTGAAAATAAACGCAAGTTTAAGTAGGTATCTGGCCAATTGTTTGGTTGACTCTGATGAAAATACAAGATCCCAAAGCGGATTGAGTACATACAGTGACATTAATACAATCAAAAACCAAAGTGAGGAATTGGGAAATTTAAGAATCTGTTTAAGCAAATCTTGAATAAAATAATCAACTCCTAATTGGGCAGAGTAGATTTGCTGAATACTAATGAGTGTATTAATTAACGAGAAGAAGACAAAGGGAATCCCAAGCTTGATAAAGGTTTTTTTAAAGTTTTCTTTGATTGAGCGATTTTTACCTACTACTAAATATCCACTCAGCATAAAAAACAACAACACTCCAGCATTGGAAACAACTGCGATCGGTGTGAGTAAATAGTAAATTGGAGTTTGGAAAAAATCAGGACGCAACGTAAAGTTCAGAAAAGTATGCATCACGATGATCATGAACATGGCGATGATTCGTATCAAATCTGCGTTGATGATTCGTTCGGCTTGTTTCATTTATCACATCGCATTCACGAGGATTCTAATAAGAAAATGCATGGCTTCATACTGAGTTTATCGAAGTATGATGCCCCGCTAGGATTCGAACCTAGATAAACAGCTTCAAAGGCTGCTGTCCTGCCATTAGACCACGGGGCAATGTGTAAATTTTCACTTTGCGCAGGTCATATTGTAACAAATCATCCTCCAGTTGCCAGTGGGGCTCGAAGTCACGTCAGTTGATGGTCTATACTAGAGTTTAACTATGAAAAAATCTTTCATGATGTTTAATTTTTTTTCTGTATTTAGCTTGCTTTTAGCTTCTGCATTCTTCTATCCATCTAAAATTTGTGCAAAATCCTATACTATTGATAGCGTAGTGATAGATGCCAATCTACAACGAGATGGCTCCATGTCCGTCACTGAACAAAGAAAATTTAATTTTGATGGCGATTTCACTTTTGCCAATCAGGAAATTCTTAAAAATCCAGATCAAAGTCAGAATACAGGCAGAACTGAATCATTTGAAATTACTGACTTTTCAATCTGCGACGAACTTGATTGTTACACAGCCCTGCTGGGTCAAGAAAAACTAGCCGCAGACGAAGTTAGACCATCGGAAAAATTCTATCTTAATGATCTAGATGATGCATACTTCATCAAATGGTTCTACCGTAGCAATACATCTAAAACTTTTACTATTTCATACATCGTCCGCAATGCTATTACCTTGCATTCAGATACTGCTGAGATCTATTGGCAATGGTTGGGAAATAAATCCGAAATTCCGCAGAATTCTGTAAAAGTCACCCTCAACTTTCCCGAGGCGATTCCCGATGGAGATATTACGGCCTGGCTTCATGGCCCCCTCAGTGGGGTGGTAGCTATTCCAGACGCAAAAACTGTTACTTTTACAGTTGACCAAGTACCAGCGTTAACTTTTGTTGAGGGTAGGGTAGTGGTGCCATTGAGTACCTTTGATGCTGGAGCCAAAGGTTCTCTTTCTAAGCAGCAAATTATTGATCAAGAATTACAATTCGTTCAACAAACCGAAGCTGCCAAACAGAAATCGGTCTGGCTTTATATTGGCCAGGCTCTGCTTATTTTCCTCATTGGTGGATTAGCGTTAGTACTACAAATCTGGATGATTATCACCTTCCTTAGATATGGCAAAGATGAACCGCTACCAAAGATAAATCTGTCGGGAACCCTGTGGGAACCACCAAGCGATATTGACCCTGCTCAAATTGAACAACTACTCTCTGGGGGAGAAACTACAACATCAAAAGCGTTTACAGCGAGCGTTTTGTCTTTAGTCCAAAATAAACTCTATCGCTTAATCAGAAGTGAGCAAAAAGAAGGCTTGTTGTTCAAAGATTACAGATACTATCTGGTTCCTTCAAACCGAACAGACACATCGCTTTCTTCAATTCAAAATGCAGTCTATTCATTCTTACGCAAAATTCCTCTTAAAACAGTTGAGGTTGAAGGAAAAAAGCAAGATGCTTTACCACTGAAAGACATTAGTAATTGGTGTTTATCGCATCGAGCTGAAAGTCATAGCTTTTTTACCAACTTAAAAACAATTGTGCTTGAAGAAAATCTTAAGGAAAACTTCTTTGATGAAGCATCAAAAAAACATCGTTGGAAATATTCGCTTGGGATAGTTGCTGGAATCGGACTATTTATTTTTTCAATAATTATGATGAGCTTACTTAGTGAGGCTTCAAATTTGGGCGACTTTACTTGGTTAATGAATGTCGCGGCAGTTACCGCATTTTTTGAGGGTCCACTCGCAGTACTACTTTTTCTTACTGGTAGTATTTTCTATTCAGCAGGTTTAAAACGAACCAAAACTGGTGGACTTGAAACGGCGGGTTGGAAAGCATTCAAAAAACATTTAAATGATTACGCGAAAACCAAAGAGTCGCCTATCGATTCTATTATTCTCTGGGAAAAATACTTGGTATATGGAACAATTCTTGGTGTATCTGCCAAAGCATTATCACAATTACCTGTTAATTTTTCTGCCGCAGATCAGAAATACCTAGCTGCTAATTGGGGCAGTGCAGACATACTTACTACCGGTGGAATATCTCATCTTTCTGCAGCCATCGGATCGATAAGCGCAGCAGCTACAGCCAGCTATGGAGCTTCTGGAGTAGGTTCATCGGGTGGAGCGAGTGGGGGAGGAGGTGGTGGAGGTGGGGGTGGCGGTGTTGGAGCTGGCTAGTATACTACGCACTGCTCATGATAAAAATCCTCTACAGAAGCCTCAAAGATAGTAAAATCCACACTTCTAGAAAATCTAGACGTGG
>DAOQVB010000053.1:0-7113 GCA_035341315.1 Candidatus Woesebacteria bacterium | reverse complement strand
CAGAAAAACTTGACGTTACTTCAGCAACAATTCAAGCTTTGCCTGCGGTTAACAGTTTTTCGTCCATCTTGACAGCTGCGGATGATCAGGGAGACTATTACTTGTATTACCACCCAGGTGATTTTGCGCTTAACGTGAGCAATATTGGCGATTGGAATATCACCGATAGAACTATTGTCGTCATTGGCACTCCTTCAACACCAGCGAATCTGGTTATTACCAGTCCGGGTTTGCTTCCGAGCGGAGGCATGCAGCTTGCTGATGACGCTTTTCTTGGCTTCATCGTCAATGGAAATATTATTATTGATCCAAGTATAGGCAATGATATTGTGGCCAACCCGACTGATGAAGCTACAAACGTTGCCGGGCTTTACTTCTCCACAGATGGATCTATCATAGTCCAGAATACTACCGATCCAATTACCAGACCTGAAAAACGATTTGTGGGGTACGGAACCTTTATTGGTTGCAACGGAGTGACGCTTGAACGTGATTTTGATAATAATACAAATAAAACTGAAGTATTCCGCTATAATCCAAATCTGCCACTTACCATACCAAATATTCTCAGAGAGGCGCATGTCACATGGCAAGAAATGAACTAGGATATTCGCTGGTTGAACTGTTAGTGGTGAGCTCACTACTTTTACTTTTATTGCTTGGGGTGTCTACACTTTTTATTGCGAGTTTGACTGCTGATGCACGTATTACCCTCAGACAAGAATTAAGAGCAGAAGGAAATTACGCTCTTGATTCGATGAGCTATTTTATTCGAAACGCAAAAGCCATTCCAGTATGTGTATCCAACGGATCAACACTATCAGTACTGAATGAAGATGGCAGGGTAACAGAATATTATCTTAGTTCTAACCAGATTGCTTCACATTCTGCCGCTCTCGCACCTTTTCCTGAGCGAACCGACCTGTTGACAGTTTTACCCTACGAAGTGGAGACGGGTTCTTTTGTACTTGACTGCAATAATGTGAATCAACCATACATCACCATCAGTTTTACTCTCACTCGTACGGATTCGCAGGGAACGGCAATTGAAAACGCTTTTCGCCACACTGTCTTAGTTAGAAATCAACTTTAGTATTCTCGTTCGTAATACTCTTGGGTTAACTCGTAGGTTTTTGGATCGGAATCGACTTCCCAAGATATAGTTATGTTGGCAGTGACTTTTTCTGGAGCTGGAGGGACTACAGCCGGTTTATCAATACTAAAAGCGGCAGTAAAATCCATTCCAAGCCTGGTAATAACCGGACATCCGCTACCCAATGTTATTCCAACCGGATTATCAGAATAACAGTAGTCGGCATTATCCTGTACGCCAGCATAAAACGCTTGCCAATTATTCTGAGCACGGAGAAGCAGTAAATACTCAGAAACTTCTTGGGCCAGTCCTGTTGCGCCCTCTCTATAACGATTGAGTGCTTCTCGCTGAATGGAGTAGGTGAGACTAATAGCAACACCCGTCAGAACCACACCCACAATCACGGTTGCGAGCAATAATTCAATGAGCGTATTACCTCTTTGGTTAACCATATTACGGTACTTTCTGCACACTGCTAATCTCTCCACCAGGACTGATAATAAACCGATAGGTCACGCCACCGCGACTCACATCAATTGTTCCAGCGTTTGTGTTTTGCACGGTAGCACCACCCATGAGAGAGAAAAATATGACTGATTCGGTTGCAGTAACATCTCCCTCATCAACAACAGTCGAACCACCAAATTCAATATCAACCGGAGCAGGAATAGCGTATGTTGCAACAACTGCGTCAGAGGATGCAGTAGCTTTTCCTGTACCACAAAATCCTACCGATCGCACTTGATTTGTTGCTTCGTTAAATTCCAATGAGTACCCGATAACTTTATTAAGTGGACCTGGAGTACATCCGCTTGTGTCTTGAGATCTCGCTCTTGCTCGTGTTTTCACAGCAAACCGCTGTAACTCGGTTGCCACCTTTTCGGCGTCCTGTCTTTCTTGAAATTGTAAATATGTTGCTCCACCAGTTATTAACAAGATCATGCTGACAACTATGGTTGCCATGAGCTCAATCAGGGTGAAGCCTTGAGAATATATATTTTTTCGAGACATTGCTGGTTATTTAGGGATTAGTTACAGAGTACGTACCACCAGGATAGGTCGATGTGTTTTCCATATTAGCTGTAATTGTGAAACCAGAGTGACCAGTGGCACAAGTGCCCGAGGGTGTGTATGTGTATGACATACCGGTTGACGGATCAAGCGGTTGTTGTGGCTCAGACCAATAACCATCACTACCCAATAAGTCGGCAAAATCGTCTGGGTAACACCCTGTGTCCGATCGAAATAATACCAGCGCCTGGCGCATATTACTTATATCAGTCACTCGTCGATTATCCCTAGAGTTCCGAACAGCATTAGTATATGCAACGATACCAATGGTAAACAGAATCGCCATGATAGTTACTACAGCAAGTAACTCAATCATAGTAAAGCCAGATTTTTTTTGTAGTCGTTTAGACATCAGCATAACACCTCCTTAATCAAAACAGGTTAAAAACTCGATAAAATTCGTTACCCGTCGCGGCAGCAAATCCACTACAGTTGCCGGTGGCATTACCACCATCACCTTCTAGGTGAGTACTCAAACAGTATTCCCATGTAACAGCGCCTGCCGGTGTAAAATCACATTCGTATGCAACGCCTCGTGGGTCATTATAATCTTGAAAACCTTGAAGATAGGGCGCTAATTGCGCACACCCATCAACCGTGGGATATTCACTAGCATTATCCGCATAGAATTGCTCAGCTGCATTCTGCAAAGCTTTGATTTCCGCTATTCTAGTTGCATCTCTACTTCTTCTAAGTGACGTCTGAAAAGCAACAATTCCCATAGTTGCTAAAATACCAATGATCGCCACAACTATCAAAATTTCTATCAGGGTAAAACCATTTTTTTTCATAGTGCTTTCATCATACCTGTGTAAAGCCATGCTTTGCAAGTCTACTTACTGATGTATAGCAATATTCATTTTTGTGGCTGAAGTGCTAGCCGATACTGTGCCATATGCATCCACTACTTTTAAAGTTGCCTGATAATTACACACTGGTTGATTGCATGAATATTGGTGGTTTGTCATAGTTTCCGTAGCAATGCCAATCCAACTTGTCCCATCCCCAAACTCAAGCGTCACTTGAGATTCTTCTGGAAGTAAGGAATCGATCACAAAATTAAAACTAATCAAATCAGCCTGGCTAGCTTGTAAAATGCGTTGGTATCTATCAAATCCCGGCTCAGCATTAAAAGAGAGAATGATTGGTCGTTGATGGCAACTGGAGTAACAATCATCACTACAATCGCTACCTGGGCGCTGATCACCCACGCCCAACAGGCGTACCGGATCGCAACAACTAAAACCATAACCTTCACAAGTGGTAATTGGCTCAATGGCATCTGGGCTTACAGATAGTGACTTAACCATACTACCGTCTTCAACCGAAATTGTTTGAGTTCGAAATACTAAATTTTCGAGTAGTGCTATTTTTTTTAACCAGATTTCTAGGTCGGCTGGCACAGCCTGTATGCTGATGGACCATACACCTTCTTCAGCAAAGACTAGCCCGGATTGACCTGGCTTTTTGCTCGCAAACAGTGGTAATTTTTTCTCGCCAAACTGCTTGGGGACAAACTCATACTGATCACATACAACTTCCAAAACGTATTCAGTATCAGAAAGA
The DNA here is from genome assembly GCA_035341315.1 of Candidatus Woesebacteria bacterium. GTDB lineage: Bacteria > Patescibacteriota > Microgenomatia > UBA1400 > PJMF01 > DAOQVB01. Next base: position 3,383 of record DAOQVB010000053.1, on the reverse strand, counting down.
AATCGTAATTGGGGAGTATAGAGTGGACCATCATCTACATTTTCCGCCCCTAGTTCCGTGCAATATTCGTAGTACTCACCAACGTGCTTTGACCGCTGTACCAACGAAGCATCCGCCAATAGTTGATTGTAAGCTTGAAATAACACCCACTGTTGAATCGCCAAAAATGCCCCAATTGCAATCGAAGTAAAAATTACAATAAATATGAAACTATAGCGAAAAAAGCGCATGCATTTAGCCTACTACATCCCAAGGAGTTGAGTCCAGTACCAACCCCAGATAGCATCACCCCACACCAGCGCTACAGCACTACCAAGAAGGAGAAACGGCCCAAAGGGTATAGGCTGTTTTAACTTATGTTTGCCCAAAAGTAAGAGTAAGCTGCCAATTAATGCGCCAGAACAAACCGAAACCATCAGTGCCACCAAAACTTGCGGCCAGCCAACCAACAATGCCAATACAGGAGCTAGCTTGACATCCCCAAAACCCATTCCTTTGCCTTTTGTCACTACTCTAAGTAACCAGAAAAAGGCTCCGACACCAATAGATGCCAATATCATTGATATAAAATCAGTTTGCTGCATAATTTTTCCTTGCACCAATACGACTCTGTACACCAGGGTGGCTAGTGCCATGATTGCCACTGCCCAATCGGGAATAATAAAGTACTTCATATCTGCTACAAAGATAACCAGACTGAGCGTGCCAATGAGCAACCAAAAGAGGGGTTGCAACACAGTAAATGGCTGGTCTACTAACAAGAAAAAAACGCTACCTGCCCAATACCACCAAACAAAAAGGGCGCCAACCATAACTTCCATAGCTACGTGAGAGATGGCAATAGGCTTGTGGCATTTGCGGCACTTGCCCCCAAGTAACACAAATGAGAGTAGGGGGATGTTGTCATACCACTTAATAATGTAGGAGCAATGATCACAACGAGATCGACCAGTTTTCCAATCTTCTTTATCTTCCACCGTGCGATAAACCAAAACATGTAAAAAACTACCAATACAAACACCAAGAGCAAAAATCAGCAAGCTAAGCATTAGTTGAAATATAAACACCCGCTTACTGTACCGCAGAGTCGGGGAGAATACAATTGGGAGGGGTTTGATAACGAAGGTTAAGAAAAAAAATACTGGGATAAAAAAACCCCGCCTCTCGTGAGAGGCGGGGTTAATTTTCAAACTCAACAATCTGCCAGATTATGGTAGACAGATCATATCAATTCCGGTTTCGCCTGCTAAATTAGCAGTAACGTCATCTACACAAATACCAGTTGCAGGAGCTAGATCGTCTGGCAAGGTTCCGTCACATCTTAGAGTAGCCTCATTAACAAAGGCATTAGACTGTGGTGAAAAACAAACATAAACATTGTCTCCAGCCGCAGCCTCATAATAGACATAGAGACCCCTGGCTTCAACAGTTCCCGTCGACCCACCACCATCATCATCTACTCTAGTGATGTAAGAATCTTTTAATTCTTGAGTGCCCACACACCCCGCAGTAACAGCAGTTGACAATCGTTCTAAAATCTGACAGTTAGAATTAGTTTCTACCCACCCAGAATTTACCAGCTGACCCGTTAGAGCTAAGCCCGTTATATCATTTGCGTCTTCCTGCCAGGGAAAAAAACCATTGAAAGCGTTGTATCTCTCTAGCGCTCCGAGTAACTGTTCGGCATCTCCACGTTTGGCTGTATCACGACCACGATTAATTTGTTCGAGTGGATTGATTGCTGCCAAAACCATCACAGCTAAAATACCCAAAATCGAGATCACGATGAGCAACTCAATCATGGTAAAACCCCCGCTTTTTAAGCGAGCAAGCAAGGCTTTCTTCATAGTATTTCTCCTTATTATCTACTAACAATAAAATACCAACTTTTATACTATCATCCACTCTATACTAGCCAGAAGATGCTTGTCAACAATTAAAACGCGCTCGTCAAGCTATATATCGGCATCACAATAGCAATCACCATACCACCCACTGCCACTGCTAAAATTACCATAATAATTGGTTCAATCGCTGTGGTCATATTTTTCACAGCCTGCTCAGTTTCTTGCTCAAAGTAGGTCGAGAGTTTCTGTAGCACTTCATCCAATTTTCCTGTTTCCTCGCCAACTGCCACCATCTGGGACAAAATCAGCGGGATCATTTCGTGACGAGCTATAGATTCTGACAGCAAACCACCTTTTTCTACTTGGTTACGCGCCTCGGTAAAGGCTTCACGGTAAATCACATTTTCTACCCCTTCAATTACCACATCCAAAGCTTGTAGCAAAGTCACGCCGGATCCCAACAATAAAGAGAGTGTGCGCACAAAATCAGTAATCATAATTTTCTGTAGCATGTTGCCAAAAATCGGCAATTTCAAAAGTAACCCCGCTATGACTCGTTGTCCTGCTTCTGTTTTGTACCAGCGATTAAACAAAAATATGCCACCACCGATACCAGCCAATATGAGATACCACCGAGTGGCAAAAATATTGGATACACCTATCAAAATTCTTGTGGGCAACGGCAACGTTACGCCAAAGTCACTATACATAGCCGTCAGCTTTGGCAAAACAAACGTCATCATGATAAAACCGACCACTAGCATGGCCAGCACCACAATGACTGGATAAATCATGGCGCCCTTCGTTTTTGCTCGGAATTCTTTTGATTTTTCTAGATTATGAGCCAAACGAGATAAAATGTCGTCCAAAATACCTCCCACCTCACCAGCCTTGACCAACTGAACATAGAGACGTGAAAACACTTTTGGGTGAGAACTGAGGGCTTTTGAAAAAGACGCACCACCCTCAACTTCATGGAGTAAATTAGCAACGAGTTGTGAAAAACCAGGAGTTGACTGCTGAATCAGTACACCTAAAGCCTTAGAAATTGATAAACCAGCGCTGATCATAGTAGAGAGCTGGCGAGTAAAATTAACCACATCATTTTGACTAACTCCCATGAACCCTTGGAGTAGACTGCCCAAACCCTCCATACCAACTGGTTTAAGATTAATGACAAGCAATCCTCGTTCATCCAGCAACGCTGCGGCATCCACCATACTCGAAGCTTCTGCCTTACCTTTGACAACTTCTCCCAGTTTATTTTTTGCAGAATAAGAAAAAAATGGCATAGCTGATTACTCCTTTGCTAACATGCGCTCAATTTCGTCTGGTCTAAAGGCTCGGTTTCTGGCAGTTTCAGCAGTAATTTTTCCTTGCTGAACAAGCATAAATAAATGTTTTTCGAATAAAAACATGCCTTGTTCAGATGAATTTTGAATAATTGACTCAATTTGAAAAGCCTTACTTTCACGAATTAGATTCCTGACTGCGGCATTGGCAATCATGACTTCAAGCGCAGCCACTCTGCCACCC
>DAOQVB010000052.1:0-7167 GCA_035341315.1 Candidatus Woesebacteria bacterium | reverse complement strand
TCACTCATAATTAATGATAATCCTGCTATATCGTATAAATCTACACCAAAGATAATCGCGGCTTCTAGTTTGCTATGTATAGCATAGAGTAATGGTGCAACCATGCAACCGAATTTTCGAAATGATCTAAATTGATGGCCACAAGTAGCTAAAAAGTGGAAAGAATCTGATCGAGCATTTGTTGATTTACCGCTATCGAGTAGTAAAGTAGTAGAATCTAACTCAGTTTCCTGAGAAGGGTTGGGAAAAGGTTTGTTGTTAACGGTGGCGCCAGCCCCCAGGCTGGCGCTAAAAATTAAATCTTGAATTGGCGAAGAGACGGCGGCGGCAACGATCTTGCCATCAATTTGGAGTGCCGCCATCGAACAAAATAGCGGTATATGATGAGAAAAATTGGTAGTTCCATCGAGCGGATCAAGAATCCAAGTTGGTCTGGAAGGATCTAGTGATCCTCCATATTCTTCGCCGTAGATGGAATGGTCTGGATATTCTGTTGCGATCAGCGAACGAAACCTTGTTTCAATTTCAGTATCGGTTTGTGTCACGTATGAATGGTCACTTTTCCACTCAGTACTAAACTTTTGTTGATTAAAATCTCGTAATGCAATTGCTCCACCCTCTTGAACAAGTTTTTCCGCAAAAAGCCGATGATTTTGATAGTTAGTCATAGAAGATCTTTGTTGAATTACTGGAGGGCATGGGTATTTACTCCTTGTTTCCAGTCGATCTCGGGATAAGCTTCCAAAATCAATTTTAATGTTCGTTTTAACTCGTCGTACTGAGCTTGCGTTTTACCCTCAAACTTTAGAGTGATATAGGGTCCATTTTGTGAAGCGCGAACGATTGCCATAGTTTCTTTGGTATCCATTCTGATGCCATCAATATCGATATATTGAGCTTGCGGCCATTCTTTTTCAAATGCCGCCCTGATTTTTGTTGAAACAAATTCAAACTTGATCGCATCTGCCAAACCAAACTTAATTTCTGGACTACTGACGTATTGACTGAGTTTGCCAACTGCTTCAGATAATGTTTCTTTTTTGCGTTCCAAATATGCGAGTAAGCGTAAGCTGGCAAATGCACCGTCATCATGTCCAAAAAAGTTATCCATAAAAAAGATGTGGCCAGATAGTTCTCCACCAAATGGGGCTTTTTCTTCTTTTACCTTTGCCTTGATGAATGAATGACCTGTTAACCAAACTACTGGTTTGCCACCGGCATTTTCAATTGCTTCAGTTACTTGACGTGAGCAGAGTGCGTTATAAACAATTTTTTCTCCTGGGAGAAAATCAAGTACGTCTTGAGCAAACAAGGCGACAATGGTGTCCATCCACAAGACTTTACCATTTTCATCCACGACGGCCATGCGATCGCCATCGGTATCATAGGCAAAGCCAATATCAGCTTTATGTTTTTTGACACCTTCTGCCAGACGATTGAGCACTTCCACCTCAGTGGGATCTGGCACCCCAAGAGGAAAATTCCCGTCAAGTGTGCAGTTTTGTTCGATCACTTCGCAACCGGCTTGCCGAAAAATTTCTGGGTAGAACATACCTGAGGTGGTATTGCACGCATCCACCACAATTTTCCAGCGTTTTTGTAATGAAAAATGTTTCAAAATACTTTCGGTATAATTGGTAAAGATATCTTGTTTTTTATCAGTGCCCGTACCTTGACTAAATTCTGCTTTTTCGCAGATTAATCTCAATTCTTGAATTTCTTCGGTTACCATGGTTTCGGAATACCCAGTGCTCAACTTGAGTCCATTAAAGTTGCTTGGATTATGGGAGGCCGTGACCATGGCACCACCTTTGGTTTGAAAGAAATAAGAGGAAAAATAAACAATTTGGCTGAGTGAATGTCCTAAATCTATGGTGTCAACACCACCCTGATTTAATCCTGTCCGAAAAGCTTTGGAATATTGTTCGCTCGTTAATCGGTTGTCCCTGCCAACTGCCACCTGTTTGATTCTCCATTTCGAAAGATAGGTGGCGTAGCCAAGACCAAGTGTGTAATACACATCATCATTTAAATCAACGTCAACGACGCCACGCAGATCGTAACCACGAAAAATTACTGGGTTGATTTTCACGATTTTATACATGTGTTTCTCCTATCTTTTCTCGTTAATTTGCACTAAATTAAGTGTCATACAAAGTATGACACTTTACTTTACAGCTCAATTTGTAATAGGTCAAGTCGGTTTTTCAGCGACAGTTGTAAACCACTGGTTTTGCTTTCTACATCAATACAAGTGAGCTTTTCATGAAGCATTAGTAGCTGTTGGAGCGAAAACATTTTTGATTGTTTTTGAATCTTTGCCTGAACGAATGGGGGTCCTGCGATGGTACCGCCACCTTTTATTGTAAGCAAGAGTCTGATTTGTCTCACGAGCATGAGAAAACAATACTCAATGCCGTCTTGGGCAACTGCTGTATTAAATAATTTCACTTTAGTTTGGATTGAGGTCGAAGGCGAAAATACATCGAGCCATTGAAATAAGGATTTACTACTTTTGAAAGTTTTTTGCTTTGCCTGACTAAAAGTGGCTAGCTGATTTGGAGTTAATAATTTTTTTTCCCAGAGTATTATAGATTCAATTGTTTGAGATTTCGTCAATGCGTTAAGTAAGGCAGTTTGATGAGTAGATTTTGGCAAAGAATGCAATTCTTCAACCACGGTCAGCACCTGCTCGTTGAATAAGCTGACTTCTCCCAGAGCTGATTCCAGTTGAGCGAGTGTAAGGTCAGTAGCGAGATAGGTCGTTGTTCGGGTAAAACGTTCACGCGAAGATTCTATATATTCACGTAGGGCTTGTCTTGAAGCAATGTGGTTGTCACCGTGAAAAATATACATAGCTACTCTATTACCAATAATACTGTTGAAGAGTTTTTTTCGCACTGGCCAAATTTGGGAAGTGCTCTGATACTAATTTCCAAAATGCCCTACTGTGGTTGGGATGAACCAGGTGAGCTAATTCGTGAGTGATTACATAATCAATTACTGATGGTTCAAAGTGAACGAGACGCCAATTGAAAGATAGTGTTCCTCTACTACTACAACTCCCCCATCTGGTTTTTTGTTCCTTAAACCCAATGGTTTTAAATGATACATTCATGTTTTTAGCCAGTTGATGAGTTCTCGGCAGAATATACGCACTACACGTAGACTTGAGGAAATTATTCAGCAATTTGTGGTTCATCTGAATGGTTTTACCTGCAATGGGTGTATAGAGGAGCTTATCTTGAGTAAGGACAAATCCTGGAGAATCAGCTGTATCGTTACTGTATATAAGATCGTATTTAGTACCAAAGAGATATATATAAGTGGTAGTAAGTACCTTAAGTTTACCCTTGTGTTTTATTGAATGCTTATTGATCCACTCTTGGTGATCAGCGATGAATCGATTAATAATAAATTTTGGTAAATGTGGTGGTGTGGTAACCAACACTTCGCCATCGTTGACAATTTGTAACTTAATTCTTCTGGCTTTTGGCTGAACTTGTATAGTGATGACTGCATCCATACTGCAGAGTGTACACTATTTAGATTTGGGTGAAATAATTTAATTCACCAATTTCTTTTAATTGTTTTTGATACTTTTTGGGGTTAGAGGCAAAAAAGCTAGGCAATTTTGGCTGAAAATCTGGTTTCAATGACTTTGCTAACTCAACATCTTCATGATGTAGTTTCCCCCAATACAAATCACTGGGATTAAAATCATGTTGGCTGAGCCAGCGCCAAACCTCAACCATGCCTTGGAAGTAAACCGCATCTTTGGTGAATCCCCCAGGTTGGCTCGTATCCTCAAGTCCTCTTTTTTGACGAATTGCGATGACCCAGCGTCTACCGGGGTCTTGAATGTAACGACCGAGTTTGTGCCACACTTCCAAAAATGAATACGATTGAGCCCAACTCACCACTAGGTACCGCAATGCAGCAACATGAGCTACTTGAAATGATTGAGGTAGTAGGCCATGGAGTGAGGCCAAACCTTCTTCAGTAACTAAGTACGATTGAAAACCATATTTGGATTTTTTCTTAAACCAGGGTTGTTCTTCATAATTTAATCTTCGTAATGCGTGAGTGCCAATTTCATGATACAGAGCGCTAAATAAACCATCTTTTCTAAAATCAAGCGGTAGTCGTATTTTTAGAAGAGTTGCAGAGATTGAAGCTCTGGAGAGATAGGAGTGTGAAAAACTGACTTTAAAACGATTTTCGAGTTGATGGAGTTTTAGAAATGCAAAGATTGAAGCTTCAACTTGTGATTGTGTGCAGAGCGTTCCCTCTAGTGCATTGAGGTCAGCTTCATTGCGATGCCAATAGGCTTTTTCTAATATGGCTTTGGCAAGCTCCAAGTACTTGTTCTCAGGTTTGCCAAACTGAACTAATTCCTCAGAGCCCAATGGTTCGTCGTATGTGAGTAGGGGGTTAAAGTTGGGATTCTCAAGGAAGGCTAATTTTTGTGCGGTTACATTAGTGGGAGTTATGCGACTAATCAAACTCATGTTTCAATATCCCCAATTAAAAATTGTTTGATATCATGTTGTCCCAATTCTACTTTATATTTTGATTTATCGAGTCTTTGAACTGCGAGCATGGCGGTTTTTACCAGTTGGTCTTTAACTTCAAACTCAACTTCTACTACGGGTACTTTTCCCTCGCTCACTTCTTGCTGTTGCCAAAGAAGATCGTCATAATCCAGTAAGCCGAGGTCAACCGCCAACTTTCTTGATATCGCGGAGCGAGCACGCAAGGTGTTAACCAATGCGGGCACTTCTAAATCTTTTGTCCGATCCCCTTTGACAACAATCGTGGGTTTATTTGAGATAATTGTCAGGCCTTGCTCAACTCGCTGTTGATCAACATAAAACTTGGCAAAAAGTGCTTGCGCAATGCGAACCCCGTGGTCTGCATTGCGCACCTCAATACCTTCCACGCGCTCAATTCTACGCTTGAGTCCAGCTTTATTTGCTAATTGAATGGATAGACCGGGGAAGCCATTGAGCTCTACCACCATTGGACCCTTGGTTTCATCAATGAAGAGATCGGCGCCCATAAAGATAAAACCGGCTGCTTGGGCAGCACTGACAGCCATCAAGAGGGTTTCTCGCCAGAATGGTATCTGGATACCACTTACTTTTCGTTTTTGTTGCGGAAAACGCTTAATGTATTTGCTTTTGCCTTGAATGCCAAAAGTGGTTAGACCACTAGACATATCAATTCCAAGCCCAATAGCCCCAATATCCAGATTGGCTTTCCCCCCCGACTCTTCAGTTGGGATTCGGGCCATTGCCATAATTGGAACGGAATTAAAAACGATGATTCTGATGTCTGGCGTGCCACCTTTTGAAAGTTTTTTCAAAACTGGATGAGCAATAATCATTTCTTCGACCAGCGCTCGATGACTACTGCCCCAAGTGCTATATTCACCATCCAATATGTTTTGAACATGTAGGTTTAGATCTTCGACCGTAACTTCTTCGTTTTCGTTGTCTTGCCAAATCGATCGCTGTGGGAGGTATTTAGTAATAATACGTATGCCTTTGCCAGCGCTACCGCTCGCGGGCTTGAGTACAAAGGGGCAAGGAATATTTTCCCAGATCACGTGGTCTAAATCCGTGTAGGATTCAAACATGTGGTAAAGTTGGGCGGTTGGGATATTGTTTTCCAATAAAAGTTGTTTGGTCTTCAGCTTAGAAAAACCAAACGCCCGCGCCGAGCTGGGATTAAGCTTGGTATAACGGTAGCGACCGTTCATGCCGAGAATGTGAGATGGTTTGATTGGCATGGTTATTATTCTTCTTCAATAATTGCACCAAATCGAAGCCGCTCACTGACGCGTAATCCACTAAATTTTCCAATAATAATATTAACAACAGCTGTTAGGAAAAGTAGTAACTCTGGTTCGCTAAGCGCTATTCTTTGGAGCGTTCCCCATTTAAATAATACGCTGGCAACAATAGCCAAAATAATCGTTTCGACGGTAAGTGCTAGTGCCTGGCTTTCTTTTGAATGGGCTTGCGCGTCAAGGAAATTTTCACTCAAGAGCACTAATATTAAAATTGGAAAAATATTAACTGACATTAATTGAGTAACTTTCAAAATGGGTGCCAAAATTAATAAGCCAATAATTCCAATTGAAATCGTCCAAAGGAGCAGCGCAGTTCTAGGCAGGTACGGTAAGTTGGTTTGCTTCAACAAGCGACTGGTGATAAATGCGGTGCCACTGATGGCCATAAACATAAGTAAGCCAGGTATCACTCCAGTGGAAACAAAAGCCACTGAAAGTACCGCTGGAATGTAGATACCAAAGCCTTTGAGACCAATCACGTGTCGAGAAGCGGCAATAAGCGATGCAACAACTGGGAACAGAATTACAACAACAATAATATTTGCGGGAACTCCCTCTTTAACAGTGTTAAAAATTGCGTGTTGTAAAAAATTATTCCAACTTAACGGTTCTGGAGGATTTTGATACAGGTATGCGGTTAACTCACCGATTTGTTTTCCACCAGTATCGGTTAAGTCCTGATCTTTCTTTTCTTGAATTTTTTCAATGATTTCGGCGGAGTCACTGGCTATTTCTCCTGCAGCGGTAGCGCTGGCGGAATCACTAGCTTCAGTATTGGATAGGATGATTTCACCTGTGACAACTTCACTTGGATTAGTTTGGGCACTTGCTCTTTCAACAAAATTCACGTTGAAGTGAAAAAATAAGCTCAAGATTAGTAATATGGAAAAGACAAAGTGTTTCATACGCGCAGTTTCTTTCATTACTATAGGATATTATAACACGATTGAAGAGGAATTTCCAGTTTTGAATCGAGGATTGTCCAATAAAGTGAATTAGAGAAAAATTGAAACAAATGATTGTGTAAGACTCAGCGCAAATGAGATGACGACAAGGGTAAAGAATTCCCCAAGTGGCACGCCAAAAAGCACCATTGGCGCAATGGTGAAGCTAGGGACTAAATACAGAGCCAACCAAAGTAATGCAACATTTACTACTACTGAAAATAATCCTAGCGTCACTATGTTTATGGGCAGAGTTAGCAGTTTGAGTATGGGTTTCAGAATGAGATTAATCAGAGTTAAAACTACTGAAAAAAGTCCAAGTGCAACCCAATCTGTATATGAAATATTAGGCAAAAACCAAGCTAA
>DAOQVB010000051.1:0-7178 GCA_035341315.1 Candidatus Woesebacteria bacterium | reverse complement strand
ACATGCCAAAGCGGAGAATGTAACGCCCAGTGACCAATAAACAACGTCAATGAAAGCGGAATAGCAATCACAAAAGCTGAGCGTTTTTTGCCAAAGCGTCTGGCTAATTTTCCCGCAAATAGCGGTGCTACTAAGACTGGTACTATATATGCGGGTATAAAAAATGCACCCAAAGGCGAGATTTGACGCAGTTGCTCGGCAAAAAATATTCCCACGCTCCAAATGGTGGCATCAAATACGATTAGGCAGAAATAAAAAAGATACACTGGCCAGATTTTCGTAAGGAAAGTTGACCAAACACGAAAAGTGACAAATGAAAATGCTTTTTCTGGTTCGCCAGTTGTTTTGGTGACACGCTTTTTGTTTGTGAAAAAGAACAGCGAACTAATCACGAGCGATACACCAAACAAGAAGCTGGAAAGAATAAACGGATCTAGGCGCAAGACTAAAAACAGACTTACAATCAGTGGAGAGGTAACGAGAGCAATTGATCTCAAAGCCTCAGTAATTCCCCATCCCGATGCGTGCTGAGAGGGTTCAATTTCTGTGTGTAAATAATGATATAAACCAAAAACAAACAGTTCGTAATACACACCCCACAAGGCCATAACGATGATCGCCACCAACCAGCTTGATGACAGCAAACCAAGTAATTGAGTGGATAAAGCAATAATAAATGTGAGCGCAAAAAAGAATCGATACTCTCTTTTGGCAAATAAGGTGGGAAAGCTCAGATCGCACAAAAATCCAACCAGCGAAGAACTGCTCATGACAATGCCTACCAGGGCCACGTCGTGAAACACCGACCCCAACCAAATCGGCACTTGGTACGAAAACACTCCATCACCCAGCGCGAATAATAAGACTGTGACAATAAAGAACCTGAAACTCGTTTGCTTCTGACGCAAATGTTGGTGGAAGCTCAATGATTTTCCCAATGGCATAGCTCAGTAACAATCTCTATATCGTGACTAGTATAGAGGAAAAATTGATTGAAACCTAGGATTAATGAGCGTGCGGGATGATTGACATGCTGAACAGCATCAAGCCAACTCCCGCCAGTAAGGCCACCACCATGTTGCGCTTGGAGATCGAACCACTCCCCGCATGTGGCAAAAAGTCGCTGGCTCCAAGATACAAAAATAATCCCGCAGAAATTGAAAGTAATATCCCCAGCACTTCTTCCGGGGGCTCCACCCAAAAAACCAGTACAGCTGCCACAACGGAAATTAGCGCTGAAAACAAGTTCGTTGAAATAATGCTGCGTTTGGACCATTTGGCTTTGAGCAAGATCCCAAAATCACCAATTTCGTGAGGCACTTCGTGTAAAAATGTAGAAATCGCTGTAACTAGACCCAAACCTGGATTGACCAAATAGCTCGCTGCAATTGCCACACCATCAATTGCATTGTGAATTGTATCTCCCAACATCACAAACCAAGCAGAGCGCTTAGCCACATGGTGATGCCCATCTTCTTCATCGTGATGATGTAAACTAAAAAAGAATTGTTCAAACAGAAAGATAATTAAAAATGTTGCTAACACAAGATAATATGCAAGATGATCAAGATGCTCAACTGCTTCTGGGAGAACTCCGGCAAGTGAGACTGTCAGCAACACTCCTCCAGCAAATGGCACTGAGTAGCGAGATAAAAATGATGACCAGCGAGGTACGGACAGCATCACTATTCCGCCTATGAGGGCAAGGACGCTACCAAAGAGTACAAGTGAAATAAGGGTCAATAGTTCAAACATAAGTGTCAGATTATACGATACAAGCAATCATTATTACTACATTGAATTAATTGAATATCTTTGCGATTTTCTAATTGAGATTTAATTATGAGTGGATCTTGAACTTGCTGTTCGCCAAAGACAAAGCCATCATCATACATTTTTTGATATTGATCGTACTCAACCATTAGTAATTGAACACCATTATTTTTGAGTGTAGTAATTGATTCGTCGCTGGGAAATGAGTTGAAGTGCAGATGAATTTCTTGCGCGCGAGACGGTGGCATGAATCCTGATACGCCGTTGTAATAAATTTTGCCCGAACCTGGCTGGTACAACAAGCGCACCGACTCGCGCTCTTCATAAGGCACCATATCCCATACAAACATCGGCATCATTGCCATAACTTTTTCTGGCTGTTTTGCAGCCAACTGGTACATCGCTGGAGTTTCAGCATCAACAGAAAAAACTGGCAAAAATCTTCTTGCTGAAACAACACTAAGCACAGCGAGTAGCGTTAACAGTCCTAGTTTAACAGCAGGTTTGATTCGGCTGGTTTGAAAAACCACTGCAGACCAAAGTACCAGGCCCAAACTGGCAACTGCGCTCCAACGCGTCACAGATCGGAATGCCTGCATGCCTGGGACCAAATAATAGACTAGAAAATACGGCAGAGGAATCGGCAAGCCAAAAACACGCACTGTTTGTTCATCAAGTTTCACCACGGGACCCAACATCAAACATAAACCAATAAGTGTAACACCTAACCAAGGCAAGCTTTGCTTGATTAACGACTTGCTTTTTCGACTGGTTGCAAAAAATACACTGTTAACAAAAATCAAACTAAGTACGTCCCAAGAAAATAACCGATTAATCGAAAATGAAAAATGAGCGGCATCCCGAATGGTGCGGGCAGAATGGAAGTACGCCGCTTGTTGCCAATATGGTAAGTAAAATAACACACTTGCAATTGCGAGCACCAAGCCGATCAACAACAATTTTCTATCGGTAAGTAATTCCCACCAAAGTTGTTTCTGACTAAATACATACACTCCAACCACGGTCACGAAAAAATAGGCTGTCATGGGTGCATTCAACAGCTGAAACAAGTATCCTAAAAAAAAACCTAGTAAATATTTCCACTGTTTACCGCGAGTATACAAAATTAGACAAGCTAAACCAAAGGGGATACCCATTAGTAGATAGGTGTGCAGATGAACGACATAGATAAATCGCAGAGGCATAAAGGTACCAATAGTTACTAACAGAATGGCGGCCGCTCCGCGGCCGCCCAACACTTTTACTAGCCAATACAAAGCCAGCAAATACCCGATGGTACCAAGCATCAACTGCACATTGAGTTGTCCCAATACTGTGATGCTCGGCCAAAGCCGCTGAATCACCACAGCAACAAAGCCAGAACTCACAAACGGATCAGAAAAAGTGAGTGTTTGTTTGAACGGATAAAAAAAGGGTGGTTGAAACAGCTGGCTAGTACCCCAGATTGAATCTGCGGCATGATGAACCAACCATGCAATTAATGGACCATCGGTAGGTGATGTTGTAGTGGTATCTAACTTACCAAGAATTGGCCAAAAAACCAAACCAGTAACCAAAATAAAAACAATTAGAATTTTATTCATACCGCAGCGCATTCAAGGCGCTAATCTTTGTCGCGCGCCGAGCAGGATAAATTCCAGTAAAAATGCCCACCATCAACGAAAGCAAAATAACAAAAACAAAATAGAGGAACGGCAAATAGGCTATGTCTATGACACCTCCGCCCTTTGAAAGTGAATAGGCAGTTAAAGCCACACCTACCAACTTAGCCGAACCAAACCCAAGCAAGATTCCCAAGATACCACCAAAGAATCCCATTACCATTGATTCTGTCAAAAAGAGTTCCTGCACTTCATATGACTGCATTCCCATAGTTTTCATCAAGCCAACTTCCCGAGTTCTTTCCAACAGTGAAACTGTCAGGGTGTTGAACATACCAAGCGCTGCAATCGACAAGGCAATCAGCCCCAAAGCGGTCAGCACCACTCTCACTACACCGAAAAGTTGATCAATCTGTTTCACTGTGTCGGCAACCGACCTGGTAGACAAGCCAAGTGACTCAATCTGTTTTCTAATGTTAGCCAAATTGTTTTGTGCATCAACTATCACTTTAAGTTGAGAATAAGAACTAATGCCTAAACCACGCAGATCAATAAATGGCACATAAAACAGTGGTACTTTCTCTTCTGGAATTACACCCACAATTTCGTAGTCAGCAGGAATTGATTCCATTCGTTTATCGGTGGAATCCAATAAGTCATTAACCACTACAAACGAGGTACTAAATGATTTGCCAATTGCCTCATCTTCCTTGAGTCCCATTAGCTCTAGCATGGCAGTATTTACAACAGCTTGTTTTTTGGCACTATTTGCTAAAGTAATAGATTCTACCTGTTCAGCCTCATTCACCACAGACTCAGAAGCAATCTCTACCCACTCACCGTCCTCACTGACAACTTCTGAAAGGCCGGCGGCTGATGTGGCAGCATCGATAGTATCATCCACGGTTCCCAAAACGAGCGCCTCAACCTGAGCATCAGTGAGTTCTTGTGATATCCCAAGCACCCTTGATTCAACTGGTAAAACTTTTTCATTCGTAAACTCAATGTCTATGGGGGCAAAATATCCATCTTCGGCTAATTGCTGAGAACCAAACTGATCCTTTAACACTATGTAATTCCCATCAACACAATCTGCGCTAGTTGCATCACACTCAGCTTTTTCCCAAAGCTGTACATCGGCTTTGATCCATGCTCCTTGCAACTTTCCTTCCATCTCGCGCTGACGAGTCGCATCTCCAGCCGCTTCAGCATACCAATCACCCCATTCCAACATGCCTTGTTGTTGGGCAATACCTCGTTTGGTGTAACCTAAAACTGGCGCGGTTTTTTCTGGTCCAGATCTGACTTTAAGCCAAACACCTTCAGGAATGCTAAAACTAATCGCAAACTCATCAGCGTCATCCATACTAAATTCTTCTTCAATAGTTCTAGTAGTTCCTGCCACTTTCCCCCCAGATATCGCCATTGCCACCTCGTTTGAATCATAAATTTTGCCATGAGTGGGCTGAATAGCAGAGTTCTTCAGAAAATCATTGGTAACGCCATAGACCGCCACATCACTAATCGAATTATTGTAGGTAACCCTCGCCACAGTCGCAATTACTGGCAACGTGGTATCGACTCCAGTAATCTGACTCACCTTAGCGATAGTTTCGTCATTTATGACTTCTTTTTGACCAGGCTGTAAGGAAACATCCGCTTGTCGTAATTCATCAAGTCTCGCCACTTTTGAAACCACCAATTGTTGTAAGCCAAAGCCAATCGAAACTAAAAACACAATTGAACCAATACCAATTGCCATACCTCCCACAGTGATAAACGCCCTCGATTTTTTGAACATCATGTTTCGCATGGCCAAATCCATGAGGTTGATCCGACTGATGGTTCTGGCATTTCTGGTAGTGAGAGCTGCGACCTTGTTATACGCCTTATCGATATTTTCGCTAACGATTCGGCACATGAAGTGAGAGCTGGCTCGTTTACAAATATATTTGGTTGAAAACCGATGTAATAAATAGACCGTTAGGATTAGATTGAACAACGCAATGTGAGAAATCCAACTACCCAATCCTTTAATTCTTTTTGGTAATCCCTTTACTACAGCTACATCCTTGGTCACCCGCTGGTTGAAGGTTAAACTTGGTCTGCTGGTAGGTTTAGTTGTGTTTTCCACTCTTTTTCACCTTAATATTTTTGGTTAACGCCATAATTTCTTTGCCCCTGGCTATATTGGCTACTGCGCCATCAAACAGTTGCACGGCCACAGTGGCATAGCGCAAATAATCAATGTCGTGAGTAACCATAATAATCGTTTTCTTTTCTTCAATATTCATGGTTTTGAATAACTCCATGACCGCCTGGCCCGACTGGTAATCTAAATTACCCGTCGGTTCATCAGCAATTAATATTTCTGGATTGTTAGCCAACGCCCGAGCCAAGGCCACCCGCTGTTGCTGCCCACCAGACAGCTCAGTTGGCATGTGGTAGGCCCAAGTGGACAAACCAACTTTATCTAGTAATTTAAGCGATTGCTCGATAGCTTCTGTTTTTGGCAAACCCAACATTGTCAAGGGAAAGGCTACATTTTCAACTACATTGAGTGCTTTTATCCAATTTGATTGCTGATACACCATCCCTATGTGATTCTTGCGAAACTCCGCGCGTTGATCATGACTTTGCTCTTTGTAGATACTCTGACCCAGCAGTCGAACTTCTCCCGTGGTGGGTGGTTCAAGCCCCAACATGATATGCAACAAGGTTGATTTGCCCGAACCTGACGGCCCAATCAAAACAAAAAATTCTCCTTGGTTAATCTCAACACTGGTTTCCTTAATTACGGGAATTACTTGTTCGCCAACTTCGAAACTTTTAGTCACTTTGTCTATTTGTATTACTGGCATTGGCATATTTGTGTGTTTCTTGATTTTCCTATCGTAAAAAGCTAAAGACTTGTCCTAAATTAGAAATTACGAGTCCAAGCGCATCATCAGTGGCGCGCGCGGTGATCATCACGGTGTCGGATGAACGCGTGTCATTACCCACGACATCTTTAGAAATCGCGCGCAGATGATAGACTTTGGAAGGAGTTAATCCAGAAATAACCACGTAGTGATTGATGGTCAGACTGCTATCTTCTTGACTTTGTTGAGTGTAGGTTACGCCGGTTCCTTCACCAAACTCTACCTGACTGGTGGCCGGTTCGTCAGTAGTCCACGACACAATCAGTTGGGCAGTGGTGAGATCGTTATCATTACCGCTCGATTGTATGGTAGATTCAACGCGCAAATCGGAGATTTGCGCGGGCCGCGTATCGATGGCTGTGGTAAATCGCTGAGTTTCTGACACCGCTTCGTTACCCGCCTTATCTCGCCCTTTGACTACCAACGTGTAGGGTGTGTTGGCCAAGAGACCTCGAATGAGGATGCGATGAGCTCCGTTGGCGAGATTAACGTTGACTTCATCCTGAGCCTGCGTTGGGGCATCTGTTGGATAGTAGGTGACTATGCTTGAAGTAGCAGTGTTGGTTTGCCAAGTCACTAAAACTGTGGATTTGGCAGTATTTTTAACTTGCTGAATTCTCACGGTACTAATTTTTGGTCGAGGCATTGTTGTAAAGTCTAGAATCGTGCCCTCATATTCATTGTCCTCGGCATCAAAGGCATTGATCTTGTAGTAATATTTAGTGCCATCAAGTAATTCATCAATAGTGACTGTGTACGTAGTTTCACTTGTTGACGTAGAGACTTCTTTGACTCCGCCAAAGGCGGTAGTCGTGCCATAGAATATTTTGACTGAGCTTGCACCAGTTGAAGTAAACTGCGC
>DAOQVB010000050.1:0-7438 GCA_035341315.1 Candidatus Woesebacteria bacterium | reverse complement strand
AGTCGCCACTTCAATTTATACAAACTCATTTTCCGGAAAGTATGTGCCTATAACAGTTCTACGAAAAATACTGTCGATTAGTGTACACTAGAATGATGAAGTTACTAAAAACCCTACTGCCAAATCCCCTTGCTTTTGGAATTGTTGGAATCTATTTTTTTTTGTCACTGATTCTCTCGTTTGATAAATTACTTTCTCTCTGGTTTCAAATTCCCATTTTAGTTGTTGGTTTAGTGTTTGGTCTGATTTTGATAAACATCGATCGCTTATATCTCCACCACTTGTATCGATCAAGCGAAGACGAAGGTTTAGTGACACAATCCTTGTTATTTCTTGGCTTATTTATTCCGCTCTCTTTTTTTGTTGTGACTTCTACTGGCAGTATTCTAGGCGGTGGAATTATTGTGGGATTTTTGGCAAGCACGACGGCCTCGATCTATGCCTTGAGATCAGACAAACAATTACTAGAAAAAACATATTTTTACCAGCTTAAGCGCCACCTTACCGAGATGGAGGTTCAATTGGTTATGGCAGCGCTATTGATTTGGAATAGTTTGGTCTGGTTATTTGCGCTCTTATAATACAATGGTTGTATGTTTGGACTGTCGTTTCACCCCTATGGGTTACTTATTGGTATCGCACTTGTGGCTGGTTGGGAATGTGTGCAACGAGCGTGTTTGAGATACGGGTATTCATTCAAGAAAATGCAAAAAATGTATGTGCTCATTATCACGATTGGATTTATTTTTGCTCGATTGTGGCATGGGATAACTGACTGGAGTTTGTATGTCCAAAACCCTGCTGCATTGCTCTATGTTTGGAATGGTGGCCTCAGTATTATTGGAGGGATCGTTGGTGGTGGGTTAGCTACAATGGCCATACTTTTCACACAAAAGAAGCGAACAAGTTTGGGACGAAAACCACTTACATTGTTTGTAGTAACTGACTTACTCGTACATGCTTTGCCAGTGAGTCAGGCAATTGGCCGGGTTGGAAATTTTGTAAACCAAGAACTGTATGGTTTGCCAACCAATCTGCCTTGGGGAATATATATCGATCCAGAACATCGATTACCGTCAGTTATCACACAAAGCTATTTTCATCCGTTATTTTTGTATGAAATAATTTTAAATCTAGCCATCGCAGTTATACTGTGGCGGAGGAAGTGGGCTATTGGAGCTGGTGGAGCAACTGGATTGTACTTAATGCTCTACGGTATTGGCCGCTTTTTACTTGATTTCCTTAGAATTGACCATGGCGATTTGGTTTGGCTTGGTTTTAGCCTCAACCAGTATGTGTTGCTGATGCTGGCTTTTGGTGGTTTGATACTGCTCTGGAGAAGGCGTTACCATAACACATCTACCAAAACGGGCAAGTGATCAGAGCCCACGGATGGTAAGATTTCTCGATAGGAAACAAGAAGTGCTTCATTGGTTAGAATATGATCGATGGGAATTCGCAGTAACTTTGGCAGCTGACTTGGCCAGGATGGTTGAGTTCCTTGATTATTACGTGAATCAATTAAGCCAGAATTTGATAATAATTGTTGAAATGCAGGCGACCACCCAGTGCTATTAAAATCACCCATAACCAAGAGAGGGTTTGTTTGCGACTTTGAATACTCAGCAAGGTTATCAAATAACGTATTTCTTGCACTCGTGTATTCGCCAGTAATTGGAGGTGGAGGATGTATAACAATTATCTTTAGTTGTTTAAATGTATCTGGGTCTTGAACAGTTGCGACTAGTGAAGGAAATAGATGATCTGAGAAATATTGAGTGCTTGGCTGATCAGAAAAAGGTAATTGAGAAAATATTGCCAGTCCAAGTTTGCCTCTACCAGGTACGTGATAAACATATGGAAAGCTTGGCAGTTGATTTTTTAGCAAAATGAACTTTTCTGCAGATAACTCAGCAACACCGATAATTTGAGGTTTGTATTGTGTGACAGAGTTGACTAGTGAGGAAAAATCAGTCGTTCCATAATTGATATTGTTAAAATATACTCGGACGGTAGAGTGCTCAGCTTGGATGGTAGCAGAAGCTTTGGGTTGAAAATAATATGGAAGTAAATAGATAGTTTGAGTGATGAAACCGATTGTGGCAACGAAAACTAAGAGGGGTTTTTTCTGCAACAGAAAAAACCCAACTAGTACAAGAAATCCCACCATGTATTGAAAATGAAAATGCGATAGCAGATCAAGTAGAAAGTGTGTGGATCCAAAAAAACTTAAAATAGAAGTTAGCAACAGTACAGCCAAAGCAAGATAGTTCAAGGTAGATACAACATGACCAACGTTTTTCATAGAAAATTAGGCGGCAACAAAAAATCAGTATATCATGTAGTAGTGAAAAAGCTGCTTTTCTTTCTCTCTTTAGTAGTCGGTGTATTTTTTGTTACTTACTTAGTTTCCAAGTCTGCACAGCTATCAAATTTACAAGATGGTGATACTGCGCAATTACTTATTACTAGAGAGGGGACAAAGAAACTAATTGGATCACTCTTTGTCAGTGTGGTTGTTTCACCAAGTGCTCTAGAGCGTGGCTTGAGTGGACAATCTGAGGTACCCATGCAAGGAATGCTATTTGTTTTGCCAGAACGAGCCATTCCAAATTTTTGGATGAAAGATATGCTATTTGATCTGGATTTGATTTGGATCGACAATTCCACAATTGTAGATATAACTTCAAATGTCCCGGCACCTGACAAACAGACACCGCTCAGTGAGCTTGCTCGATACAGTCCAACAAAGCCTGTGACGTTGGTCTTGGAGATTCCCGCGGGTCAAAGCGACCAACTGGGATTGAAAATTGGAGATAGTATTGTCATTAAGTGACAGTTCCTTCTGCTTCTCTTCATACCCTCAAGATGCTATGATTGAATTATGACAACTGCCCCGACAGGACAGGCGGTATTTGATCCGTTTGCTCCACTAGCAAGCACGTTGCCACAGTCGGTGGCAGCTGATCCGGTGGTTTCCTCTCCAGTGAGTGCCACTCAAGCAGTCAATCTGCCAGATAATTCGGACAACAAAAATTCGTCAACTCAAATCAATGTGACTCCTCCAGTTCAGGTTGCGACCACCCAAGTTAATCCAACGGTTGCACCGACCGAGAACTCAGATGATGCTTCGCTCCATGATACCCAAGATTCAGATCAAATTAATCAAGAACAAGAAGATGTGACAGTGGATTCACCAGGTCAAACTGTTTTACAGCAGGTTCAAATCAATGCAAATCAAACACTAGACGTTGCCGGAGAACAAGACTTTGATTTGACTGAAGATGAGTGGCTGGCACTGCTTGACCAGGTTCTCACAGAAACCGAACAAGCTTCAAGTGTATTTGACCAGGTAATGCCAGCCGCTATTATTGCCACTGATCCACTCAATCCTCAGGGAGCAGTTTCCTCAAGTGCTCGAAAACCAGAGACAGTTGCTTCAAATAGCGCTCCACAAGAAGCAGGGCTGATTGGACAGGTAGAATATGAGCCGTCATCCGAATTACCAGTTGAAGTAGAAGGATTTTTGGAGAGAGTAGAAGATCACGCGGATAAATTACCACAAGAAATTGTAATTGCAGATGAACATGCGCAACTCCTGCCTCAGTCACATCCCACGCAAACAGTAATCATGCTGCCAATAACTGAGCAAGATGAAGAAAATCCGGTTAAAGATGTAAAACTGAGTCTCACTTGGTTGCTGGAATGGAGTCACAAGATCATTAAAAAATTTGTAGGAAAAGTAGTGTACCGACATGAATCCAACTCTTAATACAACCACGCTCACAAGTTCTGTGGTGACTTTTTTTAGTCAACTTGCTCTACTACTATTCGTTGGCACGATTCTAGCCGTATTAGGCTATATGATTTTCCAATGGTTCAAGCATCGGAAGAGAGAAGCGTATGCCTTAAACTTCGTGACGTTAATGATTCGGTTACCCAAAGATAATGAAATAAAAATAGATGCCGCAGAGCAAATGTTTTCTGGACTTTATTCCGTTAAGCGAAGGGGCATTCTTGCTTGGCTAAAACCAGAACATTCTTTTGCCTTTGAAATAGTTGCCTTAAAAGAAGAAATTGCTTTTTATGTGAGTTGTCCAGCAGCACTGAGAGATTTGGTTGAAAAGCAAATACATGGTGCCTATCCCAATGCAGACATCAAAGAAGTTGAGGAAGTGAATATTTTCAGTGAAAAAGGAAAAGTAGATTTTGCCGCGATTTGTTTTGAAAAATCCAATTATTTTCCTATCAAAACATATAAAGACTTGCCTACTGACGGATTGTCACTTATCACGTCGGCGCTTTCAAAGATGGGAGATGGTGAGGGAGCAATTATTCAAATTTTATTGACGCCTGAAAGTAAAAGCTGGCAACAAAAAGGCAGGGGTTTTGTTCAATCAGAAAAGAAGCGCGAGGCAGATCCTGACAAAGCAACGTATGGGCACGATCCCAAGGAAATGGAAGCGATTAATTCTAAGGTTGAGAAGCCAGGATTCAGAGTGGCTATTCGAGTGGTGGTCAGTTCACCCAACGAAACCACAGCCGAATCACACGTCAATAATATTGTGGGCGCATTCTCTCAGTTTTCTTCTGCATACAATAGTTTCAAGCGAGGTAGGGTGTTTTTGAAACACCTATTTATGATCGATTTTATTTATCGATATTTACCGTTATTCAAACGTAACACGGTGATTCTCAATACAGAAGAAATTGCCACAGTGTTTCACCTTCCAAATAAAACGGTAGAAACGCACCATATTAAATGGCTCAATGCCAAGAATGCGCCCGCCCCAAATTCAATTCCCAACACTGGATTATATTTGGGCGCCTCACACTACCGAGGAGACGTTCGGAAAGTCTATATAGGTCACGAAGATCGTCGACGCCACATGTATATCGTGGGAAAAACTGGTACCGGTAAATCTGAATTCTTGAAAGAAATGATCCTGCAGGATATTGAGCAGGGCAAAGGTGTTTGTGCGATAGACCCACACGGTGAATTTGTGGAAGATATTTTGCAACTGATGCCACCAGAAAGAGCTGATGACGTGATTTACTTTAACCCATCAGATTTGGACAGACCGATGGGTATGAATATGATGGAGGCAGACACTGAGGAACAACGACATTTTGTCGTAGGTTCCATCATCGGCTTGATGTACAAATTGTACGATCCACATCGAACGGGAATTATTGGTCCGCGTTTTGAGCATGCTATTCGTAACGCAATGTTAACGATTATGTATAAGCCAGGATCAACATTTATTGAATTAGTTCGAGCGCTCACAGATCAAAAATATGTTCAAGAATTGTTACCAATAGTGAAAGACCCAGTAGTTCGTCGGTACTGGACAGATCAGATTGCCCAGACCTCTGATTTTCACAAATCGGAAGTACTTGACTATATCGTTTCTAAATTTGGTCGGTTCGTTACGAATAAAACGATGCGCAATATTATTGGTCAGCCAACAAGTGCGTTTAATTTTCGCGAAGCGATGGACCAAAATAAAATTATTCTTTGCAATCTGTCCAAAGGTATCTTGGGTGAAGAAGATGCAAAATTTTTGGGTCTAATCTTGGTACCAAAAGTACTCACCGCAGCCATGAGTCGGCAAGATATGGCAATGGATAAACGCAATGACTTTTATCTATACGTAGATGAGTTTCAAAATTATGCTACAGAAGATTTTGCAGTCATTTTGTCCGAAGCTCGGAAATACCGACTCAATTTGATTGTGGCCAATCAGTTTGTGGCGCAAATTGATGAGGATGTAAAAAATGCAGTTTTTGGAAACGTTGGTACCATGGTTTCTTTCAGAGTCGGTGTGCCAGATGCAAACTTTTTACAGCATGAATTTGCGCCTACATTTAATGAAATCGATTTGACGAATATTGAAAAATATCATGTGTATATGAAAACCATAGTTGGTAACGAGCCAGTGCCACCATTTAGTATGTCTTTGGCCAAAGATATGGATAAGGTGAAGGCGCGGATGAATCCCAAGCAGGCCGAAATGATTAAACAACTGTCTCGGCTGAAATACGGAAAAGATAAAGACGAGGTAGAACGAGAGATTCAATCGAGGAGTAACTTGTAATATTAGCCAGTTGTGACCGCGTGTCACACTGGCTATGATAATAACACACACATGAGTTTAGACACTGCCGCCCTACAACAAATTCTGATTCAATCGGGAAAGATTAAGTCTGAGGATCTTACGAAATGGGTAGATGAAGCCAAAAGTAATAAGCGAGATCTGGCTAGTGTTGTAGTGGAAGAAAAATTACTTACTGTAGAAGAACTTGGTGGTATTCTTGCGAAGTATTTTCAAGTTCCTTTTGTTAATCTATTAGACAAAGAAACTGATCAAGCTGCACTAGAGCAAATTCCCCCGGAAGTAGCCAAGCGACGGCGAGTAATTTGTTATCGCCAGGATCCAAAAGAAGGTTTGTGGATAGCCACTGATGACCCGCAATCTAATCGATTGTTTGTTCAACTGCTTTCTAAGAAAAATGGTAAGCCAGCACAGTTAGCGTATACCACTTCGGCTTCAATTGATCAGGCGCTCACAAACTACACGGTAAACTTTCAAAAATATTTTGAACGATTTTTGCGTGATGATGATAGCTTTGTGATTCGCACGACGGTACATGATCCTCCCGTCAAAAAATTAGTTGACCAGTTAATAGAAGTGGCTCACGAACAGAATGCTTCGGATATTCACATCGAACCAAGAGAAGATGATTTTCTTGTTCGGTTTCGAATCGACGGCATGTTACACGATATATTCACTTTGCCAAAATATTTGTTAGATCGGGTAGTAACTCGCATCAAAGTGCTTTCAAGATTGCGTACCGACCAGCACTTGGCAGCCCAAGACGGCAAAATGACTATGATGCTCAATGATGACCGCCTTGATTTGCGTATCTCAATCATTCCTGTAGCAGAAGGTGAAAAAGTCGTGGCTCGTTTGCTTACCTCAAAAGCTCGCTCATATTCACTTGAGGATTTGGGCTTTAGTGAAGAAGCGCTTAAAAGAATTACTAATGCATACAATCAATCGTACGGGATGGTGTTGAGTACTGGTCCAACCGGATCCGGTAAAACAACTACCATGTATTCAATTCTCAAGTTAGTTAACACGAGAGAGCGGAATATTACTAGTATAGAAGATCCAATTGAGTATCGTTTGCCAGGGGCCAATCAAGTACAGGTTAACACCAAAACCAACTTGACGTTTGCCGCAGGACTTCGTTCTTTATTGAGACAGGATCCGGACGTAATCTTTGTGGGAGAAATCCGCGATAACGAAACTGCCTCGATTGCTGTAAACGCCGCGCTCACTGGCCATCTAGTGCTCTCAACGCTGCATACAAATAACGCTGCAACTACTTTGCCAAGACTATTTGATATGGAGGTTGAGCCATTTTTGGTTGC
>DAOQVB010000049.1:0-7541 GCA_035341315.1 Candidatus Woesebacteria bacterium | reverse complement strand
CTTGATATGGGGAATGGTGGTGCTTTTCACTCATACGTCCATTAGTATAGCGTATTTATCTGGTTTAACTCAATGACATTTTTCCCCACGCAAGGTATGATATCCAGTGATGAAAAAACTTTCTTCATTATCTGTGTTTTTCCCCGCCTTCAACGAAGAAGAAAATATACCGCATTTGTTGGAACAAGCTTTGGAGTACATTCCAAAGTTTGCGAATACTTACGAATTAATTGTTGTAGATGATGGTAGTCAAGACAATACAAAAGCCATAGCCCAGTCACAAGCAGAGATGAATGCACATATTCGAGTTATCTCGCACGCAACTAATCTTGGGTATGGAGCGGCATTAAAAACTGGATTCGAACAAGCTAAATACGAATGGGTTTTCTTTACTGATGCGGATTTACAATTTAATTTCTCAGAATTGGAGAGTTTTCTAGAATTTACTGATTTGTATAGCGCGGTGATCGGATACCGGAAGACGCGCGCAGAAGGCTTTGGTCGCGCGCGAAATGCCTATCTCTTCAAAGTATTTATCAACTTGCTTTTCCGTGTTCACGTTAAAGACATAGATTGTGCTTATAAATTGTTTAAAACCGAACTCATTAAACCACTAAAGTTGCAATCAGATGGCGCCTTCATATCTGCTGAATTACTGTATAAGTTGAAAAAAAATCACATTAAAATTAAACAATTGCCAGTAACGCACTATCCTCGCCTGCGAGGCAACCCAACGGGAGCCAACCTGAAAGTAATTTTAAAAGCTGGTATTGATGCTTTATCATTATATTTTTCAATGAAATTTGGCAGACTGATCAAACATCAGTGGTAACAAGCTAACTACCTGCACGAATAATTTACTATGCAAGGAAAATCTCTTGGTTTCAACATTAATCGGTGGTTTGCCCTTTGGTTTTGTCGGCCTGGCTGGCAGAAGTTGTTTTATCATGGTCATAAGTTGATGCTTCGCGGTCTTGGGCTACTCAACGCCGATGGCGATGATGTAACGGGAGAAAATTGGTTACTAGATCGTCTTGCTAGGTCCGATATAAAAACAGTGGTTGATGTGGGCGCAAATGTGAGCATCTATGGTTATGATCGATTACCCAAACGCGTTCGATTTATTGGGTTTGAACCGAACCCAGAAACTTTTTCTCAACTTCAGAAGAAAAACTATCCTAGCCGAGTGCAATTGCATCAATTAGCGGTTGGTGCTACAGAAAAAACCATTAAGTTGTATGACTTCGCCGATGATGCGGTCTTGAAAACAACCCAACCTACCGCCACGCTTGCAAGCACAAGCAAAGCAGTTATTGAAGATTTCCATCATCAAAAATCCAAGGCCTATGATGTAAAACAAATCGCTCTCGATGATTTTCTGAAAAAACAAAAAGTGGCAAGTATCGATCTTCTTAAAATTGACGTAGAGGGTTACGAACTTTCGGTACTACAAGGAGCAAAACAACTGATTGCCAAACAAAAAATAGATCTTATTCAATTTGAATTTAACGAAATGCATGTGTACCACCGAGTTTTCTTCAAAGATTTTATCAATTTGTTACCAAACTACACCTTGTATAGACTTGGACCAAATGGACTATTACCATTACCACCATATCGCCCGCTTACGCACGAAATTTTTGCTTTTCAAAATGTTTTAGCAATTTCTAATCAAAATCAAGCTCGATGGTTTAATTTGTTGAATTCTTGATACAATATCCTCGATCGTGAGGAGCGTCGTTGGAAGCGTCGCATAGTGGTTAATTGCACTGGTCTTGAAAACCAGAGCCGCAAGGCTTCGTGGGTTCGAATCCCACCGCTTCCGCGAGGAACAAAGTGACGAGCGAGAAAGGTGGGATGAGAAGTCAACCGAGTTGTGATAACAACCCGGTTATCCCGATGAAATCGGGAAATCCCACCGCTTCCGCTAGGATCCGCACGTAGCGGATACAAGCAAGAAAGGTGGGGTGAGAAGTCAACCGAGTTGTGATAACAACCCGGTTATCCCGATGAAATCGGGAAATCCCACCGCTTCCGCTGATGACAAATATTCAATTACCCAATCATAAATACGCCAGTCAACATGCTACAAAACTGTGGCAAGCATTAAGAGACAGTGGGATCGACGCCGAGTTAGAATACTTTGATGGTCACAAAACAGTCGATATCGCCATTCTTCCATCACGAATATATATCGAAGTGGATGGTTTACATCGCTTCACTGAGGCTGAGCAAATTATTAAAGATTTCAAACGCGCACATTATTCTGATGGCGATGATTTCAATACTTTTTATGTAACTAATCAAATAATTGAACTGTACTTAGAAGATGTAGTCAAGGCTCTAGTTGAAGTAGTCGCGCTGCGAATGCCACGTTAGTACACAAGATAATCATGACAATCACAATCTGCGGGAGCATGTCTTTTCACCAACAAATGAAGGAAGCACAAGCGAGATTAGAAAAACGTGGCTTTACTATTTTACTGCCTGAAGAACTGGCTGATGGCAGTGTTAATGAAGCCCTCCTGGAGAAAGATGAGGACAAAATTAGTGCAAAGATTGAATATAACTTCATCAGAGAACACTTTAAAAAAGTAGAGATGGCAGATTCAATATTAATTCTTAATTATCCAAAAAAAGATATTGATGGCTACATTGGAGGTAATACTTTTTTAGAAATGGGATATGCATTTGGGCTAGGTAAAAAGATTTTTCTACTCTACCCAATACCTAGAATGGACTATTTTACAGAAATGAGTGCGATTCAACCAATAGTCCTCAATGGAAATCTTA
Source organism: Candidatus Woesebacteria bacterium (assembly GCA_035341315.1). Classification (GTDB taxonomy): domain Bacteria; phylum Patescibacteriota; class Microgenomatia; order UBA1400; family PJMF01; genus DAOQVB01. Next base: position 4,748 of record DAOQVB010000049.1, on the reverse strand, counting down.
ATTTATTAGAATAGTGCTAGCCAACTTTCTGAGCATGATCAAAATAAACAAAGCGAGCTCATCCGATGCAACTCAATTAGTAGCAATTATTAATTCAGCCCTTGGATACGGTGTCTCAGAAAATACCCTAAACGGCAGAATCAAAAATATTCTACTGCGAAATGATCACTTACTCTTAGTAGCAAAAATTGACGATCAAGTTGTAGGTTTTTGCCATGGCTACCTTCGCTTACTCACAGAAGTTGTTGAGGCAATTGAGATCGGCGGGTTAGCCGTTGTTGAAACACATCGTGGAAAGGGCGTAGCTAGGCAATTGGTTACAGCAATAGAAGACTGGGCCAAATCATTGGGTTACACCCAGGTAGTACTCGCCAGCAATATCACCCGCACCAATGCTCACGAATTTTATGAGCACCTTGGTTACAAAAAGATCAAACAACAATTTGCGTTTGAGAAAAACCTTTGATTCTGAAATTCTTCATTCTAATTAATCACTGCAGTTGGATCTAATTCCAATACTAATTTGTCGCAGCTCCCTGTTCGACAGGAATATAAGTATCGTAAAGTTTTAATTTGGTCGGGGGTGGATGCTGTTGCTTCTAGCCATTGGATTGTCTTATCAAGATCAGTCTCCCAGGCATACCAGCGCCAGCGTCCACCCCAGTCCTGGTCCTGCCAAAGCAAGTTAGTCTTTACTTTTGGTTCACCTTTTTGCACAACTAAAATAGTTTTATGTTGATCATCGAATATTTTCGTCACGTTCCGAGTCGATAAATAACTATAATCCAAAAAATGGTCAAATCGAAACTGACGGTACTCCCCAACTAACTCAAAGCCATTGGTGTACCATTGAGCACTTTGTTGAAAATCAGCTGGATCAAATGGTAAGTGAAAAGCCATGTGGATATATGCCAAATCAAAATCTGGAGTTAAATAAATCCAGTCGTATTTAGTGCGATTTTCCTTTAGCCATCGTATCATCTCATTCATCCCCGGATTCCATTCTCTGGCTAACAACTGATTATAGGAAAAATAGTAGCGCAGTCCAAACAAAAAGAAAAAGCCACAATAGAGAGTGACAATGCTAGTTATAAGTAGACGGTTGAATATTTGATTAGAGCGCCAATATTTCACAATTATTTCACTAGTGCCTACCGCTGCCACTAAAACCACCGCAGTATTAAAATCCATCAGTCGGTTTGTGACGGGCGAGTTTATAGTCAACGCGCTAATAATTGGGCTTAAACCTAAATACATTGCTACTAGCTTCACTTGCTTTTTGGCGCCATTTTTTATTATCACGTAAATACCCATCAAAAATGGAATAATCATGATTGGATTGTGATTACCTAAACCAATTGATCGAAGGTTATGCCATAAATTAGCATCACCGGTGAAAAAAATATACACCGGATTAAACACCTCAAAGTAACCTTTAAAAAACTGAACAACCGAAAAAAGACTTACGCTGTTAACCAATCGAGCAATTCTTGATGGTACACCACCAACTAAGGTGGCGTGAACTGAATTCTCTGCCATTTTAACAATTTCATCAGACTTAAATATCGTGATATTACTCTTACCAACGTTGGAACTTTGAAAGAGCAAGCTGAGTACAACCACCAATGTGACTAGCCCAACCAATGGCCATATTTTTGTAGTCATTGTTAAAATTTTTCTGCTAGAAATTGGAGGATTCGTGATTACCCAGCTAATCACATACAAGATTGGCATCAGTAAAAATGGCAGATTATAAAAAAGTGAACCAACTAAATACATAAGTAATGAAATGAGATACCACCGCCAATTTCTCGGACCCGCCAGCCAACTGGCAAATCCAGTTAGTGAAAACAAGAGACCAACCATTGGTTCATAGGCATTTCTGGCTTGAGCTATATGAAAAAAGCTCAAGGTTAAAAACCCCATCGCAATCAGACTCGTCCGTTTCGACCAGCCCATCTCTCGACTCAACCAGTAGATAGCTAACAATGACAACACCGATGCGGTGGCGGTGGGCAATCTTACTGCGGAAGCGGTCAAACCAAAAAACTTAATGGTCGCCATAACGGTATAGATCATTCCGGGCAGTTTGTAGTCGCCAAAAGATTTAAAGTTCATCGGCCATGGTTGACCACGTTCGTCTCTGCCTGTTTCCACTATGGCAAAGGCATTGTAGCCAATTGCTGCCTCATCCCGATGCATGATTTCTGGCAATGAACCCAAACGCCACAAACGAAGGAACGAACCAATACTTATTAGTAGTATAAATAACAACAAGCTTTTTGAAATTAAACTATTTTTATTTTTTTTCATTGGCAATACTTAGTGTATCACTGGTGCTGATAGAATATATAGAATGACTGAAAAACTTACTCAAATTCAGTACAAAGAAGAGTTATTGCCTGCTGTATATGTGAGAACTGATGTTATTTGTCCTGGAGTAACATGTGAAGTATATCTTGATCCAACAACTGGCGAAAGAGATTATGGCAAAGTTACAGTTGAACCTGGTTACAAAACCCCTAAACAAAGAGTGCTTAGTGGTGAGGAAACGATGGTGCCACATCAACCTTTGATCTTGATTCTAAAGATCAGGGATTCGCTCATGAAGTAAGAGTTGGTGAAATAATGCAATGGGAAGCCAGTAACGATGAGATGCTAGTCTTTGTTGAGATCTGCTATCCTCCATTCACCGATGGGCGATTCGAGGAATTAGCCGATTAAATTTAGGGTATATCCCATCAACATAATTCCGACAACAGTAATACTAACGAATACTGCCAAGAGTTGCCACTTCATCACTTTTTTCAAAATCAATATTTCTGGTAATGAAATGGTAACAATTGAGGTCATAAACGCTAGAGCAGTGCCCAACGGTACGCCTTTTTCTACCAAAGCTTCCATAATTGGCATCACTCCAACCGAATTCGCATAGAGTGGGGCACCTAATATAGTTGCAACTGGAACTGACCACCATGTTTTCATGCTCAGATATTTTTCCACAAATCCCGCTGGTACAAAACCATGAATTAGCGAACCAAGCGCAACACCAAGCAAAACATAAGGAAACACTTGTTTAGTAATATGCATCCCATCGTGCCAACACAAAACTGCAAGTTTTCGAAACGGTAATTTCTCTACTTCATTTTTGATACTTGTTTGATTTCGAGTCGTTATTTGTAATAATTCTGGACGAATATATTTTTCAAATTTTAGACGTTGAATCAACAAGCCGCCGCCGATGGCTACCAGAATTCCAATGCTGTTATAAATTAGCGTCATTTTGAAGCCAAAGAGTGCAGGGAATAAATAGAGTGAAGCTTCATTGACTAATGGAGAGCTAATTAAAAAAGCAAAAGTCACACCCAACGGCACGCCTGCACCAACGAAACCAATAAAGAGTGGGATTGAGGAACATGAACAAAATGGTGTAATCATACCCAACAGAGCTGCGAGTAAATAATCTAAGCCATACCAGCGTCGTTTGGTCAAACTAGTTTTGACTTTTTCCATAGGGAAATAGTAACGAACAAACGCCATTAGATAATTGATTAGTATTAACAATAAACCGATTTTAATGACATCGAAGATAAAATAATTCAATGACTCGCCAATAAATGAGTGATGATCAAAACCCAACCAGTTATAAGTGATTACGTCGGCAAAAGCTTGGATAGGATCAAAAATACTCATAATTTAACCTGAGCTTGTTTAGGCTGAAGTACGCTGATAATTTTATTTTTGTCTGCTGTAAATCCAGTCATAACAATAGCGTCATCGACTGCGATTACTGGACTTCCTAAAGCACCAAGCTCGATCATTTTCTGCAAACCATCTGTTCCAACAACATACTCTACCTCAGTTTCTAGCTGTAGTTCCTTAGCAACTTGAGCAACTGATTCGTATAATTTTTTGCAGTTTGTGCAACCTGAACCAAGTACTTGGATTTTCATTTGTCCTTTCATAAAGAAAATACTTTCTCAGTAATTTTTTTTCCATTTTTTGTGAGCGAGTAGAGAACTTTTCTACCCGACTTGACGTTGGTAACGATGCCAGCCTCTCTTAAATCAGCTAAGTGATGTGAAATTAAGCTTTGTGACATCGGAAAATGTTCCATAATTTCACAGACACAATGCGTGCCTTGCCGTAATAAGCAAAGAATTTGCAAGCGATTGGTTTCACCTACAAGTTGTAAAAGTTGGGATAAAGAATTTGCATGGGCAAATTCTTTTGTGTTTGGTGTACAACATTTATATGAACTCATATTCATATATTAACATATATACATTTGCTGTCAATGCTACACTAGCGCATTAGTATGTTTACGCTGCAACCGATTAAGCTTTGGAGATATTTATCTCTCCATCGATTAGTAATACCCCCCACTCTTCGCCGCTATTTTTATGTGTCATGGGAAGATGCGTTATGGGACTTGTTACGGAATTTTCAAGTACCAAGAAATTCAGTTTGTTTAGTCCCAGAATTTTTTTGCATGGACGTGGTAAAGAATATGGAAGAACATGGATTGCAGTGCATTTTTTATCCAGTGGATTTACAGTTGCAAACAAGTTCTACAATCTTCTCCGATCGTCTACGTACACACAAACCAAAGGTAGTGGTTATTTTGCATGTCGCAGGCATCACCAATCAACTTCTCTCTCAGAGCAATATTTGGCTCAAATATTTACCAACAGATGCATTACTAATCGAAGACTGCGTTCATCGACTAGTTGATCCACAACAAATTA
>DAOQVB010000048.1:3530-8037 GCA_035341315.1 Candidatus Woesebacteria bacterium | reverse complement strand
ATATTGAAGACTAATTGTGCGTACTTGATTTGATTCGAAACTAAAATTCTTTGTCACACAAACTGGTTCAACTGTAGATTCAAGATTAATTACTTGGTTGGATGGATTTACTATGATTGGCTCTAAGCTTGTGCAATCAAACCAATCCATATCTATTTCAGTATCATCACCTACTACTGATTGCTGGTTAAGCAATAGATGAGTGGATGGAGCTTTCCAATCAGCGGTTTCGAGTTGAGAAGTATAAGTCGTTTGACTAGAAAAATAGGCTTGTGCGGGTCGGCAGCTGGCCGACCCGCACAGTACCATTACCAACAACAGCTTTAGTATCTTTTTATTCATACGTTGGCCAAACTGCATCTTGAGTCGTTTGTTTTGCAATCACCTGCAGAGAAAACGGGAAATTTGTCATTTGATATGAATTATCGGCAGATTCAGCTAATACAAAATTCCCTCGAATAAATAGCTCTGAATCCTCATCCAGTGCAACTAGTTCGCTTTCTTGGCCAGATGGACTTAAAAACCAAGGTTGATCACTCACAATCGATTCTATTGCTATTGGCTGCCAAGAAGGACTACCTGGAACCTGATAAGAAACTTCTGAAAGCCTAAATAATCCAGCATCAAGAGCTGGGTTTTCCCACTGTCCAGAAAATCGGGCTGCCAAATGGACAGGAGTGTTACCTGTATTACGAATTTTCCAGGTGAATTCCTGTGGTTCGCCTGGAATAAATGAATCAAAGGCGCTTGGACTCAGCTGCTCCACTTGAATCGCAAGCGTACTAGTACCGAGGACCTGCCCCGTGAGCCAACTGCTTCCGGTAAAATATGCTGTCGCTATTCCAACTGATATACCTACAAACGCTATCGCTAACAACCATCTGTTTCTCCAACGATGAAATGCAATGTGCATGCCGCCTTTCTGCTATGTATACAATTACAAAGACAAACATACGACAGCATGCTTACACCAAACGTAGAGGAATTTAATTTACCGACAGAGTGAAGTTATATCGCCATGATAGGCTAGTATACTTGCATTGATTGGACAAACAGAAACTGCTGGTTGTTGAGAAAATAGGTGTTTTGACATCAGGAGAGTTTCAATGAAACTTAACGGTACTGTAACTTGTTTAACCTGATATGTAGCATCTTGAGAAATAGAATCTGCAAGTGCTTGGTATGCATTCTGTTTATTACCTATCATGTCAACCAATTCTAGTTGAAGTGACTGCTCTTCATCATAGATCATTGCCCCAAGCTCATTAGTGATTTTTTCTGTGGAAATTCTTCGCTGTTACGACACATAATTGACAAATTTTTGGTACGCATTATTAACAGCTTGCTGTAAAATCGCCACTTCGGCTTCGGTCATTTCTCGATATGGATTGCCAATATCTTTTGATGTACCAGCGGTAATGTATCTGGTTGAAATGCCTTTTTGGGTGACAACACCACCCAAAAAGGCGCCACCATCTTCACTCACTACAGAATCGTAGTACTTAAACGGCCCAGCGATAACTCCAATGCTACCAAGTGTCACACCATGGTCAGCAATAATCTCATCAGCTGAGGCGGCAGCCCAATAGCCCCCAGAAGCCGCCATTGATCCAATGTAGGCAAAAACCGGCTTCCCAGTTTTTGCTTTATACGCGTCCACGCCATCAGTGATAGCCTTGGACCCAAAAATGGTTCCGCCAGGAGAATGAATCTCTAGAATCACCCCATCCACCAAATCATCCTCCGCAAGTTCGGTCAGTTGTTGTTTGATGGCATAGCCATAGGTCACGCCTAGATCTGAAAAATAATTTATCACATCGTTGGCACTCGGCTCGCCCAAGATTACTCCCTCAATTGGAATACTCACAAGCAAAACTTCCGCGTCGTTGTCACCTTCGATAACTCGATATTCCGCTACTTGAGCTTCATCCAGTTCTTCTTGGGTAAATACCGCAGCAACTCCACCCAGAATTACTATTCCAACAATGCCTGAGAAAACCAAGCCCATCATTCCAGCGAAAACTTTAAAAAAAGTCCTCAATACCGATTCGCCAAAGCCTTCATTGGGTTGCATATTTCTAAAGTATACTCAAATACTAAGTGAATTGAAATAACGCAAAACCAGCGGGTGGTAATGTAAACATCACTTTGTGATTTGTATTAAATTGAACAAGAGGATATTTTTCGCCTATCTGTACTTCATCAGTGGAAAAAATACAGCGTAGATACTGGGTGGATTCTTTCAATTCTAGCATCTTGACCCACGCAGATTGCGATTGATTTGGATCGGTCGAGACTACACACAGAACGCGTTGATCAGAGGTTTGGCGCAACCAAGGAACTAGAGTGAGCATGCGGGCGCCCAGTTTAGCTGGATACCCAAAGTGCTCGCCATCTCCAGAAATTTCTAGTAGTTGCTGGTCTCCCTGCCTCAGAGCAGGCAAATGCTTACGGATGGCGAGCAACCGTTGAAGCTGTTGATAAATTGCATGCCGTTCATTAAAACAGTGACAACCCCTAGAACGAAAGGCGCCAAATTCGCTGGCAAACATGGTTTCTCGAATATACCGATCGTGGCGACCTTGGCCGTCAAAACCCTGCTCACTACCATAGTAGATGCATGGAATCCCCGCACTACATACCAAGGTCGCTAATGCCGAAAATGCTAATCTACTCCACTCATCAGAACCTGCGGGAAATCGAGCTTTATCAAAATTTCTCCTAATTTGATCATGATCATCCAAGAACAACACGATTTCATCTTTTTGCCAAACAATTTCTCCAGCATTCGATCCGCTTACCATATTGCTCTTTGAAAAATGTTTGAAGTATTCCCACGGGCTATTTTCGCCTTTAATCATCGCTTCGAGACTGGAGGGAATATCTAGCAAAGCTAATGCAGCACTTAGTCCTGATTGGTCCATGGTTTCTCTGGCCTGTTGCTCTCCACCTGGAATTTCACCAAAAATATAAAAATTATCTTTCCCAACATTTTTGGCAAATTGCTGTATAGCTTTTGTAAAATACTTTGCTGCCTGTACTCCCATGTGTTTCACAGCGTCAAGTCGAAAGCCATCCAAATCTGCGTACGCTAGCCAGTACTGATACACCTCCGTCAATACTATCAAGGCTTCTGAAGGTTGAAAGTCCTGATTCTCTCCCTCGCCCATATTGATGTCTTTAAGAAATTTGAAATCGCCATGAAGGTACTCATCAGGATTCTCCCAGTCACCAATACACCCTCGCCGATTAAAAGTATTAGCCGACTGGAGCTCTCTGGGCCAAATAGCTCCGTACGGCCATGCTTCTGGCGATTGGTCTAGATCAACTGGACCAAATGGAATTGTCAGTTTTCCTTCCTGATCGTGGAAATATTTGACAGGATGCTGACCATCAACTTTGAAACTTGGTTCTGTTTCGCTATTCACTGGAACTTCGTATTCAAAAACAAACCCAGCATGATTGACCACTATGTCTAGCACCACAAACATTCCAAGTTGATGAGCCTCATCAACAAATGTCCTGAGATCTTCTTTACTACCAAAATGAGGATCGGTTTCTAAAAAATTTTGCGCTCCATACCCGTGGTAACTGGTGGCGTCGTACCGGCATTGCTGTAACACGGGACTCAGCCAAATGGTGGTAATACCTAATTGGTGCAAATACTCAAGTTTTGACCGAGCGCCTTTCAATGTACCACCACAAAATGTATACCCAGCTGCACGCCAACGCTCGGCATGGTTCTCTGTTCGTATGGCTGAACCAGCTTTATCTGCTGTAAATAATAATTCTGGTTTTTCATTTCCGTCTGAAAATCGATCAACTAACAAAAAATACATAACTTGATCGCTCCATGATTGCGGTGAAGGAGAAAATTGTCGATCAAGCGTTACATTCCAATCAATGTCTAGAATTGACTTCAGGGCAGGCATATATAGTCATTATCTGATAAATCTCGCTCACTGAATAGGGTTTGAATTCTGCAAGGTATCTTACTGGTATAATCCAGATCAATGAAAAATGAAATATACACTAATCAAGAACCTGAGGTAACCCAGTACTGGCGTGGATTAACCAGAATCGACGGCGTTACTCGAGCTGTAATTGATGTGCTGGGAAATTTAGTAATTGTCGATACTATTGAGTTTGCCACAAAAAGAGTTTATTCCACAGATTTGATTTGGTATTCTTATGACCAAAATTTGAGCTATTTCATACCTGATAGAAGTTAAAATCACCACTTATCTAAAAATGTTGTATTATTAATCTTAAGTAACTTTTAATAATGACTTTTCAATAATTACATCTGATGAATACAACAACACCTGGAGAAATGACGAGGAGAGAATTTCTAAAGCAATCTCCCACTTACTTAGGAGCTGCAGTTGTTGGTGCCGCCACACTTCCTGGAGCACTTGTTGCAGGCATTATGGAAAATAATTTAATGCTTGATTATGTTGATAATGGCCCAATTGCTGAGGGCCAACCAATCGAAGTTATAATTAGT
>DAOQVB010000048.1:1364-3520 GCA_035341315.1 Candidatus Woesebacteria bacterium | reverse complement strand
CCTAACTGTAACATTTCTACCGTTAGAACACTCGCATAGCGATCTTGGTTATCAGTTTGAAAGCGTTGATTTAGCAAAGGATACGCTAACCTCACTTTTACAAATGCCACAGTCAGAGCTCTGGCTTGAAGCACTCCCTTGGGAAATGGAACAAATGGCTGATTTTTTACCGCCCGAGGTTGCGACAACTATCGAACGAATCATACCATTTAACCGTCGACTAATTGAGTATTCAAATAAAGTATTACAAATCGCAAAAGATGCTAAAAAACGGGTTGGAGATGATCTTGAGGTTGTTTGTCCCGAAATAGTCGGCGGCTCACCTTTGTTTTTTCTTGCAATTGATAAACCCCCATTTGGTGGACTTTGGATCGCTTATATGGTGGCTATGAACGTCTTGGTTAGAAAGGGGTTCAAACAAGCATCAGAAGTTAGTTTGGCACTAACTGAGACGAACATTAACCGTCGCACACTCTTGAGTTTAGGATTAAGATCTACTTTACTAGGACTGCTTACGCCATCTGTGATGATGTCACTTGCACATATGTACCAAATATTTACACAAAGACCACGACAAAACCACGCTACTGAAGATAGTATTAGAGAGTGCTGGCAAGCATTTTCCTTACTTGAACATGAAAAAGTATTGGCGTCAAACGATGCAAAACGTCATATTGTGTATATTTCGACTCCACCGCATGTTGAAGCAATTCTTGATCGGCTCCGCAATCAAGAGGAACTTATGCGAGAAATGAAGGTGTATTTCGCAATGTTTCCAGATGAAATATTTGAGCAAGGAAATCGAAGATACAAATACATTGATACAACCGATAGCTGGACCATGATGGATTCCAACTCAGGGATCTCATAGTTGAATCTGTAGATCATCTTGTTTCAAGTACATCGTGAGCGCGACTTTCGTACATACCAGCACTGGTGATTTGAATGAATTGAGCCTTTTTCCAAAGTTGCTTAATGTTTTTTGAACCAGAATAGGAGAAGCCAGAGCGAATACCAGCGCATAATCCTGCAATTACGTCGGCCACTGGACCCTTATAACGAACTATTCCTGACACACCCTCTACATGAAGGGTAAAATCGGGAGAGTGACCATCGTGTTTGGTGAGTTCTCGTTTTTTTTCAAGCAAGGAAGTGGATCCATTGTATTCTTTATAAAAACTATCAGCACGCTTAATAATTTTCCCTGGGGCTTCGTCGGTGCCAGCCACTAATGAACCGGTGCAAATAAAGCTGGCACCAGCTGCTAGTGCTTTCACAATATCACCCGAATTTTTCATACCAGCGTCGGCCATTATAAATTTATTCTTAAATTGTTTCTTGGCTCGATTCGCCTCCATAATCGCTGTTATCTGGGGAACACCGCTACCAGCCATAATGCGAGTAATGCAAATAGAACCGGCGCCAATCCCAACCTTAATTGTATCCGCACCCGCCGCAAAGAGATCGTACGCTCCCTGATATGTCGCCACCGTACCAGCAATCAAGGGTACTGAAAAGGCCTTCTTAATTTTAGGAATTGCCTTGAGAGTTTTGAGCATGTGGGCGTGTGCCACATCAAGTAGCAAACCATCAGCGCCCGCGTTGATTACGTACCGAGCTCGATCCAAATAATCATCACGCAAGCCAATCGCAGCAAAGACGCGGGCGCCCTGCTTTTTCACTTTTGCAACCTGGTCTGCCTGCGCTTTTGGGGTGGTAAACCTGGGAATAAACGCCAACCCTCCCAGGTTAGACATTGCCACAGCCATATCCACACCCGTAATACTATCCATATTAGTCGCCACTATTGGGACATCAAGAAAGAAACCGGGAGCAATTTCTGTACGCAAACTAACATCGCTTCGGCTATCCATCTCAGACAATTGGGGTACTAGCAACACATCGTCGAATGACAATCCAAGAGGAATGGTCATGGTTACACCTCTCTACTCCATACTGGAGCAAACAGAATACTACCAAACAACAACACTACTATATAGAATGAACAAAATAATCGTGATATGTAACAAAAACTTACTTATCAGTTCGACGCTCAACTACAATCGTGCATTCGGTCACCAATGCCGCTAAAGCACCAACCGCCGCCAACACTGGTGCGAGTAGTGCTCCAACTACACCTAAAGTGAGGGGAATCA
>DAOQVB010000048.1:0-1264 GCA_035341315.1 Candidatus Woesebacteria bacterium | reverse complement strand
GCCGCCAACACTGGTGCGAGTAGTGCTCCAACTACACCTAAAGTGAGGGGAATCACGATCAATTCTCGCCCATCTTTATTCAATATTTTAATCGATCGCACATTACCCTCCTTGATTAATTCCTTGACTTTTTGCACTAACATTGCTCCATCCACTTTGAAAGATTCTTCTTTGGTTTTTTTTGTTGTTTTGGTTGGCATAGTACTCCTTCAGTTTAGTATTGTACTATCTTTGGTTCAGCCATATAGAGCGTGACTTCATCTGAGATTTTTATTGTTTCAACAATACGTTCAAACTGTTGTCTTTGCCACCAAGAAACTAGTAGGCTTGGTTGCATTGGTTCTTCAACAATATAAAAGATGATCTCGGGTGACCTCCCATCTACTTCTGACGAAAAATGATTCAGTAGATCTGGTTTTTCTACGATATATGGCACAACATTGGGTTCGTAGGCAAACTCAGTTGGCAGACGATCACCGTTCGCGGCTCGCCAAAAATAGAGATATTGCCAATCAAAATCGTAAATATGTGGCGCATATTGAAACGAAGCAAATGGTTTATCCCCTGCTATCTGATAAACCGTTTCGATGGTTTTCAATTTAACCGGTAAAAACGAACGATCATCGCGCATCTCTGAGTAGTGAAAATAAATCTTTCCTATAGAAAGAAATGGGGCAATCAATAACACAACAATCCAAAGACCAAGTAAAGGACGAGGAATTTTCTTTACCATCCGTGAGAAAAATACAACAACTAACGGCATTAATCCTACTAGATACCAGGTATTAAAGTGTGTAAGTGATAACCAAGCTATCGTCAGTACCGACCAAATCAGTAATTCAGTTACTGACAGAGAGATGTTCGTTTTGCATCGCAGACCATACCTTTTGATTGCCCATAAGATACTAAGACAAAACAGAGCTAGTACCCCAGCATCTTCAACCTTTGTACCTGTTACTCCAGTAAATACCGACAATTTTAATTCTGCTACCGATTTGTAAACCACCTCAAGCAAACTAGATTTTGGCACAATTTCGATGTTTGCTTCACCACTCAGATACGAAAGAACAGCTCTTGTTTCTGAAAAATTATGGCGAAGCTCAAATAACCCTTGTGGAATGAACGGCAAACTAAAACCCAATAAACATGCCCCGATGACTATGCTACTGGGTTTAATCTTGCGTAACCAAATACTAATGGGAACCAATACTACATATAAAACAGCGAATGCAGTGGAAAAATGGAAGCCCATGCCAATACTTGC
>DAOQVB010000047.1:0-8104 GCA_035341315.1 Candidatus Woesebacteria bacterium | reverse complement strand
AGTAGCTACACCAGCTATTGCTCAGAGCTTACATCTCTTTCCATTAGATAATATTTCTGGAATTTTAATCAATCTCAATGAACTACTACCTAGATTACTCTGCGTGGATCCTGCTATGATAAGGGTGAAGAAAGAGAGTACTCAACAATTAGCAACGGCAATCATTCAAGATCTCCTAAGTGGAGTATCAAAACAATTATTACTATCTTTTCATACGCAACAGATTGGAGTGATGGTTTTATCACAAATCATCGAACCAATAGTAGTAAAAAAGATTGTTAGTCTTGGTTGGCAGGGTATTTGTGTTCAACCAAGTCAAATCCTTGAAACTCGATCATATATACAAAATGCAGAAAAACTCGTAATCGAACATAAATTATAACTATGGCAACAATACAAGGCCTCTGGGCTAGAGAAGTCCTGGATTCTAGAGGAATACCCACCATCGAATGTACTTTGTGGTTAGACACAGGTGGCATTGTTGCCGCTAGTGTGCCAACCGGTAGTAGTATTGGTAAATATGAATCGGTAGAAGTTCGCGATCGAGATCAAAATCGTTTTCTCGGCAAAGGAGTAACGCAAGCTGTGCAATCAATTAACACACAGATTGCCCCACAACTCATCGGCAAAGATCCAACTTCACAGCAAGAGATCGACCAACTATTGATTAATCTTGATGGCACAGCCAAAAAAGAAAAACTTGGCTCCAACACGCTTCTCGCGGTATCTCAAGCGGTAATAAAAGGCGGTGCTTTAAGCCTTAACCAACCACTCTACTTCTATATTCAATCCAAATATAAAATGTCGCAAACTCTAAAAATACCTACCTGCATATATACCATGGTGAATGGGGGAGAGCATGGCGCAAATAACCTAGATATCCAAGAGTTCCAGATTATTGCTGCTTCACACTTAGATTTCTCAAACTCTCTTAATATGGCTGTAACTATGTTTCGCCATTTGAGTCAAGTATTGGCAGCAAAAAACGCCATTCACTCGGTTGGACCCGTTGGCGGTTTCACTCCCAATTTGTACAATAATACCGATGTATTTGAGCTCTTAATAGAAACCGCCAAAACCACCTCATATGTTTTTAGTCAAGATTTTTTCCTCGGAGTCGATGCTGCTGCGAGTAAATTTTATACCGGCGGCAAATATCATTTAAGAGAGCGCACTGAAGGCTATTCTTCAACTGAATTGCTCGAATATTACAAAAAAATTTATGACGTTTTTCGCGTCCTTTGTTTTGAAGATCCATTTAGAGAAGATGACGAAAAAATGTGGCAACAAATTACTGCAGAACTCGGAGAAACCTCAAGAATTGTCTCGGATCTGCTCACTGCGACTAATCCAGAACGAACTCAAAAAGCTATTGATAAAAAAATGGCCAACACATTACTAGTTAAACCAAATCAAATTGGCACAATGTCAGAAACCATTGCGGTGATTCAATTAGCCAAAAAAGCTGGTTGGCAAATTTTGGTTTCACATAGAAGTGGGGAAACAAATGATGATTTAATAGCAGATTTTGCCGTTGGTATTGGTGCTGATTACGTCAAATTTGGACCCCCAAATAGAGGCGAGCGTACAGCAAAGTACAATCGGCTCTTAATGATTGAAGCTGAGCTGAGACGTAGTCAATTAGCCACTGAAACGAAGTAATTTTAGGCTTTTTCCATTTCTTATCTATTTTGATATATTTTCACCCATTGCACGAGCACCCTATATTCGGGTACTGTGTGGGTAGTTTGGTAATTGTTAGCCAAATTTATAACGTAACTAGTATATATAAGTTAATTAAAATAGGAGGTAGTATGGCAGTCACTTTGTACAAGCGTCAACGTCAAATTGTTGACTTTATTGCTCAATATATTCAAAAAAATACCTATTCACCAACTTTAAAAGAAATAGCTCAAGCGATTGGCGTTTCCTCTTTGGCTACCATCCATGAGCACCTACAGGCTCTAGAAAGAAAAAAAGTAATTCGCAAACAAGATGGTCAAGTTAGAGGGATTGAGCTAGTTGAAAAAACCTTTCTCTCCACATCCGACAGTGTTGATCTGCCAATTCTTGGCTACATTGCAGCTGGATCTCCCATTGAGCCACATACCGATCCCAATGCCTCTTTCAAGGTTTCTCCTGAGCTCATCAGTGGTAAAAGAAGATCGTACGTACTTCAAGTTAAAGGTCAATCAATGATTGAGGATCATATTGATGACGGAGACTATGTTGTTATCGAGGAAACGCCCAGCGTCAATGATGGTGATATTGTCGTTGCCCTACTAGACAATGGTTTGGCCACACTTAAAAGATTTTACAAAGAAGTAACTAGAGTAAGACTTGAACCTGCTAATTCCAGCATGAGTCCGATTTATGCTACCAATGTCCAGATCCAAGGGAGAGTGGTGGGACTCATTAGAAGATACCAACAATAGTTAGTGCTCGCCACGAACAAACTGTTTTTCCTGATACTCAAGGGAGTGGTTAACAAAACAACGTAGAATGTAGAGGTAGTCAGAAAAGCGATTGAGGTATTGAAATACCACCGGTCTAACATTTTCCTGTTGTGATAGTGCAACGACTGATCGCTCAGCTCGACGACAAACGGTTCGCGCAATATCTAAATAACCCCCCAGTTCTGTTCCCCCCGGTAGCAAAAACTTGGTGTGCCAATCATCGGCGAGTTGTTGCTGGAGTTCATCTGAACGTTTTTCGAGCTCATCAACCATCGAAGGACTTAACTTAGTGTTTTTTGACCGAGCCAACTCTGCTCCTAAATAAAAAAGAGCATCTTGAACCGCCAGTAAATACGTTTTGTGTGCCGAAAATTCATTGCTGAGTTTTGCTACTATTAAGCCCAACCAAGAATTTAGTTCATCTACATCACCAATAGCAGCAAATAAAGGGTGATTTTTAGGTACACGCACACCATCAATCAAGCCAGACTCTCCACTATCACCGGTTTTGGTGGAAACTTTAATTAATTTTTTCATAACCATACTGTATCAGACTTGACAAGAAGGATAAAGAAGATGAAAATATGTTAGATTTATAGTAGAAAATATCAAAACGAGAAATATGAATAGACAGGAAGAAATACCTGAACCGAAACTAGACCCAAAAGTGGAAAAGTTAGAAAAGACAAAAAAACTATTTTTAGAAATAATAACTGGTCTACCTGACGGAATTGGACAACAATTGATTGCACACCACTTTTTTTATCATGAATACAGATTAAAAATGTATGACCTCAAGCCAAATAGAGATTATTTGCAAGTCGACTCAACACTTCGGGTACATGAGGGGCTAGTGGTCGAACATAAGATGAAAATCGATATACTTGTTGCTACATACTTGCATTTAGGTACTCGCGAGATGGCTTTTGAGTTAGACCATCTTTGCATAACAACTTCAAGAGACAGTATGTACCAATTGTGGAATATCATGCAAGAAGTATTATCTAACGGTGGGGATTCTAGTGTTGCTAGCTTTTAATTTGAAGTCCAATCTCACGAGCAAATGATTTCTTACCATAGAGAGCTGTATACTAGCAACGTATGCAACTAATCACGACGGTTATCACAAATTCCTCTGTTTTTTTTGATCTTCATCAAGAATGGCACTATCTCTTAGAGAATTCAGTAGTAAATGAAATTTTTTTAACACCTGAATATCAATCTGTGTGGTGGCAAACACTCGGTAGGGGAGAATTACACATCATCAGTGTTCGTTCAGATTCTGGAACATTAGTTGGGTTGGCACCACTGTTTGTTGATGATGGAGTGTATAACTTCATCGGCTGTAAAGATGTAAGTGATTATCTAGATTTTATTGTGCATAAAAACTATAAAGAATTGGTTTATCAAGTACTATTTGATGAGTTAAAATCAATTAATCAAGCCTCATATTCTTTATGTAGCATCCAAAAAGATTCGCCAACTTTAATCCAGCTTCCAAAATTATTCAGTGGTAAAGAAAAACTCTCAACCACCGAGCAGGCAGTCTGTCCCCAAATTCAACTGCCAAACACATGGGATTCCTACCTAAACAACCTTAATCGGAAACAACGTCAAGAAATTAAACGTAAGTGGAAAAAAATCGAAACATCTGAAGATGTTGAGTATCAATGCATTTCTGAAGAACATGCGGCCACACAGGCTGTTTCGCTTTTTATTGAACTACATCAACAATCAAGCGAGACCAAAAGAGATTTTTGGGATCCACATCACAAAGCGTTTTTTGAACAACTACTTCCAGTGCTGGCAAGACGTGGGTGGCTCAAACTATTTTTTCTGTCAATCGGTAGACATACAAAACCAATTGCCGCCATGCTGATTTTTGATTATGGCGGTCATTACGATTTGTACAACTCCGGTTTTAATCCCGATTTTTCCAGTCTTAGTCCTGGTCAAGTTTTGACTGCTTACACAATCAAAGACGCAATTGAAAACGGTAGAACCCTCTATGATTTTTTAAGAGGTAACGAAGAGTACAAATTTAGACTTGGCGGTATACCAAAACCAATTTACGATTTGAGTTTCTCAATTAAATAACAGTGAGTTACTTAGAAACAAAAAATCCCGCGATAAGCGGGACTTTCCGACTGATTTCAATGTGGCTTGATTTACCTAGTTTGAGCACATTTACTATCTCAAAAAATTATAAAAAAACAAGAGTCACTTTTCAATTTTTCGTGGAGGCGACGGGAATCGAACCCGTAAACCAGGTTGCTCAAACTAGGTTCAAGACCACTTGCGCCCCCACGAGAAGTAGAGTAACAGCCAACTATTTCAACAAGCGTAGAGGTTATTTATTTACTTCGAGATTACCTGAAAAATAGTTCTGATCTTCTCGATTAGATCGTTGGTATTATCTTTAAAAAAGGCAAGTTGGTAATTTTCCACATGTGGCGATTGGGAGAGAATGTGCTGTTTCACCACCTCCAAATCTTGAGATTCATGTATTTGTAATGCCTTTAGTTTGTGCTCAACATCTTCCACGACCACTTGATGGGTAGACAAAGTGGGATCCGGAAAAACATACTGCCACCGGTTTTGCTGAGGCTGGAAATTAGAAAAAAGCAGTAGTTGAGGTGATTTTGTTTGATGGAAGGCTAGGGTGGTGGCAATGGAAACACCCACGTGATCAAGGTGGTAATACCAACCAGAGTGGTCAAAGGTAACTAGAACCTCTGGCCGATGGTAATTGATTAGTTCAGCAATTTTTGTGGTGAGCTCCCCCCAAACCTCTTCATTCGTTATTTGACCATCAGCGAATTGTAGTAATTGAGATTGATAGACTCCCAGGTGTTTGCACACTTTGTGAAATTCAGCTTCACGCAATGCTCCAAGATCTCCTCGATATTTTGAAGCCAGTGCTTTCTGAACTACTTGAGTAGCTTGCCCAGCAGAACCGTTGGTTACTGAAACTACCACTACTTCGTGCCCACTTTGGATTAGTTTATGAATCGTTCCAGCACAAGCTACGGTCTCGTCGTCCGGGTGAGCGAAAACAAAAAGAAACGTCATGATTTGCTACCTCCCGCAAGCCAATCCGCTTTAGAGATGATCGGCCAATAGACATCTTCCTCAGGTTTAATATGTAACGATCGTTGTTCTCTAGCCGATGGGGGGGTTTGAGTAAATTGTATTTGCGGCACATCCTCAATTAAAACTAGGGGTTGAGATTCTGCTGTTTCGCCTCCAATGTATACGGAAGTAACTGCCAAAGCCTCCGCGTTATTCACTTGCGTCATATGCATTGGCCGACCGTACAAGTCTGGCTTACCAATTTCATTACGCAGACCAACAAAACCACAATATCCCAAGGCTGTGCCTAAAACACCCCACTTAAGTGGGACAGTGCGACTGTCAGTAATGATCACTCCGAATTCTTTAATTTTAAAATACTTTCGTCCCCAGTACCAGATTCTTTCTGCCGACAAAAATGAATTCGCAGGTAATAAAACATAGTGATCTGGGTCTACATTGGATTCATCTACTCCGGCGTTAACAGCCATTACTCCAGTCTTAATGGTGAGCATCAAATTATATTTTGATCCGTTGGGATCCAAGTATTTTTCAGCCTCTTGACGAGCTATTTGATGTTTTTCCTCTTTCTCACCGCTAATTTTTGGCACAACCCGCCCTTCACACAACGCCACAATCTTGCTTGTAACTGATAAAATACTCCGTTCGACAAGTTTGGGTGTGTGGGCTGATAGAAACGCTTCTAGGTCATCATGAGGTTTCACAATACTGGTTTTTATTGGCGTCACTTTCATGGGTGCTATCATACAATACATCAGCGCAAAACACTTTAAATATGAAATTTAATCTTAAATCAAACTACCAGCCAACTGGTGACCAGCCGCTTGCAATTAAACAGCTGGTGAAAGGTATTGTAGATCACAAAAAACGCCAGGTGTTACTTGGCGTGACTGGCTCAGGCAAAACCTTCACCATGGCTAATGTAATTCAGCAAACACAATTACCCACATTGGTAATTGCTCACAACAAAACGCTGGCTGCTCAACTCTACCAAGAGTTTCGGGATTACTTTCCAGATAACGCGGTGAGTTATTTTGTTTCATATTACGATTACTACCAACCCGAAGCCTACATCCCCAGCACCGATACCTACATAGAAAAAGAAGCAACAATCAACGAAGAAATCGATCGACTTCGTTTGGCCACCACCACAAACTTAATGACGCGAAGAGATGCCATCGTTGTAGCTTCAGTCTCATGTATTTATAACTTGGGTTCTCCAGTCGAATACGGCAGATACCTTCTGAGGATTGCTGAGGGTGAAATTATTCAAAAGAGAACCCTGTTGCTGCAATTGGAAAATTTACAATACGATCAGACTGAAACCGATTTGTTTCGGGGAATGTATCGGTTACGAGGTGATTCCATTCAGGTCTGGCCAGCCTACGAAGACAAGGCCATGCGGATCGATATTTTGGAAAACCAAATTGAACATATAGCCTGGATAGACCCAGTTTCGGGTAAACCACTACCTATTACAGAACAACAAAAACCAGATAAATATGAGTATGTTTTATACCCAGCCAAACATTACGTCATCGATCCAGTTTCACAGAAAACCGCGGTTGAACAAATCAGAATTGATTTAAAAGACCAAATCCTTAAACTTGAAGCCCAGGGCAAGGTAGTTGAGCCCTTCAGACTCAGACAAAAAGTTGAATATGACTTAGAGATGATCGAGCAATTTGGGTTCGTGAACGGGATTGAAAATTATTCCCGCTATTTTGATAATCGTAAGCCAGGCGATCCACCATTTTCATTACTTGAGTACTTTGCAGAAAATGCCAGACAATTTAACACCAATGGTTTTCTCACTATCGTTGATGAAAGTCATATGACAATTCCACAAATTACTGGCATGCATCGCGGTGATGAAGCGAGGAAAAAAACTTTAATTGAATATGGTTTTCGGTTACCAAGTGCGCTAGATAACCGACCGCTCAGGTTTGATGAATTTGACGCACGGGTACCGCTCATGGTGGCGGTTTCAGCTACACCTGCAAGTACAGAAATCAAGGCGGCTGGGGGAAAATTAGTTGAACAATTGATTCGACCCACTGGATTGTTGGATCCCACCATTGAGCTTCGTGATGCAGAAAATCAAATTGAGGATTTAACGATTGAAATACTCAAACGCAAAATGAAAGGCCAGCGTGTTTTGGTCACGACATTGACAAAGAAAATGGCGGAGGCGTTGACAGAGTATTTAAATACGGAAGAAAAAGTGCGCGCGCTCTGGCAGAGCGCGCGCGCCAAACAGCAACTCAACAATGACTTAATTGATGTCAATCAAATCGATTCCGAAACCATAGTCTGGAGAGAAGAGCAATTACCAATCGAGCAAATCGATATTGGTCCCATCAATCCTATCTATTTTGCTCACCTGCAACATCAACCAAAATCCACAACTGAGAAAACCGTCCTAGTTGAACTGAATGAAATGCCAAAGGTGGCCTATCTACATTCTGACATTGAAACACTGGATCGAAGTGATATTTTGCGAGAACTTCGGGAAGGCAAATATGATGTCCTCGTGGGTATTAATCTACTCAGAG
>DAOQVB010000046.1:0-8131 GCA_035341315.1 Candidatus Woesebacteria bacterium | reverse complement strand
TCCTTTTCTGCAAAAAATTGTTCGAGTAGAGCATCATCGGTTTCGGCAATCGCTTCAACCAAAGCCGCCCGAGCAGTTTCCATTTTTTCTTTATATTGCTCCGGTACTTCCATAACTTCTGGTTCGGTATCTGTTGCAGAATCTTTCCAGAATAATGCTTTGCGATCGATTAATTCGATGACTCCACGAAAATCATTTTCTGCTCCCATGGGTAACACCATCACAGCGGGCTTGACACCAAATTTGATACGAATATCCTCTACTGTAGCATCGAAGTCAGCGCCCAATTTATCCATTTTGTTCACAAAACAAATTCTCGGTACCTTGTATTTATCGGCTTGGCGCCAAACGGTTTCTGATTGAGACTGAACTCCTTCGCTGGCATCCAATACAGTGATACCGCCATCAAGCACTCTGAGTGAGCGCTCTACCTCTGCGGTAAAATCCACGTGTCCTGGTGTATCAATAATGTTGAATCGATATTGGACCTTGGGCAAATGAGAATCAAAATAAGGTGTCCAAAAAGTAGTGGTAGCAGCTGAAACGATGGTAATTCCACGTTCTTGCTCTTGTTCCATCCAGTCCATGGTAGCTGCACCTTCATGAACTTCGCCAATTTTGTACGTTCGGCCGGTATAAAACAAAATTCTCTCAGTGGTAGTCGTTTTACCAGCATCGATGTGGGCAATAATGCCAATATTCCGAATTCTTTCGAGTGGAATTTTGTTACGATCTGAACTAGCAAACTGCGACATAGGTTTCCTTATTACTTACTTTTGCTGTCTATCAACAAATCAAAAAATAGCAAGACAAAATGTGCTCACTATTTTATTACTTACTACTACTATTTTACCAACGGAAGTGGGCAAAAGCTTTATTCGCCTCAGCCATCCGTAGCGAAGTATTTTTACGGTCGATAGATCCACCTTGATTGTTGAGCGCATCAAACATTTCCGCTTCAAGTTTCTCTGCAAATGTATGGAATTGTTTGTTTGGTCGCTTATTCGCTTCTTGTACTAACCAGCGTAATGCTAATGACATTCCTCTTCTGGGTTTAACCGGAACAGGGATTTGATACGCAGCTCCGCCAATTCTACGAGAGCGAACTTCCATTGGTGGGGTAATAATCTGAAGCACTTCATCAAAAGCGGTAAGGGCATCTTTTTTAGTTTTAGTTTCTAGTAATTCCAAAGCCTTGTATACTTGTTTTTGAGCAACAGTTTTTTTGCCTTCTCTCATGACATAATTGATAAGCTTAGTCACTCGAGTAGAACCGTACTTTGCGTCGGGCACTACTGGTAATATTTTTGCACGTTTTGTTCGCATAATTTCTCTTTACTTAACTTTTCTTCACACCATACTTACTGCGGGATGTTTTTCGATTCTGTACACCAATACAGTCATGTTTTCCCCGAATAATATGATATTTTACACCAGGCAAATCTTTGACTCTACCGCCCCTAACCAACACGATGCTGTGTTCTGCCAAAGAATGACCTTCGCCCATAATATAGGCGGTAATCTCCGTCTTATTGGATAATCTGACACGAGCTACCTTACGCAGAGCTGAGTTTGGTTTCTTAGGCGTCATGGTTTTGACCACGGTACACACCCCACGCTTTTGTGGATTTGTGGTAGAAACAAACTGTCCAGACTTTGAATTATAACTTCTACGCAAAGCACTCGCTTTTACACGAGATGGCTTTCTCTTGCGACCACCTTTTCTGATTAGTTGATTAAATGTTGGCATTATCTCCTTTTTTGTCGAGCGTTGATTGTATCACATTTCTAATTGAGCTCTCTCCTTAGATGTGGGAATTAAACGACCAATAATGACATTCTCCTTTAGTCCTTCGAGTTTATCTACAGAACCAGAGGCAGCTGCATCGGTTAACACATTTTTTGTGTGCTGGAATGATGCGGCTGATAGCCACGAATTAGTAAATAAAGATGATCGAGTGATACCCAAGAACATGACTTTGGCAGTGGCGGGCTCGCCACCAGCCGCAATAGTTTCCTCATTATCCTCAATAAACCTACCTCGCTCGATAACTTCACCAGTCAAGAAGTCAGTATCACCAATTGACTCTATTTGGAGTTTATCGCTCATCTTACGAACAATCACTTCAAAATGTTTGTCGTTAATTGGAATTCCCTGAGACTCGTAGACACCCTGCACTGCATTAATGGCATATTGTTGAGCTGCCAATAATCCACGCAGTGCCAATAATTCCTTGACATTCATTGGACCATCAGTAAGTGATTGACCCAAGTGAACCAAATCGCCGGTCTTCACTATAATTGGTGTTTGCAATGGGAATTCATAGACTGAGGGCTCAATACTTTTGTCACCAGGTGTAATTGTCAGCATTAATTTACCTGACTCTTCCTCAATTGAAACCTGCCCAGAAATATCTGCCATAACAGCAGCATTCTTTGGCACACGAGCTTCAAATAATTCTTCCACACGAGGCAAACCTTGTGTAACGTCAAGTCCAACGATACCTCCAGAGTGTTTAATACGCATGGTTAACTGGGTGCCTGGCTCACCAATTGATTGAGCTGCAATAACTCCAACTGGCACACCGATTTCCACTCTTTGACGAGTTGAAAAATCCCAACCATAGCATTTAGCGCACATGCCTTTTGGTAAATCACAAGAAAGAGGCGAAAACACCGCAACTGAGGTGATGTTTTTACTATCGATCACTGCGGCAAGCTCTGGTGTAATCAAGTCTCCAGCAGAAACAATTGTTGTTTTTCCTGCAATTACATCCTGTGCCGCATAACGGCCAGCTATTCGTGATGCAAAGATATCGTGACGTGGTTCTTTTTCAATCACGACAAATTTGTCTGTGCCACAGTCTTCAGCTCGAATAATCATGTCGTGAGCAACGTCAACTAGCCGACGAGTTAAGTAACCAGCGTCTGCAGTTTTAATAGCAGAGTCAGTCAATCCTTTTCTAGAACCGCGAGCGGAAGTTACATATTCGAAGATCGATAAACCTTCTCTAAAGTTGGACTTAGTTGGCATTTCCACAATGTTACCCAATGGATCTACTACCAAACCTCTCATAGCCGCCAACTGTTTAACCTGATCTTTAGAGGCACGTGTTCCCCCAGAATTAATCATTACTTTTATGGCATTATCTTCTGAGTATGACTGCCAGGTTTTATCGGCAACTTCATCGGTGGTTTTTATCCAAAGGTCGAACGAGAGACGTTTTCTTTCTTCATCAGAAATTAAACCCTCCTGATATTGGCTCTGTATCACTTCGGCTTTTTTATTTGCCACTTCAATCATTTCATTCTTTTCTGGAATCATTTCACAATCACTCACTGAGACGGATAGACCAGATAGCGTAGCAGATGTGAAACCAAGGTTCTTAATACTATCAATCAGTAGGGTGACTACCTGCCAATCTTCTTTTTCTATCGCTTGGGTCACAATACTTTTAATCATTCCCGCAGTGACTGTTTGATTGAGAAATGGAAAGGAAGCTGGAAGTAAATCATTAAATTGCAACCGACCAATGGTGGTGGTAATGATTTCACTTTCTCCATCTGTCTGACGTCGAACCCGAATTGGCTGGCGCAAACCGATCATTTCTACCTCATAAGCATGATAGGCTTCATCTGGAGAAGAAAAAACTACACCATATGCATCACCTTCGTCCATTACTGTGTTGTAGTAAACTCCCATCGCCATTTCTTTATTTGGAATAGTAATAGGCTCACCATTTGCTGGCTTAAGTAAATTGCGTGTCGACATAATTAAATCTCGACATTCTTCTTGAGCCTGCTGTGTGAGTGGTACGTGAACAGCCATTTGATCACCATCAAAATCTGCATTGTAACCAGCACAAACACAAGGGTGAAGGCGAATAGCATTTCCCTCAACCAAAATTGGATAGAACGCTTGCATACCCAATTTGTGCAGTGTTGGCGCGCGATTAAGTACAACTGGGTGGTTTATGGTAACTTGTTCCAAAACATCATAGACCTCTGGTTCTCTTCGATCTATCAAGTGACGCGCGCTCTTCACATTGGGAGCAATTCCCTTGACAATTAATTCTCTTAAAACATATGGCTTGAAAATCTCAAGAGCCATATCTTTTGGCACACCACACTCATTCAACTTTAGTTCTGGACCAACCACGATCACACTTCTTCCAGAATAATCCACGCGCTTTCCAAGCAAGTTTTGTCTAAATCGACCTTGCTTACCCTTGAGCATTTCGGAAAGTGATTTGAGTGGTCTGCGTGTTGCTCTGCGACTTTGGCGAGCTTGCGAGCCATCAATCAATGAATCTACTGCTTCCTGGAGCATGCGTTTCTCGTTCCGTAAAATAATTTGAGGCGCTCCCAAATCAATAAGATGTTTCAGTCGATTGTTACGATTAATGACTCTTCGATATAAATCATTCAAATCAGATGTGGCAAATCTACCACCTGATAGTTGAACCATTGGTCGTAAATCTGGAGGAATGACAGGAAGCACATTCAAGAACATCCAGGCTGGTTTGATTTGCGCTTTGCGTAAACCCTCTACCACTCTTTGACGTTTGGTAGCCTTGATACGACGAGCCCCTTTAGCTTCAATCATTTCCTTTCTGAGTTTTTCTACTAACTCATCAAGATTTAAAGCTTCAACGAGCTCCAAAATACTTTCAGCCCCCATACCGACTCTTAAATGAGAACTAGCGTCGTACTCGTCAAGCTTAAGGTATTCATCTTCACTAAGAATCGTACCTCGTGTAATTCGCTTAACCATAGATTTAACTGTTTGGTAAATCTCTTCTGTTTGTTCCAGATGGGTGTCCAGTTGCTGCTTTAATGCAATTAATTTATTCTTTGCCTTGACTTCTATTTCTGCTGTTTTAAGTTGAAGAGTCTCTTTGCTTTTTACTTTTTCTTTCAGCTGTTTTTTATCGTCGGTTAGTTGCTCTTTGACTTTTTCAACTTCCTCTTTAATTGATGTTTTTAAACTATCAATCGCCACTTGGAGATTCTCATCCAAGGACTGCATCACCATTGCTTTTTCTTCACCATCAACTTCTAGTACTACATATTTTGAAAAGTAAATAATACTGTTGAGATTTTTTGGAGAAATATCAAGTAAAAGCGACAGTTTTGATGGCGCACCTTTGAAAAACCAAATGTGAGCTACTGGAGCGGCGAGCGAAATATGACCCATGCGTTCTCGGCGAACTTTGGACTGAGTAACTTCAACGCCACACTTATCACAAGTTATCCCACGATACCGTGCTCCCTTGTATTTTCCACAATAACATTCAAAATCTTTAATTGGACCAAAAATCTTTTCATCGAAGAGACCATCACTTTCTGCTTTGAGCGAGCGGTAATTGATGGTTTCTGGCTTTCGAATTTCGCCGTGCGACCACGATCTCATCACTTCTGGTGAAGCAATTCTAATTTCTAATGCGTTGAAATCAATGATGTATCTGGTTTTTTGGTTTTGGGTGTTGGGGTTATTCATAGTGCTTTCTCCTCATCAATCTCTAATTCTACCGGCTCTAAATCTCCTAGATCATCAGTCGGTTCCTCAGATATTTCTAGTTCTTTTTCTGATTCATCTTCTCCGTCTGCAAGTAGTTCTGCGTCTGGAAGAATATCCTCAACAAGCAAAGCTTCGGGATTTGGTATCTCAACTTCAACTATTTCTTCTTTCGTTTCGTGTGGCACCACGTCCATACCAAGTGAATTTAATTCTCTCATCAACACCCTAAAGGATTCTGGTACTGTTGGAGAAGGAATTGGTTCACCCTTCACAATTGCTTCAAAAGCCTTAGCTCTACCTATGACATCATCCGACTTAATCGTTAACATTTCTTGCAACGTATGAGCGGCTCGATGAGCCTCAAGTGCCCAGACTTCCATTTCTCCAAGACGCTGACCTCCCATTTGGGCTTTTCCACCCAATGGCTGTTGCGTTACGAGTGAGTACGGACCAACAGATCTGGCATGCATCTTGTCCTCAACCATATGACTGAGTTTGAGAATATATCCAATGCCAACAGTGGTTGTTTCACTAAATGGCTCACCAGTCCTACCATCAAACAATTGTGCTTTGCCAGTAACGGGTAGACCAGATCGTTCTAATTCCTGCCAGATCTTTGATTCATCAAATTGTTCAAAGGCTGGGACCGCAATACTGTACCCTTGTTTTTGTGCCGGCCAGGCTGCGTGAGCTTCAAGCAACTGCCCCATGTTCATACGAGCTAACACCGACAGTGGAGAAATGATAATATCGACTGGAGTACCATCTTCAAGATGAGGCATGTCAGCCACAGGGACTATTTTGGAAATAACGCCCTTATTACCATGACGTCCTGCCAACTTGTCACCCACGGTAATTTTCCTAATTTGAGCTACTTTCACTGTGACTTCTTTAATTGTGCCAGGATCAAGCTCATCGCCCATATCGCTGTCTAGAATTTGCACATCAATGACAGTGCCTTGTTCACCGTGAGGCATACGTAAAGAAGTGTCGCGAACTTCGCGAGATTTCTCACCAAAGATTGCTCTCAGCAATCTTTCTTCTGGTGAAAGTTCGGTTTCTCCCTTAGGAGCAATTTTTCCAACTAATATGTCACCAGAATCAACCACGCTACCCACTCGAATAATTCCCTCTGTAGTTAAATTACTCAAGTACACATCACTGACATTGGGAATATCGCTAGTTAATTCTTCTGGCCCAAGTTTGGTATCCATAACCTTGGCTCGATATTCGTTGATTTGAACTGAAGTCAAGACATCTTCGCGAACCAAGCGCTCGGATATAACAATGGCATCTTCATAACCTAGACCATCAAATGATGCGTACGAAATCAGTACGTTAGCACCAAGCGCTAATTCTCCTTGATCTGCACAGGGACCATCAATCACCACATCGCCAACGGTTATCTTGTCACCAAGAGATACCACTGCTTTTTGGGTGTAACTTGTACTTTGAGACGTTCTTTCGAATTTGGAAATATGGTAAATTTCTCGATCATCTTGAAATTCGATAGTTTCAGTTGCAGTAATAGCAGGATTAATTTTTGCCAATACCGATTTGTTTAATTTAACCTCAACTCGATCACCATCCACATATACAACTTCACCAGGATGACGAGCTAAGACCGTACGACCCATGGCAGTAGCTACTGCCATTTCCATTCCAGTTCCAACAATAGGTGCCTGTGGCTTAATTAATGGCACAGCTTGACATTGCATATGCGTTCCCATCAGGGCACGATTAGCTTCGTCATGAGCAATAAATGGAATTAATGATGCCGAAGTACCAACCACTTGCTGTGGCAGTACATCAATGAATTGCACTTCCTCTACCGGTCCTTCAATGAATTTATTCATAGTGCGCATAGCGACCCATTCATCAGTGATATATCCCTTTTCATCGATATCTATGCCGGCGTGAGTAATCTTGTAATCTTCATCTTCGTCTGCGGCAAGATACACGATCTCATCACTGACTTTCATCTTGCCCTTATCAGCTACCACTTTTAGATAGGGTGCTTCTAAAAATCCATGCTTGTTGACTTTGGCATACAAGGCCAAATAGGTTACCAAGCCAATATTTGGACCTTCTGGCGATCTAACTGGATCGATACGAGAGTATTGCGAAGCATTAATATCACGCATCGAGAAAGATGCGCGCTCTCGAGTAACACCACCGGTACCCATCACGGACAAACGTCTCAAGTTGTCAATTTCTGACAGTGGATTTGTTTGATCAAGTATGGTTGATAAGCGATTGCGACGGAAAAATTCTGAAATAGTGGCAATGAGTGGACGAGCATTAACTAATGCCGCTGGAGACAATACGTCCTCTGTCTTAGTTAAAGACATTTTTTCTCGGATGGATCTTTCAAGACGAATCAAACCAATGCGAAACGCTGATTCCTGAACTAATTCACCGATTTGGCGTACTCTCCGATTGCTCAAGTGATCTATGTCATCAGTTTTACCTCGTCCATTCTGTAATCCAATTAAGTATTTAACTGTTGCCACAACGTCCTCTGGAGTTAACACTGTGGTATTTTCATCGACTGATAACTTCAATCTGCGGTTTAATTTGTAGCGACCAACTAAGCCCAAATCATATCGT
>DAOQVB010000045.1:0-8282 GCA_035341315.1 Candidatus Woesebacteria bacterium | reverse complement strand
ACAACGTCTTTGTCTGCTACAAGGCTATCATCGCTGCCACTCAGGCAGCTGGTGAATACAGTAACTATCTCACGTACACCGCTACAGCGACGTTCTAACCTATCGTAGTTCAAGGAAACACTATGCACTGCCCCACTCCCAAGCGTACTCTCAGAAGCATCATAACCACGTTTTTATTTCTCTTCTCAGTTGTTGTGAGTTTTTCATTTGTCAAAGTAGTGCTTGCCCAAACCGAGACTCCGGTAGAGCCTGCTACCACTACATCTCAAACTACACTGACCGCTATTCCTCCCAGACTCGGTGATGATGGTTCTCTCACTGCCAGTCCTGGAGAAGTATTACAAGATACAGTTCGAGTTCGCAATACTTCCGACAAACCACTCACTATTCTTTCTTCAGTTCATGATTTCGTGCTTGATGTCGATGGTTCTACTCCCATCGCAGTAACAGACCAGAATCTCTCTAACCGCTGGAGTCTCGCTTCCTGGATCACTATTGCTCCTAATCTACAAACCATCCAACCCAATGAAACAAAGATCATCTCCGTCATTATTGCAGTTCCAGATGACGCTCTTCCTGGCGGTCACTATGCGATGATCACGCATCAACCCAGTACCGAAGCAGTACCCAAAGATGGTGAAACAGCCGATACCAAACTCTCTGCCACAGGTATTTCACAACGGGTAGGAACCTTACTCTATGTCAACGTCAAAGGCGCTATCAATGAAAGTGCGTTTGTTCGAAGCTTCAATATACCCAAGTTAACTGAGTATGGTCCAGTACCCTACTCTTTTACTATCGAGAATCAATCCGATATTCATATTCAACCTGGTTTAATGCTCGAATTCAGAGATATGCTGGGTAGAAAAGTCGACCAAGTAGCAATTGAGAGTAAGAACATCTTTCCGCTCACTGAACGCCGATTTGAAGGTAGCTGGGAGAAAGTCTGGGGCACTGGTAGATACACCGCCACCGTTACTATGAATTACGGTAGTCAGGGAGCGATTGCTATCGCTAAAACTTCATTCTGGCTCTTCCCCTTCACCCTCGTTGTAGCAGCTCTACTCACACTGCTTGTCCTACTGGCCATGTTCATCGCCGTTCGCAGACACTTAATCCATCGCAAGACAGATCAATCAGCTAAGATCAAGGAGCTGGAAGAAAAACTGTCTCGATTGGAGTCGAAGTAGTAACTGATTTGCCAGGATTAGAAAGTACGGTGCATGACAGATTTTCTCAGAAAAAATGGGTAGTCAGCACGCTTATTCTAATACCCTGGATCTTCTGCAGTAACTTTTACCAAGCTCAGGCCCAAGTTCAAATTAGCACCAGCTCAGCTTCCCTAGTATCTGCTACAGTACCAGACATTGAATCTCCCAGCATCCCCGTTCTGATATCCCCAGAGGATGAAGCCATCCTGACCACAAGCACCCCCACTTTCGTTTGGTATGGAAGTACGGATAATGTTGGTATTGATCACTACGACTTTTGGTTAAACGAAGTAACCCATATATCTAACATCTCACCAGTTGACCAAGATACGGCCATATTTACGCTCGTGGTAAATGAGGACAACAACACTTTCTCACTGACAATAAAAGAAGCTATCTCAGACGGAGATTACACTTGGAGTGTCGTGGCTTCTGATGCTGTTAGTAATACAGCAACTTCGGCTACTTGGGATTTTAGCATTGATACTCTAGCTCCGTATTTGAGTATTACAAAGATAGAAGATGAAACGGTTTTGATAACAACAGCAAATAGTCAGACTCTACCAACTGAACCATTTTCTACCAAACATAAGGATCCACTTATATCTGGACTTGGTGAACCAAATACTACATTGCTTATAATTCTTGCAATCCCTGGCCAAAACACCGTTAGCACAACATATAGCATTGGTTCAGGAGGTACTTGGACGTATCAATTTCCTAGTCTTGATAAGAACACACTAGTCACTCTAACTCTCATCATAGAAGACTCAGCGGGCCACACTAACACGCTTACGCCGATTCAGTTTATCTACAAATCGTTAACAGAGACTCTAGTTTCTCCTACCGTGGAAGCCCCCACAACCACTAGTCATCCTAAACCAACAATATATTTAGTAGCTCTTACTCCAACACCCCACCCAACTCTACGACCATCCGAGCAATCACCACTACAACCCTTTATCACGCTGTTTAATAGACCAAAATCGGATTTAGTCATTAAGCGAGGTAAAGACAAAGTAACATTCATCACTGAAGAACGAAGGCCATTCTGGGAATGGTTATCACCAGCAATGTTACTACTGCCCACTTTAATAATGTTTATAATTCTCATATGCCAATTCGGTCGGGTGCCAGATATAACAATGATAAAAATAATTATTTGGTGGTTTGGTTGGAGAAATAAACAGAAACCAGATGGAGAGGTGCATGATAGATCCAGCCTAAAACCACTAGTGTTGATCCCAATTGAAGTAGTTAACCCAGTGAGTAAGGAGTCAACGATTGTCTCGGTCACTAATCGCTCCGGAGAATTCCTACTACCCAAACTAGAACCTGGGGATCTTATTTTAAATCCAAAATGGTCAGGTTTACAATTCCCAAGTATAGCGAAACGTCCGCAATCTGTTCCCTGGCATCGTTTTTATCTTGGTGAGATAGTAAGTTATAACAACGACTTACCATGGCCATTCGTTCACATTCCTGTTGAACAACTGAAGAAACAATCCAGTTGGTATAAGTTGATCATAGAGAGTACACAGTGGCGTGGTCCACTGTTCACAATCCAGTTTGCAGTGATAGTCATTATTGTTCTTCTTAGTCCATCACTGTTAACTGGCACTCCATTATTAATTTGCTCTCTTTTGGGTTTTTTTCGCTTTTTCTCAAATAAAAATAGTCATCTTGCCAATAATACTGCCTAGCTTCCTTACTTTAGGTTTTTCCGCATTTTTCCTGCGTTTTTATCGCTTATCTTGTAGCTATTTGTTGCATTATAGTTTTTTTTGTTATTTGTAGACTTTTATATATCTTTTGACATCTGCCAGAGCATAGAATTTTGCTGTACCGAAAGGATG
Organism: Candidatus Woesebacteria bacterium; assembly: GCA_035341315.1. Classification (GTDB taxonomy): domain Bacteria; phylum Patescibacteriota; class Microgenomatia; order UBA1400; family PJMF01; genus DAOQVB01. Next base: position 5,215 of record DAOQVB010000045.1, on the reverse strand, counting down.
CTCCTCAATTCATAAGTTATTTGAATTCACCACCAAATGATTACCGCAATCCTGAATCAAATAAATACCTATAGTAATTAGGTTTAAAACATAGCGAGTATCAAACGTTGAATTTTTTGTAAAATAGTTATCATGGGAACAGCGTCTGGATAAAACCGATGTACCATGGCAGAATCCTCAAGAACATTTCGATACACTCTTTCTAATACTGTTGAAATTTGCCTTTTTCTTTTATTGTTCAAACCTTTTTCACTATATAAAATGCTTAGCAATTCATCTAACTCTTTGCTAATACTTGAGTATATCTCTACCACCCGAGCAAGGCCAGATTTATCAAACAACAATGACGGATCTTTACCGAAAATCCACTCGCTTATAGTAAATATACTAACCTGTTGGCCATAGAGACTTGAGATAGTAGTCTGGAGCTTAATTGGTAAAGAGCCAGAGAATACATACATCCCTCTTGTAAGTGCCAATCCTCCATTTGAAAGAATCATTCTCCTTAGATTTCTAAACTGGGGGTCACTCTTTGAAGAGACGCAAAAAAGGATCGCAGTCCAAATCTCAGAGTCTTTGGAGTTCTTTGTAAGCGGAACCGGAAATTCGCGTTCTAGTGCGGCCTTACCTAAACTAGTCAATGAAATTAATAGTGATCCATTTGGTTGAAGTAACGATAAGATCCAACCTCGCTTCTCTAACAGTCGGAGCAACGATTGTCTTCCTGATGCGGTTAGCTCAGAGCAAATCAGCTCAAGCGACTCAACTGGTAGCGCCAGCCTCTCTTTGGTATTCGGATAGAGGAAAAGCAATAGTTTTCGGGTATTATTTTTCATATTTATGTATGCAGTTGTATGACATTCTATATCTGTATTTATTTCGTTAATATATATACGCTATTTAGACATCATTTTCGAGTTATTCACAATTTTGTAACCCGAATCACAACTTTTCGGTATAAAAAGTAATTTCAACCCAATGATTTATCTTTTTACTCTGGCTACCAGTGATTTTCATAAAACATAGTAGAAATATGTTCACTTAGGTTGCTTGTATTAATACAATGTACAATTTCACAAATGAAGTTGTCAAGTTGGGATTATTACCAAATTTCCAGACTTTGTTGCATATAAATACCGAACATATAAACAATCTGATAATCATGAAATGACGTGAAGTCATTTATTATTCTGCTTTTTATCACCGAAAACCTCAGTTATGCACATCTAGAGTTACTAGCCTAGAAAACATCTTGTTTTCCAGACTTTGACATCAAGTTGAATTTCTGCCAAGATTATCCAGATCATCTAATTGTCTAATACCGAGAAAGCTGACTGATCATAAAATTCCTTCATGCTAGCCCAAAACATGTACATCCACCATCTCGCAGCTTTGTTTGTGATTTATACACAGGTACATCACCACAACCAAAACAGCGAACAAGAAATCCAAAAGGCTATACGGTCCTTGCTTGAGGAATATAACCAAGCTCAATCAGACAATCGCTTGCCTGCATGGGAAAATGAGCCTGCTTCAACAAAACTGCCGACGCTTTTACAGCAGTTTGCAAAGAGTTACCAACTCTCCCAGATTGGAGTTGCTCTTCACAAGTACTTATTGGCACTGCAAACTGCTGGCCGCTTACCAGCTACAATAAAAAATTATCGCTCTGACATCGGACAATACTTGAGTTTTATCTCTTCTAATTCTCCGGATCAGATTGTGCAAAAAACCGAAGTTACTCACTTCATCGAGTATGAGCTTACACGTGGTTCCTCCAAGTCGACTATTCAACGAAAATTAGCGAGTTTAGGGCAGTTTTTTCAGTGGTTGCAAGAGAATGGATGGTTGACTACGAATCAGTGGAAGTCATTTTCTGCCCAAGAATTTACTGAATTACTCAAGAGTGCCAAATCAGTACGTGAGCTTACTACTCCAGTTAGTCAAGTTGATGAACGACCAGCAATCTGGTCATTGCCCTTAAAAAATATTGACGTCCAACAGTATCTTCCCAAGCACTTTGCCAACTCACCGATAAAAAAGATTAAAAAAGCTCCATTTTTCTCAAGGATTAAACAAGCGATGGGCGCTCAACCATTACTTGGCTATTTTAATCTGGCAATGGGTATATTGTTTTTACTCGGGACCGCATTTCTTGGATACCAACAGTTTTTCTCTGGGGCAGATTCTTCACAAGCATTTCCAGCCAACCTCACCAGACCCAATCGATCACTGTCGTTTCAAGGTCGCTTAACAAGCTCTAGCAGAACCCCAATCACCTCTGCCACTCCAATGCGCTTTCGACTCTACGATTCAGGGCCTGCCACTGGCAGTGGCAACATGCTTTGGGACTCAGACAGTTGTAACATTGACCCAGATCAAGACGGTATTTTCTCCACAACACTTGGAGATGCGTGTGGTGCAGAGATCACTTCTGATGTGTTTACAGAAAATAGCAATGTGTGGTTGGAAGTGCAGGTTAATAGCGAAATTCTAAATCCCCGCCAGTCAATAAAGACGGTGGCCTATGCACTTAATTCTGAAACACTGCAGGGATACCCCGCTTCAGCGAGTGCGGTTGAAAGTACGGTCGTTGTGATGAGAAGCGACGGCAAGGTTGTCTTTGGCAATGCAAACCCGATTTTAGAAGCCACAGGCGATTCGTTTGCAATTACCGCCAAAACTCTCACACTTGAGACATCATCTGGAAGTAATGGCAATGTGATTATTAACCCTGACGGAACGGGTCAAACACTTATAAACTCAAACACCCTGATCGAGGGCTATCTTTCCGCTCCTGGCGCCACCCTATCCGCTACCTACGCCGGCGGTAGAGCTCTCACTCTCAAGGCTGGTCCAAGTGCGACTGGCGATATTATGCAGTGGCAAACTTCAGTGGGAACACCACTGGGCGTGATCGATAAAAGTGGCAATATTGGTATTGGCACCACCGTCGCTCGGGCTTCACTCGAGATTGCTGGCACCGCTTCTTCTTCTGGCACACTCACCTTCAAAGGCACCACTGATCCCAAGATCGATATCTTAAACGGCGAAAACTTTGGTTTGAGAACAAGTGTGGGTGGTGATGTGGGCCTAACGGAGAGGTTGACCGTGCTAAACAGCGGTAATGTGGGGATCGGGACGACAGCGCCTGGAGCAAAGTTAGCCATAGCCAATACAGGAACCGCTAATGGAATTATTTTGGGTAGTGATCAAGGCACCCCAGTAAATATCTACCATTCAAATAGCCCAGTAGATGGAGTTTTATATTTAAGTGGGTCTCGGATACAGCTAAACGGTAACTATACCACCATCAATTCAACATACACGTCCTTAGGCTCATACATTTCAAATAGCCCAATAGTTTTAGGAGGACAAAATCTTGGTTTTAACAACGATAACAATAATGACAGAATGAGAATTAAGGGAGGAATTGGTTCAGAAAATGCACTTAGATTCCTATTAAGTGACGCCTCTACTGAGGTATTCCGAATTAACTCCACTGGCACCGCATCGTCATCAGGAGTGTTGACCTTTAGGGGTACCACTGATCCCAAAATAAACGTCTTAAATGGCGAGAACTTTGGTATTCAGACTTCAGTTGGTGGCGATGTCGGACTGGCAGAGCGTTTCACAATTCTCAATAACGGCTATGTAGGCATTAACTCTACTTCTCCAAGTCAACAGCTTGAGGTTGGTGGTAACGTAGAAATTGCCAATTATCTTTATTTTGCCAATGGAGCAACAAATTACTTGAGGTTTGACGGTTCAGATTTCTTATTGAGTAATGATTTTCTCCCGAGTGCCAATAATACGTATGCTCTGGGAAGCAACGCCGCGCGTTGGTCCGCCATCTACGGCACCGCCATTTACCAAGGTGGTAACCAAGTTTGTGACACCAGTGGTAACTGTTCGAGTGTTGGCAATCTATGGCAATATGCCAATGGTGGTATCTCCCCTGCTACTCCCTATACCTCAGTAGCGGATTTTTACATTGGAGGCAACGCCACTGCTTCGGCAAAGTTTGGCCTCCTCAATGTCAACAGTGGCACGCCTACTGCTAGTATCTCTGCTGGGGCTGCTGGCGCAACCTTCCTGACAGCCAGTGGTTACCTCTCAACCACCGCCAGGCAGAACTTAACCCTCGGAAATTCAAGTACCTACAACACCACTGGTAACATCCTGCTTAATCCTAATGGTACTGGTAACGTCGGCATTGGGACGACGAATCCTGCCTACCGCTTCCATGTTTCTGGTGGCACTCTTGCAGTAGATAGTGGGTCAGGCACCGATACACTTCGCATTAGAGATGGATCTATTACCAAAACCGTTGGTGATTATTTCACTTGGGATACCGGAATTAAGTTAAATACTGGTAGTTATAATCAAATCATTTTTGGTACAACAACTCCCGCTGCAAATGGGTCTGGTTTAGTAAGTAGTGGAGACATGTCTTTCTGGACTAGCGGCTACACAAATCGACCAATGTATATTTCCTCCGCAGGTAATGTCGGCATTGGGACCACAACCCCAACAGCGCTTCTTGATATTGCTGGCACTGCTTCTTCTTCTGGCACCCTCGCCTTTCGAGGTACGACTGATCCCAAAATCGATATTTTAAATGGTGAAAATTTTAGCATCCGAACCAGTGTTGGTGGAGATGTTGGATTAACAGAGAGACTCACAATTCTGAATGGTGGCAACGTCGGTATCGGCTCCACTGCTCCCGCTCAAAGACTCGATGTTGTTGGCAACCTGCAATTTAGTGGAGCTCTGATGCCCAATGCACAAGCTGGTACTAGCACCTACTTGCTCACTTCAGCCGGAGCAAACAACCCTCCCACATGGCAAAATCCAGCAACATTCATTTCTCAATATGATCTCTGGAGCTTAAGTAGTGGCGCCATTTTCCCCAAAAACTCAACTACCGACCTGCTTGTCGGCGGCAACTCAACGGCATCAGCCAAGTTTGGTTTCATCAATGTGAACAGCGGCACACCCACTGCTTCAATCTCAGGAACTATTGGCGCAACCTTCCTGACCGCCAATGGCAACCTTTCAACTACCAATAGACAAAGCTTAACCCTCGGCAACTCCGCCGCCTACAACACCACTGGCAACATCCTGCTTAATCCCAATGGGACGGGAAATGTGGGAATTGGGACAACCAACCCAACAAGTCCACTACAAGTGGGTTCAGCTGGAAGTGGCAGAA